>CADBUU010000031.1 GCA_902797945.1 uncultured Eubacteriales bacterium | reverse complement strand
TTATTTTCCCGATATTGAATTGCATTTAAGCACGCAAGCGGGAATAAACGACGTTTACGGGGCGAGATTTGCAAAAGAGAATTCTTTTGACCGAGTTATTTTGGCGAGGGAAACGGGCGAAGATGAAATAAGGGAAATATCAAAGTTTATAGACGTTGAGATTTTCGCTCACGGCGCCCTTTGTACCTGTTTTTCGGGACATTGCTATATGAGTTCGTTTATCGGCGGAAACAGCGGAAACAGGGGACTGTGCAAACAGCCGTGCAGACAGAAGTATTTTCTTGAAACAAAAGACAAATGGGGTTATCATATATCTCTTTCCGACCTTGCCCTCATAGACAGAGTAAAAGATATTGAAAATCTCGGGGTAAAAAGCATAAAAATAGAAGGCAGAATGAGGTCTCCCGAATACGTTGCGTTGTCGGCGAGGGCGTATAGACGTGCCGTCGAGGGGAAAAGTTACACGCTCGACGAGGTGAAGAGGGCGTATAACAGGGGAGATTTTACCGAGGGGTATACATTTGGTTTGGACGATAAAATTATTTCAGATAAAGTTCAGGGCAATATCGGATTTTCGGTTGGGAAATTGACTCGTAAAAATAAGACTTATATTATAGACGGTATGGAGTCGTTTTCGGAAGGTGACGCTTTTAAAATTTTGAGAGACGGTTACGAGGTAGGAAGCGCCGTTTGCCTTCGGGACGGAAAAGAAATTCAGGTAAGGGGAGAAGTTAAAGCGGGCGACGAGGTGAGAATTACGAAAGACGTAACCCTTAAAGATGAACTTATCAAAAACAAGAGATATAAAAATCTTTCCGTAACGGCAAAATTTATCGTCGGCGAAAGAGCGGAACTTTCTTGCGACGGCGTGGTCGTTTATTCTGACGAACCTCTGATAAAGGCTATAACTTCCGGGCTTACTGAAAAAGAATTAAAAGACAATTTAAACAAGACGGACAAGTATCCGTTCCGTGTTTTATCTTTATCGTCAACTATCGTCGGCGAGCCTTTTATTCCGAAATCCAAACTTAATAAAATGCGTTCCGATCTATACGAGAAGATTTTTTCGAAAGACATAAAACATTGTAAAATTGTTGATTTTAAAAGAGATTATTCATATAATTTTAATTTTGATTTTTCGGACGTTTATTTGATTGACGATTTAACGCGCGACCTAAATTCCGACAAAGATTTCGCCCTTGTATATTCTCCTTTAAACTATAAAAAAATCGACGTTGTAAGTCTTAATAAGGCGAGGGAAAAAAGTCCCGTATTTTTATACGTTCCGGCTTTTACTAATAAATTTCAGAGCAACGAGATAAAGTCTTTACTTGGTTTTTTCGACGGTATTTACGCCGACGGTATAAATGGGATAGGACTTGCGAGAGAACTTGGGATAAAATATATAGTCGGTTCGGGGCTTAACGTTTTTAATTCTCTCGACTTGTCCGTTCTTTCGAATATGGGAAATTGTGTTCCCGTCTTATCGCAGGAAATTTCCAAAAATCAGTTGGCGTCTTTCAAAGAAGATTGCGGATATTTATTCACTAAGGGAAGTATTCGCCTTATGGAATTGATTTATTGTCCTTTCGGGAAAAAATGTTCGTCGTGCAAAAGAGATTTTACCTTTTCGATGAAAGACGAAAAGGGCTATTCGTTTAAAATAAGGCGTTATATTCTTGGTGGTAGGTGCGTTTTTGAGATTTACAACGAGGCCTATTTATCTATTCCGCAAGCTAATCGGAATTTCTATAATCTCATAGGCGTTGGCAAGGCGGAATTCGAAAAATTGAAAAGCGGAGAAACGGGAATAAAAATTACTTGCGGAAATTATAAGAGAGGTGTTTTGTAATGGTTTCGGATAAAGTCTTGAAATCTTTGGAATTCGATAAAATAAAGGGAAAAATTTCAGAGTTTTGCGTATTGAATAAAACCAAGGAAACGCTTTTTGAAGTTAAGCCCGAAAGCGATTATTTATCGGCTAAACGCCGTCTTGAAATGACGAGAGAGGGAATGAAACTTTTATATAATTTCGGAGTCGGCGGTTTGTCGTATTACGACGATATGGGTGATATTCTGATTAAGGCGCCAAAGGGGGCGTGTCTTTCGATGGGCGAACTTTTAAAAGTTGCGAGACTTTTGAAAAGCGGAAGGGTATTGTGTCAGTCGGCAATGCGTTCAGCGGAAGAAAATGCCCCGCTTTTAAGAGGTATAATAAATAGTATTTTTGTCGACGAATATCTTGAAAGGGATATTACGACTAAGATTTTATCCGAAGACGCAATGAGCGACAACGCCTCCGAACGGCTTTATCAGATACGAAGGAATATAAAGAGAATAAACGAGCAGATAAGGGAGAAGCTTTCGTCTTTTTTAAGAGACGGAAGCGGAAAATATTTGCAGGAAAATATAATTACGATGAGACGGGATAGATACGTTTTGCCCGTTAAAAGCGAATTTAAAAATCAAATCAGCGGTTTTATTCACGATCAGTCGTCGACGGGTTCGACGGTCTTTATAGAGCCGACCGCCGTTTTGGAACTCAACAATTCGCTGAGAAGCGCATCGGTTGAAGAACAAAACGAGATAGAGAGAATTCTTTCCGATTTGTCCGTTAAAGTCGGCGCGATTTCCGAAAGTTTAAGAAGGAACGAAGATCTTCTGTCGGAGATAGATTTGACTTTCGCCAAGGCGATTTATGCCTACAAAACGAGGGCGGTCGAACCTGTTTTCACTTCTAACGGGTTTATCGAAATAATCAAGGGCAGACACCCCTTAATAGACGCTAAAAAGGTTGTTCCTCTCGATATTAAACTCGGGGAACAATACAGGTATTTGCTCGTTACGGGACCGAATACGGGCGGAAAGACGGTAGTTTTGAAGATGGTTGGTTTGTTTTCTGTTATGGCGGCGAGCGGAATATTCGTTCCTGCGGCGGAAGGAACCTCCCTTTCGTTTTTTGATAAAATATTCTGCGACGTCGGAGACGAGCAAAGTATAGAACAAAGTCTTTCGACTTTTTCTTCGCATATAAAAAATATAGTCGAAATTACCGAAAACGTAGACGGCAGATCCCTCGTTCTTATCGACGAAATAGGCGCGGGGACCGATCCCGAGGAGGGCGGCGCGATAGCGCGATCAGTAATCGAATATCTGTTAAACGCCGAGAGTTTCGGCATTATCACGACGCACTATTCGTCGCTTAAAGAGTTTGCTTACGGACAAAAAGACATAATGAACGCCTCTATGGAATTCGATCCTCAGTCTTTCGCTCCGCTATATAAAATCAATATAGGAATACCGGGGAGTTCCAACGCGATAGAAATATCCAAATCTTTGGGGCTTAAATTGGAGTTGATAGATAGGGCGTATTCGCTTCTCGGCGGAGAAAAAATTTCTTTTGAAAAGGTTTTGAGAGAGGCGGAGGCGTCGAGGTATAAAGCTTCCGAAACGGAGAGAAGGCTTTCGGAAATCAAAGACGAGGAAGAAAAAGTTTTAAAGGAAATCGAAGAGGAAAAGAAAAGGCTCGAAAGGGAAAAGGAAAAGTTTTATACAAAGGCGAA
This sequence comes from uncultured Eubacteriales bacterium, assembly GCA_902797945.1. GTDB lineage: Bacteria > Bacillota > Clostridia > Christensenellales > Borkfalkiaceae > UBA10281. Next base: position 4,124 of record CADBUU010000031.1, on the reverse strand, counting down.
AGCCGAATCGAGGAGAATGGTCAACGAAAAACTCGAAGAGGCGGACGAGATAATAGACGAGATAAAAGTTTTATTTGATAAAGCCGAAATAGATAGCGGAGATCTTATAAAAGCGAGAACGCTTAGAAATAAACTTGAAGATAAAAAGTATTCTTTGGACGATGCCGAAATCTCGGTTACCAACTATAAACCCGTAAAGGAAGAAGAGCTTAAACAGGGAGCCAAGGTTTACTATAAACCTATGGACGAAATCTGCGAAGTAAGTTTCTACAATCAAAAGAAAAAAGAGTGCGAGATTTTGGTAGGATCTGCGAGAATGAAAGTTAAAATCTCGGATTTGTTCTTCGTTTCGGAGAAAAAGGAAAAACCGAGGACTACGGTAGCGGTAAAAAGTGATGGACAATTTGCCCGGGCAACGGAAATAAACGTAATCGGAATGGACTCAGCTGAGGCGCTGACGGAAGTGGAACGTTTTATCGATGGGGCGATACTTTCAAATCTCGAAGAAGTTAAAATCATTCACGGAAAAGGTATGAAGGTATTGAGTTCCGCAATACACGATTATTTACGGCGAAATAAAAACGTTACGAGTTTCCGTTTCGGCAAATACGGCGAGGGCGAAAGGGGGGTTACTTTCGTAAGATTCAGATAGCCGAGTTTGGGTTTCGTTCGGCTAAATCGTTTGCAATACGTTGCCAAAAGTGTTATAATAATCTAAATCGTGGAGGGGATATGAAAGAAGTTCTTTACGAAGAGTCGATAAATCCGATAAATTATAAATTTCAAAAAACGATATACGTCATTTATTCGGTTGTTTTTTTCGTCAACGTTATTTTGGCGGGCTTGTCGCTTTTATTCGGTTTTTTTGATATTTCATTTTTAATAACGGCGGTATTTTTCGGCGTTACGGCGTTTTTGTTTTGGTTTTTAAGGGGCAGAATATATTATTGCGTCGACTGTATATTCGTTTCGGGTTCCACTCGACTTATTAAGGTGATAAACTATAAAAGGAGAAAAAAAATACTCTTATTCGAGGCGAACGAAGTAGAGCAGGTTGGAAAAATAACGAGCGAAAGTTTCTCGAAATTATTCAATTCTCCGGGAATTAAAAAAGTCTACGCGACGCCTAACAGGTATATTGAAGAAGGTTTTTACGTTTTTGTAAAACAATCGGGCGCGGACTATCTCATCATAATGGATTGTAAGGAAGAATATTTGCTTAATCTCGTATCTTTTACGGGTAAAAAAGTTATCGAAAGGGACTACAAATGATATATCTTGATAACGCCGCAACGACAAAACCTCTTGAAAAAGCGTTGGAGGCGGCGGAAGTTTATTTAAAAGAAGAATATTTTAATCCGTCTGCTCTATATTTAGTCGGGTTAAAAGTGAAAGAAAGCGAACAAAATGCAAAAAAAACGATTTTGTCCCGTTTTCCGCTTGGTTACGATCTTATTTTTACTTCTTGCGGAAGCGAAGCTGATAATACGGCTATTTTTTCTTTTTGCAAAAGGGGAAACGCCGTAACGACGCTCGGAGAACATTCCGCCGTTTACGAATGTTTCAATAAACTTAAAATTTCGGGATACGACGCAAGGTTTGCAAAACTCAATAAAGATGGGAGTGTAAACGAGGAAAGCCTGTTGTCGCTTGTTGACGAAAATACGGTATTCGTTTCGATAGTTCACGTTAATAACGAAACGGGCGCCGTAAACGATATAGACAGGCTTGCGGAAGTGGTAAAAAAGAAAAATCCGTCGGTTATTTTTCATAGCGACGGAGTTCAGGCGTTTGGTAAAATTCCCGAAAAAATTTCAAGTAAAATAGATTTATATTCTATAAGCGCTCATAAAATCAACGGAGTAAAAGGAATCGGCGCGCTTGTTAAGAAAAAGGGTGTTAATATTTCTCCGCTTATTTACGGCGGAGGACAAGAGGACGGGCTGAGAAGCGGAACGGAAAACGTTTTTGGAATAATTTCTTTTTCGGTTGCTACGGAAGAGTGTTTTAAGGAAATAGAAAGTAACTATTTGAAAGTTGATAGAGTTAAGCGAAAATTCAAAGAAATCGTTTCGGTTGACGGTGTGAGGTTTTTTGCGGAAAATTCATCTCCTTATATTTTATCCTTTTCGGCGGTCGGATTAAGGGGAGAAGTTATTCAACACATGATGGAAGATTACGGCGTTATTATCGGCACAGGCTCCGCTTGTTCGTCGAAAAAAAGACACAGCAGGATACTTTTCTGCTCGGGTTTCGACAATAAAACGCTTGACGGGGCTTTAAGAGTTAGTTTTTCTCGTTTTACGACCGAGGAAGAGGCTATTTTCGCCGCCGAAAAACTGAAAGAATGTATATTAAGGCTAAAAGGTGTAATGAGAGTATGAAAAAGATAATTATAATCAGGGTTTGCGAGATATTTTTAAAGGGCAAGAATAGATTTTATTTTTTAAAACTTCTTGAGGATCATATCGAGATGGCGTTATCCCCTTATTCGCACGAACTCGAAAAATCACAAATGAGATATATCGTGACGAATTTCTCCGACGGCGACTTCGATAAAATAATCGGTGCCTTAAAAAAAGTAAGCGGAATACATACTTTAAGTCCCGGGTATAGCGTGGAAAGCGACGTCGATAAAATAAGCGACTGCGCAGTTAAGGCAATGGAAGAAAAAAGAGGGTTTTTCAAAGTTGAAACCAATAGGGCGGATAAAAGATTTCCTCTTCATTCGGTGGAACTTTCCGCAAAAGTCGGTGGGGATATTCTTTCGGCGTATCCGAATGTGTTTACCGTAAAGGTCAAAAATCCCGAACTTGTATTAAATATCGATATTCGGGAAAACGGCGTAACGCTTATATATACCGACGTTATAAAGGGAATGGGCGGTATTCCGATAGGTTCGTCGGGACACGGATTTTTAATGTTGTCGGGCGGTATAGATAGTCCCGTTGCCGGATATATGATGTGTAAAAGAGGAATGAGACTTTCGGGGGTTCATTTTCACAGTTACCCCTATACCGGAGAGGCGGCAAAACAAAAAGTCATCGAACTTGCGGAGAATTTATCACAATATTCATGCGGAATGAAACTATATATCGTAAAATTTACCGAAATTCAGGAAGCGATACATAAATTTTGTTCGGAAGAATTTATGATAACGATGATGAGAAGGTTTATGATGAGAATTACCGAAAGGCTCGCTTTAAAATTCGGCGGGCAAGCGATAATTACGGGCGAGAGTTTGGGGCAAGTTGCAAGTCAGACTGTGGAAAGCATAACTTCGTCGAATTCGGTGGTTAAAATGCCTGTTTTCAGACCTTTAATAGCATTTGATAAACTCGATACGATTGAGATTGCGCAAAAAATAGGAACTTACGATACTTCCATTCTTCCTTACGAAGATTGTTGCACGGTATTTCTTCCCAAATATCCGGTCATTAAACCGAAAATGGAAAAGGTCTTAAAAGAAGAATCGAAACTCGACGTCGAAGGGCTTATTGAAAACGCTCTAAATCAAATAGAGGTGGTAGAAGCGTGATTTTACGGTTGGTGTAAAACATTTAAAAACTCATTGAAAAATTTGGGAAAATATAGTTTTTTATTCTTGTATTCACGGAAGGGAGATTTATCTTTTTCCCGTGAATTTTTTTACCGTTTTCAATACGATAAGGCGTTAAATAGAGATAATAAACTTCGTTTTCTTTCGCTAAAATTTCAGGAGAAAGTCCGGACATTGAGTCGTAGATGATATTTCCTGACAGGTCGTTTATTTCGAATTCGAAGTTGTCGTCTTTATCGACTTCGAATTTTATATACGGTTTTTTATAAATTACTTTATAGTCGTAAATTTGAGGTGTCCTTTCCTTATATACGGTTTTGGGTTCCGTTCCTAAAGTAAAATAAAATTCAGGATCGGTTATATCGCCGTTACTTAAATAAATTTTACCGTTTTTTTCGTATTGCTCCGAATTTACTTTTACCTTTATTACCGATTGAGGTTTTGTAAAATCCGATGGTTTAGAGGTTTTATATATATCCGATAAAATGTCGGCAGCCAAAACCGTCGGGTAAGATCCTCCGCTTATTTCGTTCGGCATTTTTTTTCCGTCTTTTCTTCCGAGCCA
>CADBUU010000030.1 GCA_902797945.1 uncultured Eubacteriales bacterium | reverse complement strand
GTTGAACCCACAACTTAAATAATATGATTCATAAAATGAGTTAAAAAATTAAAAATAATTTAAGTTTAATTTTTTTAATCTACATTATTCCTTTATTTTGACATTGTTTCCGTCAAGTTGTATACTTTAACGGTAAATTTAATTAGCCGAAACGACTTATATGGAAAATAAGCAATATATTGTGTTTTATTTTTGTCAAAAATCGACTTTTGGGGAAAAATCAAACTGTATATAGAAGTTTTTTCGCTTCATTTTGTTAGGATTCGTCAGAAAAACGCGAATATACGCTTGAAATTATGTTTCTTAGGGTGAATAACTATATAGAAATTTTGAGTTGACTGTTAAAAATATTAAAAACGGAAAATATTTATTTTTTTAGAAATTTAAAAAAACTATTGCAAATTGCAATTATATATAGTATAATCTCACTATAAAAGCGTAAGAGGTTCAAAAAAATGTCAAAAGATAAGAAAGTTTCGCAAGGAAGTAAGGCAAAACTAAAGTTTACGTTGTTTGTTTTTAATATTTTTATAATCGCATTAAGCATATTTGCAATAGTAGGATATTTCGTTATGCCTTTATGGAAGTTGGAAACTTCGATAAACGTAACTCCGGAACTCGTTAAAATGATTGCCCCCGAAAATAAAAACGAAGGAGATTCGGCAGAGTCGGAAAACGAAGATATGACGAAAGAATTTATAAACTCTTTGGGTGAATCGGGTTTAAGTTTTTCGTTATCTCTTGCGCTCGATACGTCTACTTTTATTTCGGCGGCAACCGGTAGCGATACGAAGCCGTTCGAGCGAATTATCGAAAGTAATGTCGCAAATATTATGCAAACGCTTTCCGATAACATTCAAAACGCCATAAAACCGATTACAAAATCCGTTGTCGTTACCGTTATAAAAGAGCAAGTTCAAAAAGCTGTTCAAGAATCTCTCGAAGACGGACAAAATATCGACGAAGAAACGAAGCAAGCGCTTGAACAACTTGGGATAGACGAGGAGTTTATTGAAGAAAATCTTGAAAATATAATTGACGTTTTGTCTGCGGACGACGCGACTGTTGAAAGTGTTTCTACGGCAGTTATGGACGTTTACGACAGCGTTATGGTAAAAATCGAAAACAGTGAAGAGTTCGGCGACGATATTTCCGAAGAGGATAAGGCTAAGATGCGCGAAGAGATCGAAAAAAACGTCAATGACATTTTAGCGGAGTTTTCGGACGAAAACGGAAGTATTGATTTGGATGAAATTCTTAACAAATTATTCCTTGCGGCGCTCGAGAATAGTGAAAACGAAAATAAAGGAAACTCGGCGAGCGTTATCTCGCATTCCCGTTACGGGTTAGCCGTGGCGTATGCAGACGGTGAAGATACGGAAATGGATGACAGCGAACAATTAAAAGAAAAAATTATGGCTTTGCTCCTTGAAAAAATTGATGAAGGGACAATGCAGACCATCGCAAAAGTAATGCAGATCGTGGGATACGTCATATTGTTTACTTTTTTTACTTGGGCGTATCTTATACTTAAAATTATCTTAAAAGCGGGCGCAAAAAATCCCGGCATTAAACTTAAACTTCCGATATGGCTCGGTTGGCTTCCGTTTTTTGTTTTGGTCATTTTACCAAACGCTTTTATAGCGTTATTTAAGTCGGGGACGCTTACTACTTTTGTCGGTGGCGATATTAACGATGTAAAAGTTGTTTTGGATGCGGTAACCTTTAATTTTACCTCGGGAGCGCTATTTTCGTTTATTGCGGCAATAATACTTTTATTTTTCTCGTTCGTTTATGGTTATTACCGCAAACAATTAAAAAATATAATAAAATCAGATAAGAAAAAATAATTTTAGAGAATATAACCAATTAATTTTAAACGGTTGAGTTTTGTTGCTTTAATGCAAAAACTCAACCGTTTTTTGTGGGTATAATTTTTATAATATTAAATTATACAAAAAATTTTATTGAATTTTTATTCTTCGCCTTATTTTGCGTTCTAAAAATTACTGCTTGTTCGTAAGATAAATTGAAGGACAAGTTATGTTAAATTTCTTATCGCCTAAAATTAAAGAAAAGATTTTTTCTCACGATTTTAAAAATATCCTTGAAATCAGAGCGAGAGAAAATAGAAAAATCGTGGTAACGTATTACGACAAAGGTATTTTAAAAAAAGAATTAGATTACGTTATCGGAAAAAATGATATTGAAAACATAATTTTGAAATTAAGCAACTATTCTTACGCTTCGATCGAAAACAATTTAAAAATGGGATTTATCTCTTCTTCGGAAGGCGAAAGGATCGGCGTGTCCGGAGAATGCGTTGTAAAGGACGGGAAAATAGTATCGATAAAAAATTTTTCCTCGTTGTGCATTAGATTTCCGAACGTCATCGAGGGCTGTTCAAAAATTTTTTTCGAAACAAACGTAATCGATTGTCCGAAAATTGTTTGATTATTTCTCCGCCTTTTCATGGTAAAACAACGTTTGCGAGAGATTTAGGCAAACAATATTCCGAAAGATTATCAATTAATACTTTATTTATCGATGAAAGAGACGAATTTTCTCTTGGTAATTCGTGCGATTTAGGGAAGTGTAGCGACGTTATACGCTATTGCGATAAGAAATTCGGGTTTTATAACGGAGTAAGAGTTATGAATCCGGAAGTAATCGTTTGCGACGAATTGTCAGACGAATCTGACTTTGACGGGTTAAATTTCGCGGCAAATTCCGGCGTTAAAGTTGTCGCTACAATTCACGGGGACGATTTATGCGACATAACAAAAAAAGAAGAAGGGAAAAGAATTATAGAGAACAAGATTTTTGATTATTTTGTCGTTTTATTGAATTTCAAAGTTTATAAAATTTATGATAAAAATATGAGACTTTTATGATTAAACTATTATTTGGGCTCCTTATTACGGTTTTTACAACTTTTTTGGGTAAGAAATTGACGAATAAATTCAGTCAAAAATATGAGTTTTATAAAGCATTTGAAAAATTCAACTCTACGGCTTTACGAAATCTCAATTTTAAAAATGGCGGAATTAGTGAGTTTTATGGAGACGATTTCGGAAACGAAGGATTTAATTCGTTTGTTACGAAATGTATTTTAGGAAATGAGGAAATTAGTGTTGAAAGTATTTTACCCAAATTTCTAAACGAGAGTGAAAAAAAAGAAATTTCTGATTATTTTTATGAGATCGGCAAACATAATTTTGACGCCGAAAGAGACTTTTTAGAAAGAAACCGCTTATTTTTAGATGAAAAAATAAAAGAGTTAAAAGAACAGGCAAGGAGGTATTCGTCGCTCGGTGCAAAGCTTGGTTTTTCGGTTGGAATGACGACGATGATTATAATTTTATGAGCGTAGAGATAATTTTTAAAATTGCCACGATTGGTATCCTTATTACAGTTATTTGCCAGATATTAAAGAAATCGGACAGAGACGATATAGCGACGCTTGTAAGCCTTGCCGGACTTATTATAGTATTAACGCTCGTTATGGGAATGATTGCCGATCTTTTTGACTCAATCAAAACAATTTTTAATTTGTATTAAAATGGGTATTTATAAAATAATTGCCGTTGGCGTTATTTCTGCGTTTATAATCGTATATCTAAAATACATTAACTCGGAATTAACGATGCCCGTTACAGTTTGTTCCGGGATAATACTATTGCTTACTACGGCGTCTTACGTTTATGATTTTATCGGCGAATTGAAAAATCTGACTTATTTATCCGAAATAGATACGGGTGTTTTTTCAATAATAATAAAAATTATCGCAATTTCCTATCTTGTGGAATTCAGTGCGTCGCTTATAGATGATTTCGGTTTAAAATCCATTTCGGACAAGGTCGTTTTTGCCGGTAGAATTATTATTTTGACCATGTCTATGCCTATAGTTAAAAACCTTGTTGAGGTAATCGTCGATTTGATATGATAAAAAAGTTATCTATACTTATTTTTAGTATTTTATTTGTTTTTTTATTTTTTTCGATAAAACAGGTTGCGTATGCGGAAGAAAATTCGACGCCTGAAAATATTGAAAAAACGATTGAAGAACTGATTGATTCTTTAGATTTCGAAGGCGTTGAAAGAATATATTCTGATACGGTTGAAAAGTTCACTGACGGAGATGATTTTAAATCATTTTTATTTTCATTGATAATCGGAGAAAACGAGGATGGATATACCGACTACATACAATTCGTTTTAAATACTTTCAAAGAAAACGTTAAAGAAAAAATTCCGGTATTTATATCGTTGTTTATCGTTTTGATTTTATGCGGAATAATCAGTTCGTTAAAGAGCGGGACAAGTGGCTCCGGTGTGATGGAAATTGCATATTTTGCGACCTATTCAATAGTTTTATGTTCCGTCGTTGGTATAGGGTATTCGATTATTGTAAAGGGAAAAAATGCGGTAGACGGCGTAGCAAGTATAATTCAAACTGTATTTCCGATACTTTTATCTCTGATGACGGCAACCGGCGGCGCAGCTCAAGCGGCCGTTTATAGTCCGAGCGCTGCGTTTATTTGTGAATTTATCGTAATCATTATACAAAATCTTATATTTCCTATCGTTATTGCCGTTATGGTTTTAAGCGTCCTTTCCAATATTAATAAAAACGTAAAATTAAAAGGAGCGATAGGGCTTTGTTATTCGATAATAAAATGGATAATCGGGCTTATTATAGCTGTATTTTCAATTTTTTTGACAGTGAAAGGGTTAAGTGCGGCATTGAGCGACGGGATTTCTTTAAGAGCGATAAAATATACGATAAATAGTTCAATCCCCATAGTCGGCGGCGTTATGAAAGACGGACTTGACGTGATAATGGCTTCTGCGGTATTGTTGAAGAATTCACTCGGCGCGTTATCGGTTATTATGATATTCGGATATATCATTGGTCCTATTATAGAAATAGTCGCTATTTCTTTTACTCTAAAACTTGTAAATGCGGTTACTGAACCGATAGGAGATGGCAGAACATTTGAATTTATAAATTCAATAAGCGGCGCTTTAAATTACGTCGTTGCGGCTCTTCTTCTCGTTTCACTTTCGTTTATAATTACGATTATAATGATGATCATAACTTCTCAGACAATTATATGAAAACTTATTTAATATCAGTATGTTTGACAGCGATAATAATATCTCTTTGCGAATTTATTTTGCCTCAGGGAAGAATGAAAAATGCAGTATGGACGGTTGTTTCCGTATTATTTGCCATAACGCTTATAAAACCGATATTAAATTTTAACGTTGAAGAAATAGTTGATTTCGATAAATACATCGATAATTACAGCGATAGTAAAACTGTGGGATATTTCGATGAGAAAGAAGAAAGTTATCTTGAAAAATATTATAAGCAGTTATTATTTGAAAAGGATATCGTTGCCGAAAAGGTCAAAGTCGAAATAAGTCGAATGAATATTTTAAAAATAGAGGTTTATTTAAGTAATTTAGTTATCGGAGAAAATAACGAGCATATAAATAATAGTGTAATATGCGATTACGTTGCGAAAACGCTTAACGTAGACACTGAAAAGGTAATAGTTTATGTTTGACAAATTAAAGAAAATCAAGTTTGAATACCTTTTGGTCATCGGTTTGGTTATTGCGGTAGTTGCTGTTGCGTTATATACGTTTAACGGGAAGTCAGATGAGAAAAATACCGAAAGTTCTTGCGAATATCTTTCTGTTTTAGAAAGAAAATTATCTGAAACTCTTTCTAAAATCGAAGGGGCCGGAGACGTATCCGTCGTTATTACGGCAAAATCCGGAGTAACAACGGAGATAGCGGAAGACAAAAAAACGACAACCGAAGGGGATAAAGTAACATCAACTTCTTCTCCTGTGTTAGTCGGAGGAAAGCCGATAATATTAAGAGAAATTTATCCCGAAATAATCGGGGTGGTAATTGTGGCGAAAGGAGGGGGTAATCTAACCGTAAAATCAGCCCTTTTAGACGCCGCGACGACTGCTTTGGGAGTTTCGTGCGATAAAATTCAAATATTAAATAAATAATTAAAGGAGAAACAACCATGTCAAAAAGAAAAAAGGTCATCGTATTAAGTTGTATGATCGCGCTACTCGTAACCACAGCAGTACTCAATTTCGTTTTATCTTCATCGATCGTCGGGAGCAACGGCGTTGAAGCTGTCACAACGGCAAATTATTTTACCGAAATGAAAACGACGAGAAATTCATCGAGAAGCAAGCAACTCGAACAAATCGACGAAATAATTTCTTCCGCAAGCGCAAACGGCGAGACGAAAGCTGAAGCTTTGGCGATGAAACTCAAACTTTCCGAAATAAGCGAAAAAGAAAACCTTCTTGAAAATCTTATAAAATCAAAAGGGTATAACGAAGTTGCCGTAACGATCGGTATGACTTCCGATAACGTAAGCGTTATCGTAAGAGATTCCGATTTCAGTCAGGAAGACGCCGTTTTGATATATTCAATATGTGCCAATGAAGTAAATGCTTCTCCCGAAAACGTTTATATACAATCAATTTCATAAAAACGCTTTTCAAAACTTGTTTTATGTGCTATAATGAAGATATAAACGAATAAGAGGTTGTTTATGTCCGTATATAAAAGGCATTCCGACAACGGGAATAAGGGAAAAGTTGTATATAACGTCGGTATAGTAAAGGGTATAGTTCGTCTTGCGGTCGAAGAAGTTGCCGGCGTTGCAATTCAAAAGAACAGTAAGTCGCGAAATAACGTTTCCGATGAAATAAAAATAAATGAAAACGACGGAAAAATCGACGTGAGCGTTACGGTCAGCGTTTATTACGGTTACAGCGTGCCCGACGTTGCGTTCGATATTCAACAAAGCATAAAACATAACGTCGAATCTATGTCGAAATATAAAATCGGCAATATCGACGTTAAAGTAAACGGGATAATTTTCTCTGAAAATAACGAAGAATTATAAAACTCATCAAAACCGATATTATCCGACCGTTTCGATCGGGTAGTATCTTTTTGTTATAAAGGATTAAAATATGAGACGAGACGCAAGAGAAGCAGTTTATAAAATATTATTCGCTCAATTATTTAACAATGAAACGGAAGACGGTTTTATCGACGACGTGTTTAACGAGCAGAAATTAAATTCATCGGACAAAGATTTTGCCGTTGCGCTTATTTCGGCGGTTAACGAACACAGGGCCGAGATTGAAGAGGATATCTCGAAATTTGCAAGAGGTTATAATATAGATAGGCTTTATTCAACCGATAAATGCGCTTTGACGCTTGCTTTTGCCGAAATTAAATATTTTGACGATATTCCGACGGTCGTTTCAATCGACGAGTCTTTATTTCTCGTGAAAAAATATTCTACGCCCGAAAGCCTAAATTACGTTAACGGCATTCTGGCGTCGTTTAAAAAATATACGGAGAGTCAAAATGAAGATAATTGATGGTAAATTAGTTTCTCAAACCATGCGTAACGAACTTGCTGAAAAAATTGCCGAATTAAAAAATAATTTCGGTAAAGTGTTGAAGTTATCCGTTATAATCGTCGGGAATGACCCGGCTTCCGAAATTTACGTCCGTAATAAATCAAAAGCCTGTGAAGAAGTCGGAATCTATTCCGAAACGATAAAATTAGATGAAAGTATTTCGCAGGACAAGCTTGAAAACGTAGTTTTGACTTTGGCTAACGACGAGTCTGTTGACGGTATTTTAGTTCAACTTCCATTACCTCGCCATATTGATGAAAAAAGAGTTCTTTCTCTTATTCCGACCGAAAAAGACGTTGACGGCTTTTCTTCTGATAATATCGGGAAACTCACACAGTTTGACGAAAGCGCCTTGCTCGCTTGCACGCCGCACGGAATAATTCAACTTTTGAAAAGATACGAGGTCGATTTTTGCGGTAAACACGCAGTCGTCGTCGGTAGAAGCAATATAGTCGGAAAACCCGTTGCATTGATGCTTCTGAAAGAAAATTGCACGGTTACCGTTTGTCATAGTAAAACTGAAAATTTAGCCGATTTTACGAGGAAAGCGGATATTCTCGTTTGCGCAGTCGGGAAAAAGCATCTGATTACGGAAGATATGGTTAAAGACGGCGTTATCGTCGTTGACGCAGGGATAAACAGGGTGGACGGAAAAATATACGGCGACGTAGATTTTGACGGCGTATCGAAAAAGGCAAGCCTTATAACACCGGTTCCCGGAGGAGTCGGACCTATGACTATTACAATGCTTTTATATAATACTTATTTCGCCGGATTGAAAAAAACGAATGAATAAAAACGAGTATTTAATTAAATATAACTATTATCTTAATGTCTTTGAGGATTATTCGAGAAAAGTTTTTAATAAAGTTAGTTCGGATTCTCCCATTGCCGAGGCAATGAAATATAGTTTTTTTGCCGGAGGAAAAAGAATTCGCCCCGTTTTGATGATGGCGGTCTCCGATGGAATGTCGGTTGATTTTAATGATGTTATGCCGTTTGCATTTGCATTGGAGTGCATACATACTTATTCATTGATTCACGACGATCTTCCGGCGCTTGATAACGACGATTTGAGGCGGGGAAAGCCGTCTAACCACAAAAAGTTCGGAGAAGCTATGGCAATTTTGGCGGGCGACGGCTTGCTGAATTTTGCGTTTGAACATTGTATTAGATATTGCGACGGAAAGGAAAAACTTTCCGCCCTTTTAAAAGTGGCTGAATATTCGGGTTATAGCGGAATGCTTGGCGGTCAGGCTCTCGATGTGTTCAGTCAGGGCAAAAATTTGTCCGACGAACAACTTCTTATGAGTATTTACAAGAAAAAAACATGTAAATTTTTGATTTTACCTTTTGTTGTTCCCGCAATATTATCAAAAAAAGAAAATTTGACTCTTTATGAAAATATAGGGGATTGTATTGGCGTCTTATTTCAATACGTCGACGATTTTTCCGATATAAAAGGCGGAAAACAATCATTCGGAAAAACTATGGGTAAAGATTTTAAGGACGATAAATTAACGGCTGTGAAAATTTACGGTGAAGAAGGTCTGAAAAGTCGAATAAAGGGGCTTTCCGATGAGATTTTGAAAAATTTAAAAATCTTTAAAAATAGAGAGTTTTTTGAATGTTTTATGTTAGACATAATTTCGGGTTATGAGAATTGACGCATATCTTTTTGAAAATAGAAAATACCCATCGAGAACAAAAGCTTCCGAAGCGATTTTGAGAGGAGAAATAAAAGTAAACGATAAAATCGTTACAAAACCGTCCTATGATGTTAAAGAAAGTGATAATATTGTAGTTTCGGATCTTGCGCTAAACTTCGTTTCTAACGGCGGTTATAAACTCGAAAAGGCCCTTAGCGAATTTTCAGTTAACGTATATGGAAAAACTTTTTGCGACGTTGGCGCAAGCACGGGCGGTTTTACCGATTGTCTTTTAAGAAGGGGAGCAAGTAAAGTTTTTACCGTAGACGTTGGCGAAAGTTTGTTGTCAGACCAACTTAAAAAAGACGATAGAGTAGTTATAATTGATAATTTTAACGCCAGATATTTAACTATCGACGTTTTAGGGAATTTTGTTGACGGAGTCGTTTGCGACGTCAGTTTTATTTCGTTGACATACGTTTTAAAGCCGATTTACAATATTTTAAAGGACGACGGTTTTGCTATTACTTTGATTAAACCGCAATTCGAAGTCGGTAAAAAAGCCGTTAATAAAAACGGTATCGTCACTAAAATCGATGACAGAATTTTTGCCGTAAAAAAAATTTGCGATTTCGGTGTGGCAATCGGGCTATATCCCAAGGCTATTACTGCCGCACCGTTATTACCCGATAAAAACGTCGAATATCTCGTTTTATGGTCGAAAAATAAAGTAGAGAAAGTTACTTTTGAAAAATTTAAATTTTAGTTATTCATTTTTTTCTAAAAACAATTGCATAATTTTTATAAATTATGTATAATTATATTCAGATATGAAAGTTGGTATTTTTTCAAAAGTAGATAAATTTGATAATCAAGGTTTAAAAGAATTTACCGAGAGATTAAAGTTTAATAAAACCGAATATTTTTATCTTGACGAAAAAGATGAAAAGCCGGATTTAATTGCCGTTTTCGGTGGAGACGGAACAATTCTTCTTGCGGTTGACTATGCAATCAGATACAATTCCCCAATTGTTTCCTTAAATGCAGGAACGGTCGGTTTTTTAACCGATTTTGAATGTGTTGACGCAGTTAAAGTCGCCGACTTGATTTGTGAAAATAAATTAAAGTTTACGCAGCGCAGCTTGTTGTCTGTAAGTATTGAAGGGAAAATTTTTAACGCATTAAACGACATCGTGATAGAGAGCGACAGATCGGTTACTTCTTCTTCGGTGATAAGTAAACTCAGCGTTGACATTGAAGATACGCACGTTTATGACCTGAATTCAGACGGTGTTATCGTTTCGACGCCTACCGGTTCGACCGCATATTCATTGTCAGCCGGCGGAGTTATTCTTT
>CADBUU010000029.1 GCA_902797945.1 uncultured Eubacteriales bacterium | reverse complement strand
ATACGGAAGCCCGAATGCTGAAGCGATTTTTTTATAGTCCGGGAATGACAAATCGTGGCTTTCTGGTCCGATACCGACTTTGCAGTGGTTCGAGAACAGATTGTTCTGAGTCTGACGGATTGAATGATAGCCCTCATTATTAATCAGAATGATTTTTACAGGAAGGTTGTTCGTTACGACTGTCTGGAGTTCCTGCAAATTCATCATGATTGAACCGTCGCCTTCAAGACAGATTGTCGTTTTCTTTCCGTTTGCCACGCACGCACCGATTGAAGCCGGTAATCCGTACCCCATACTAGCGATTGCATTATTATTGAAGAATCTTGAACCTTTTTTGATGAACCATGTCTGATGGCCTGCGACACAGCAAGTTCCGTTGCTTGTTACCGTAACGGTATTTTCTTGTAATGCACGACTTATGATATCGAAAGCCGCATAAGCGTTTGCGAATCCATCGTTCTCATTTTTGTGCCGCTCCAACACGACAGGATATTTTTTCTTCCAGTTCTGGCAGGCTGAAATCCAATCGTTTCCGTTAAAAATAGGTTTGGATTCATTTTTTAGTGCAGAATTGATTTGTTCAAAGAAATCTTTTGCGTCGGCATGAATCGGAAATTCAACATGAATCGTAGGCTTTTTTAGTTCTGCAGGGTCTATGTCAACCATGATGACTTCTGCTTCTCTCGCCCAAGTCTTAAAATTATAACCTGTCACGCGGATTGGAAGACGGTTTCCCACAGCAAGAATCAAATCCGAATTCTGAACTGCGAAGTTTCCTGGACGGTCACCCATATTTCCGCCTCGACCAACATAAAGAGGATGCTCAGTCTCAATCAAGTCTATTGAATCCCAATAAGTGCAGACTGGAATTCCAAGTTTTTCAACCGCAACTCTGAATTCCGAATAACCGCCGGAAAGACGAATGCCGTTTCCTGCATAAAGAACAGGGCGCTTCGCATTCTTGATTTTTTCGATTACTGTTTCAATAGTCTGTTTATCAAGTTTTGAAGGAAGCTGTGAATCATCTTTTTTCTGCTCATCGCTTCCGTCATAGCCTTCAAGTTCATCTGTTTCGATGACAGCTCCCTGAAAATTCACAGGAACATCAATCCAGACTGGACCAGGACGGCCTGTTGTCGCAAGATGAAAAGCTTTTTCAAGGACGAAGCGGATATTTTTCGGGTCTTCAAGCATAACCGCATATTTGCACATGCAAGAGACTGATTTTGTAATGTCAAATTCTTGATCGCCGACAGCACGGAGCGAATGCCCCTCTGTAAACTGCTCGTTGTATCGGGCTGTCGTGTCGTAACGAACCTGACCTGAAAGCACAAACATAGGAATTGAATCGAGCCAACCACCGACAACGCCTGTGATTGCGTTCGTTCCGCCAGGACCAGTTGTTACGCAGAGTACTGCCATTTTATTGTTAAGTCGAGCATAAGCTTCTGCTGCGATTGCACTCGCCTGCTCATGATGATTATATGTTGAATGTAACCTTTCTTTGTGACCAAGAGCATCGTTCAAGTGCATTGCACCGCCACCGACAACAGTAAAACAGTCGGTAATATCGTGAGAGACTAAAAAGTCGGCTATGTAATCTGCTAATCGCTGTTTCATAACATTTCCTTATGTGCAATATTTATTGATTGAGATTCCAGAAATTTGACGATACAATCAGAAGCTTTCATATTTAATCTTAAATATTTGCTAGTAAATTAATAAAATTATTTCCAAAATTATCAAATAACTTATCGAATTCCTGCCTACTATTTTCCATATTATTGTAAACGGTTCCACTTTGCTCCATTTGAGCTTTTGTAAGTTCAAATAAAGGGACACCATATTTCTGTGACTGAGCTACCAAAGAATTAAAATCCGATATACTAATAAAATTAAAAGGTTCTGAAGTACTTACATAGCTGGTAAATACCGATAATGGAATATCCATTTTTAATTGTTTCAGAACAGGAAGCAAAATTTTATTAACAGAATCTCTAATAATATCTATCCAATGCTGGAAAGATTTAGCTGGAGCTCCATTACGAGGTCTATATCTTTGAGAAATAAAACCTATGAACTTAGGAGGCTCCTTATTGATAGGATAACTCATCTCTTTCTGATTTCTAAAATTTTCAACTTCTTTATTCCATCTTGGAAAAGTTCTTGCAAGAGATTTTATTGCTTCATCACAAAAATAATCTGGACTTGTTGGTATAATAAAGCAATCGCTATTCATGAAAAGACATTCATTTAGTGCACCAATGCTAGGACTCATATCAATTAAGATATAATCAACTTCCAATTTTCTACCCGTTTCTCTAATAAAACAACCAACACTACCTGGCAAATTCTTGATTGCAGTAATAGAAGCACTAGTTGATAAAGCAACACTCAACTGAGTTTCAATTTCAGCGATTCGTAAATTTCCACAAAGCAAGTATAAATTCTTATTGGCTGTTTGATACGGTTCAGCAACTACGAAATTTCCATTTCCTTGAAAAACAGGGTCTAGTCCTGTATATATATCACAATTAGGATATTGCTGATATATCAAATTTATATCAATAGAGTTATCATACCCTAAAACTAAAGAAGTCAAATTACATTGAGGGTCAGCATCTACAATTAAAACT
>CADBUU010000028.1 GCA_902797945.1 uncultured Eubacteriales bacterium | reverse complement strand
TATTGGTTTTTGCTACGACAATAGGGATATTTGTGATTTAATTGCCATAAATGGCTATAATACTGTGGTTAATAATTATACATGGAAGTATTCGGCAAAAAATTTGTCTATGGCTTATGAAAAGATTATTGGAAATAATTAGTTTGGATTGAGAGCAAAAATACAATAAGACATAAAAAATAGTAATGATTAGAACATATTAAATTTTAAAAAGAAGTATGAGAATAGGAATAGTTACAAAGTATTATAAAAATAGAAATTATGGTGGCTTATTACAGTCATATGCCTTATCTGTGTATCTAAATAATCAGTTATATAATTCTGAACAGATTTGCTATGATTGTAGTCCAAAATCAAATTCAGTATTAAAAAAAAGAAGGATTTTACAACTTTTTAACATAAAACGAGTAATAACAAAATTGATTATCATTCCAATAAAACGAAAAAAAAATAAGAGGAATTTTGCGTTTAATAAATTTGATTTGTATATACCGCATAGCATTAAGGTATATTATCGAGATAATATAAATTGCTGTATTGATGATTATGATTTGTTTATTGTCGGAAGTGATCAGGTTTGGAATCTAGATTGGTTTGACCATAATTATTTTTTAGAGTTTGTTCCTAATAATAAGAAAAAAATTTCTTACGCGGCAAGTCTTGGACATAGTTCATTAACGGAAGAGCGGAAAAAGTATTTTAAAAATATTTTACCTTCCTTTGATGCTATATCGGTTCGTGAAAAGGACGCCGTTGATTTATTGCAACCGCTAACGGATAAAAAAGTCGCGTGGGTATTAGATCCGACGTTGCTTTTAGATAAAAGTGATTGGGACGAGATTTGCCCTGAAAGAAGGATAGGAAAAAAGTATTTATTCTGTTATTTTTTAGGTTCGGATAAACGCATCAGGAAATTAGCGAAACAGTATGCAAAAAAGCATAAATTAAAAATAGTAACTTTGCCGCATTTATGTGGGATAGCAAAGTCTGATATAGGATTTGGCGATTATAAATTATACGACGTTACGCCAAATGATTTTATTTCATTGATAAAATATGCTGACTGTGTGTTTACCGACAGTTTTCACGCATGTGTGTTCTCTACTATTTATAATAAGAACTTCTATGTGTTTAACAGGTTGGGTATGGAAAACATGGTTTCTCGTATTTATTCCTTGACTGAATTGTTTGAGTGTCAAGAACATTTTTGCGACACCGACGATAAATTTAATATGGATTATATAGAGCAATTGCAATCCATAAATTATGATAAAGATTTTCAATTATTAAAAACTATGAAAGAAAAGTCAACAAGATTTTTACTTGATAATTTAAAGGACTAATTGATTAATGTCACGCACAGAAAATGCTGTAAAAAATACAACATACGGAATAATCAGTAAGATAGTGAGTTTAGTTCTCGGATTTGCTTCGAGAACGGTATTCATTTACATATTAGGAAATCAATATCTCGGTGTAAACGGTTTATATACAGAGATATTGTCTATGCTGTCTTTTGCGGAACTCGGCTTTGGTACGGCTTTAATTTTTGCGATGTACAAGCCCGTTGCGGAAGATGATAAGATTAAAATACTGAAACTTTTAGATTTCTATAAAAAAGTTTATAGGATAATTGCCCTGATTATAACGGTAATAGGTTTAGTGTTATTGCCGTTTTTGCAGTATATAGTAAAAGGTGCGGATCAACTGTCCTTATTTGATTTACGATTATATTTTTTAATATTTCTTTTTAATTCAGTAGTAGGGTATTTTGTTTCGTATAAATTCAGTTATGTAAATGCTTTGCAAAAAAATTATGTCGAAACTAATATAAATATGGTTTTGAATGTAATAACAATTGTAGCGCAAATAGCAGTTCTTATATTGTTTCGTAATTTTCTTGCATATTTGATTACTCAATCTATTATGCTGTTAATATCGCGGTTTATTTTAGTGTCGTTTTTGAATAAAAAATTTCCGATACTTAAAGAAAAACCGGAGACACCTTTAACGAAAGACGAAAGAAAACCTATATATAGAGAAGTGCGGGGGCTTGTTGTTCATCAATTTTCTTCTGTTGCGGTTCATTCTACTGATAATATAATCATTTCTTCTTTAACCGGGTTAGGGGTTGCTGCGGTAGGTTTAATAAGCAACTATAATCTTATAATTAATTCGGTTTTGGGATTTATTACAATAATATTTACAAGTGTTACGTCCGGATTTGGGAATTTGGCGGCGTCGGGAACAATAGACGAATTCCGAAATGTTTTTAAAGTAGCAAATTTCATTAATTTTTGGATTTATGGTTTCTGTGCGATTGCGTTTTTTGTGCTTATACCGCCTTTTATTACTTTGTGGATAGGAAAAGACAATTTAATAGATACAATTAGTTTTTTATTGATAATTATTAATTGTTATCTACAAGGACAGTCAACTATTTACAACAATGCAAGGATTGCGAAAGGTAATTTTAATAAAGATAAATGGCTTGCATTAATACAAGCGTTAGTTAATTTAGTCGTTTCTATTATTGGCGCAAAGTTTTTGGGGCTTGTTGGTGTTTATATCGGGACAATTGTGTCAAGGCTCGTATATGTTGTTTTTAGACCCTATTCAACCTATAAATTTTTATTCGGTAAATCAAGTAGCGAATATTACGCAAAATTAATTTTATATTTTATAATAGTTTGCGTGGCTGGAGTAATTACATATTTAGCGACTTATTATTTATTATCTAACGTAAATGTTTTAAGATTTTTATTGAGTGCATTTATAGTTGCGATTCTTCCTAATATAATATTTGCTTTGATATTTTTTAAGAGTAAAGAGTTTAAAGAGTTTCTGAATCGTGTGAAAAATTTTATAAAAGGAAAGAGAAAGAATGACTGAAAAGCCGTTAGTTAGTATAATATCTCCTTGTTATAATGGTGCAAAGCATTTGCCGGCATTTCTGGAATCAGTTTTAAAACAATCATATCGGCCAATAGAATTATTGTTTGTCGATGATGGTTCAACGGATAATACGAAGGATGTGTTTGAATCGTATCGGACACGTTTCGAAGAGTCAAATATAGAAACTGTCTACATTTACCAGAAAAATGCAGGACAAGCAGCAGCGATTAACAATGCATTGCCTCGTTTTAAAGGCGAGTATATGATGTGGGTTGATTCTGATGATATTCTCCTTCCGAAAAATATCACCAAGAAAGTAAATTACTTGGAAAGTAATGTAGGTAAAGCTTTTGTCCTTTGTCAAGGGCTTATTGTTAATTCTAATGCATTAGATGTACATATCGGACGGCTTGCGAGAATTGAGCCTGAGCCATATGATCATATTCGATTATTTGAAGATTTGATTATGGAACGTAATGTTGTATTTGTCCCAGCAACGATTATGGTTCGAAGCCGCGCGATAAAAGCAGCTATTCCGACTTTGCATATTTACGAGAGTAGGCAAGGACAAAATTGGCAGTTAATGCTTCCTTTAGCATATATGTTTGAGTACGGATTGATTGACGAGCCACTTTTTAAGTATGTTGTTCATAACGATAGTCATTCCCATCAAAAAAGAAGTTATGAGCAACAGATGCAACGATTTGAACAATTTGAGCAACTGATTATATCAACAATATATAATATTCCCCAAATACAAGAAATTGAAAAATGGAATAAGAGAGTTCATAATAAATATTTAATTAAAAAATTTCAAGCTGCTTGTAGTTATAGGAACAGTAATGATATTAATAAATATTATCAACAAATAAAAGAAGAAAATTTGGTTGATAAGAAAATAAAAATCACATATATAAAGGCAAAAAATAGAGTTGTAGATTTTATCTTTAAAGTTGCATATTTGCCGATAAGAATAGTTAAAAAAATTATTAGGTTAAAAAGAAAATGGTAACCGATAGAACGCACAAATCAAAATGCACGGGCTGCTTTGCTTGTGTAGATATTTGTCCAAAAAATTGCATAACAATGATAGAGGATAGCGAAGGGTTTTTATACCCTGTCGTTAATGCAGAATTATGTATAAATTGCGGACTATGCGAAAAAGTTTGCCCGATTGTAAACGGAAAAACGGCGGCTAATGAGCGAGACATTAAAGCGTATGCGGCTATAAACAATAACGAAGAAATAAGGTTAAAAAGTTCGTCAGGCGGAATATTTACACTTATTGCCGAAAGCGTTATAGATAAAGGCGGAGCGGTTTTCGGGGCGGCGTTCGATAACGATTTTAAAGTTATACATAAATATACAGAGACAAAAGAAGGATTAGAAGACTTTCGTGGCAGCAAATATGTTCAAAGCGTTATCGGTGAAACGTATAAGCAGGCAAAACATTTTTTAGAGAGCGGTAGATTGGTTTTGTTTACCGGAACGCCGTGTCAGATAGGTGGGTTGTATTCGTATCTCGGCAAGGACTACGACAATTTAATTACGCAGGATTTAATATGTCACGGAGTGCCGTCTCCGATGGTTTGGAATAAATATTTAGAGTACAGGGAAAGTGTTTCTCGCGCAAGCGCGCGGAGAATGTCTTTCAGGCGCAAGAATTGCGGCTGGAAGACATTCTCCGTATCGTTTGAATTCTCAAACGATACGGAGTATGTGGCAAAACTTACGGACGACTTATATATGAAAGCATTTTTGCGTAATTTATGTTTGCGCCCGTCTTGTTATGATTGTAAATTTAAAACAAAACATAGACAAGCTGACATAACTCTTGCGGATTTTTGGGGAGTACAAAATTTTTTGCCGGAAATGGATGACGACAAGGGAACATCACTAATTATTATCAATTCAGACAGGGGAAAAGATATCTTTAACAAAATATCAAATAAAACAAAATTTTTGGAAGTTAATATTGAAGAGGCAATTAAAAATAATTCATCTATGATTCAATCGGTAGTGTTGCCAAAAAAAAGAGAAAATTTTATAGCTGATATTAAAGCAAAGCCTTTTAATAAGGTTGTGGATAGTTATTGTAAACGTAAATTTATAAATAGACTAAAAGGAAAATTAAAATCAATATTATTAAAAAATCGGAGAGTAAAATGAGTTTATTTGCAGGAAAGACATTGATGATAACAGGCGGGACGGGAAGTTTTGGAAATGCGGTCTTAAATAGATTTTTAAAAACCGATATCGGCGAGATTCGCATTTTCTCCCGTGATGAGAAGAAACAGGACGATATGCGCCATGAATATCAGATTAAATATCCGAATGAATTTGAAAAGATTAAGTTTTTTATTGGAGATGTGCGTGAAATATCTAGTATAAGGTATGCAATGACTGGCGTAGATTACATATTTCATGCGGCGGCATTAAAACAGGTGCCGTCATGTGAGTTTTTCCCTATTGAAGCTGTAAAAACTAATGTCTTAGGCACAGACAATGTGCTTACCGCGGCTATAGAAGAGGGTGTTGAATGCGTTATCTGCCTTTCTACCGATAAAGCCGCTTACCCTGTTAATGCAATGGGAACTAGTAAAGCTATGGAAGAAAAGGTCGCTGTTGCAAAATCGCGTTACAGCGGAAAGACAAAAATCTGTTGCACTCGCTACGGCAACGTAATGTGTTCGAGGGGATCTGTAATTCCTCTTTGGATCGATCAGATCAAGAATGGACAACCAATCACTCTTACGGAGCCGAAAATGACGAGATTTATTATGTCTCTCGACGAAGCGGTCGATCTCGTTTTATTTGCATTTGAACACGGAGAAAACGGGGATATACTCGTTCAGAAAGCGCCTGCTTGCACTATTCAAACGCAAGCGGAAGCGGTTTGCGAATTGTTTGGTGGCAAGAAAGAGGATATAAAGGTTATCGGCATTCGCCACGGTGAAAAGATGTATGAAACGCTTCTTACAAACGAAGAATGCGCTCACGCCATTGATATGGGTAACTTCTACCGAGTTCCGGCAGACAATAGGGGACTTAACTACGATAAATATTTCAAAGAAGGCGATGAAAAACGCAATACTTTAACCGAGTTTAATTCCAACAATACGAAACTTCTGACGGTTGAAGAAACCAAGAAAAAGATAGCGAGTCTTTCTTATATCCAAGAAGAACTTGTCAAAATGCAGGAAAAACGGTAAAATATATATATGAATATCTTAGTAACGGGCGCGAAAGGATTTGTCGGAAAAAATCTCGTTGAGAATTTAAAAAATATTCGCGACGGAAAAAATGCGAATACGGGGCTTAAAATAGACGAGATATACGAATACGATATAGATAGTCTCAAAAAAGACCTTGACGAGTATTGTAAAAAAGCCGACTTCGTTTTTAATCTTGCGGGCGTAAACAGACCGAAAACGCAGGAAGAGTTTATGCAGGGGAATTTCGGTTTTGCAAGTTTGCTGTTAGACACTTTGAAAAAAAACGGCAATAAGTGCCCGGTAATGCTTTCTTCGTCAATTCAAGCGACTTTAATAGGAAGATACGACGGAGAATACGGCAGAAGCAAAAAGGCAGGGGAAGAATTATTCTTCGATTACGCCAAAGAAACGGGTGTGAAAGTTTTGGTTTATCGTTTTCCGAACCTTTTTGGTAAGTGGTGCAGACCGAACTATAATTCTGCCGTTGCAACGTTCTGTAATAATACGGCGAACGATCTTCCGATAACTGTAAATGATAGAAATACCGAACTTGAACTTCTATATATCGACGATTTGGTAGAAGAGATGATTAGGGCTTTGAAAGGTTTTGAAAACAGTTGTGAATACGACGGTTTAACGCCTGTTTCTAAGCAAAATGGGCGGTATTGTTACGTTCCGACAACTCATAAGGTCACGCTCGGCGAGATAGTCGATTTGCTTGAAAAATTCAAAAAACAGCCCGAAACGCTTGAAATACCCGAAATTGCCAAAAATAGTTTTGCGAAGAAACTTTATTCGACGTATTTAAGTTATCTTCCGAAAGAAAAAGTCGCTTTCCCTCTCAAAATGAATATTGACGAGCGTGGAAGTTTTACCGAACTTATAAAGACAGCAAAATGCGGACAAGTATCCGTAAATATATCCAAACCGGGAATTACCAAAGGTCAGCATTGGCACAATACGAAATGGGAGTTTTTTATCGTCGTCAAAGGTCGTGGACTTATTCAGGAGCGTAAAATAGGCTCTGATGAAGTTATCGAGTTTGAAGTGTCTGGCGATAATATTCAAGCAGTTCATATGCTTCCCGGATATACGCATAATATAATCAATTTAAGCGATACGGAAGAACTTGTGACTATAATGTGGGCGAACGAACAATTCGATAGAGAAAAACCCGATACGTTTTTTGAAAAGGTGTAAATATGTTTAAAGACAACGGAAAACTTAAACTTCTAATAATCGTAGGGACTCGTCCCGAGATAATAAGACTTGCGGCAGTAATAAATAAATGTCGCGAGTATTTCGATTGTTTGCTTTGCCATACCGGGCAAAATTACGATTATAATTTAAACGGCGTGTTTTTTAAAGATTTGGGAATAGCCGACCCCGACGTATACTTAAACGCCGTCGGTAAAGACCTCGGCGAAACGATGGGAAACATTATTGCTAAATCGTATCAACTTATGGTTGAAGTTAAACCCGACGCCGTGTTGGTTTTAGGCGATACTAACTCTTGTTTGTCCGTAATAGGAGCAAAGCGCTTGCATATTCCTATTTTTCATATGGAGGCGGGAAATCGTTGTAAAGACGAATGTTTACCGGAGGAAACGAACAGGAGAATAGTAGATATTATATCCGACGTAAACCTTGCGTACAGTGAACACGCAAGGAGATATCTTGCCGACTGCGGACTTCCGAAAGAGAGGACTTACGTTACGGGAAGTCCAATGGCTGAAGTATTGACGAATAACCTTGAACAAATAGAAAAAAGCGATATACTCGATAGATTAGGTCTTAAAAAAGGTAAATACATATTGCTTTCGGCGCACAGAGAGGAAAATATAGATACCGAAAAGAATTTTTATTCGCTATTCGGTGCAATAAATAAAATGGCGGAAAAATACGATATGCCGATAGTATATTCGTGTCATCCGAGAAGTAGAAAGAAGTTGGAGGCTACGGGCTTTAAATTAGACGAGAGGGTTGTAATGCACGAACCGCTCGGTTTCCATGACTATAATAATCTTCAAATGAATGCATACGCAGTCGTGTCTGATAGCGGAACTCTTCCGGAAGAAAGCAGTTTTTACGCGGGGTTAGGGAAGCCGATAGCGGCTGTATGCATAAGGACTTCTACCGAGCGCCCCGAGGCTCTCGACAGCGCGTGTTTCGTTCTTGCCGGAATTGACGAGAAGAATTTGTTGCAGGCGATAGAAGTTGCGGTAATGAATAAAAAGGGTTGTAAACCGGTAGACGATTACACGGATTTAAACGTGTCGGATAAAGTGGTAAAACTTATACAGTCGTATACGGGCGTAGTTGATAGGATGGTTTGGAGAAAAGAGAAATAATATTTTTTGATTTGGAGGAAAGATGGATAAAACTCAAAGGATTATTATTTCGCTTATAAAGAGCGCTCTTTATAAGACAAAAGCCGAATTTGAAGATGATTTTGATTGGGAAAAAGCGGAGTCGATAATTCGCAGACACAATATTTACGGGCTTATTTATTACGGGCTCAAAAATAGCGGAATAGAGATACCTGCATGGCTTTCAAAAAAATTTTTCAATAGGACTTATCTCCTTGAAAATTTATGGAATAAAGGAAACGAAATACAGGAAACGTTTAAGAAAAGTGGGATAGAATCTATTCCGCTTAAAGGCATAATCATAAAAGATCTATATCCGTCGCCGTATATGCGTTCGATGAGCGATATAGATATTTTAATACGCGAAAAAGATTACGAAAAGAAGATACGTTCCCTAATGCTTGAAATGGGTTACACCGAAGGCGTCGAGAGCGATCACGAACTTCATTGGGGAAAAGACGGACAGGTGATAGAACTTCATAAGCGGATAATACCGTCGTATAATAAAGATTTTTATAAGGTTATAGGTGACGGCTGGGATTGGGTTCAAAAAAATCAATACGCCTATATATTTACCCATTTTGCGAAGCATTACAGAGATAAGGGAATAGGAATAAGTCACTTGGTCGACTTGGAAGTTTTAAAAGATAAAGCGACGAAAGACGGATTAGTAGAACTTCGACTTGATAAGTTTTACGAAAACGTTCAAAGGACTTTGGATTGTTGGTTCAGAGATAAAGAATTCGACGATATTACCGAGATGATAACAAATGCCGTTTTTAGTAGCGGAGAATACGGAAGAGAAGAAACGTCACAAAAATCATATACCCTTAAAAAGTTAAACGAGGCGTCGGGCAATAAGAAAAAAGCGAGG
>CADBUU010000027.1 GCA_902797945.1 uncultured Eubacteriales bacterium | reverse complement strand
GGTGCGTTCTATAGGTGTCAACTCGAAGGAGTTGGCGCCTTTTTTTATGAGTTTAATAGAGCAGACTTGTTGTTTTACAGGACACCGTATAATCGCAAACGAAAAGAAAAAAGCCATTTTCAATAAAACGAGAGAAGCCGTTATCTCTTTGATTGAAAAAGGCGTAAGATTTTTCGGCGTCGGCGGAGCAATCGGATACGATACGATCGCCGCACACGTTATATTGTTATTAAAAGAGCAATATCCCTTTATAAAACTTATCGTAGTTTGTCCGTGTAAAAATCAAGACTTAAAATGGAACGAAGTCGATAAACGCGTATATAGAGATATTTTAAATTCAGCCGATAAAGTTGTTGTTTTGTCAGATACTTATTATGACGGATGTATGCAGGCACGGAACAGACATCTAATAGACAACAGTAAATATTGTATATGTTACTTAACGAGAAGTTTTGGCGGAACATATTGTACCGTTCAGTATGCAAAACCTCAAAAAAAGATTATTATAAATATTTGTGATGTTAAAAGAAAAGAAAAAGATAATATGACAAATTTTTAGGAATTGTTTTAGGCGTGAAAGTTGTATGGAAAATAAAAAGAATAAGCATAATGATAGTTGTAACTGGAAGTATATAAGAAATAGCAATTATGAAAAAAAAGTTATTCAATAGATGTTAATTTATTAAATATTATAAAATATCAATTTATAAATATTCTTTGGTTAAGAGTGATAAAATTTATTCGGTGAAACACCTGTATGTTTTTTAAAGAAACGGCTGAAATAATTTGCATCGTAAAAACCGCATTTGTATGCTATTTGCTTTATAGAAAAACCTTCACGCATAAGGTAGTCTTTTGCATAAAGCAACCGTAGAGAGTTTTTGTATTCCATAGGGGAAACTTTAAATATTTGTGTAAAAATGTGTCTAAAATGTGATACGCTTAAATTGCATGCGTTTGCAAGGGAAATAAGGGTAATCTCTTTATCCCAATCTTTTTCTAATATATTTATAGCAGGAACTATTTTTAAATATTCATCATTGCGGTACAGTATTTGTTGCTTTAAAATAAAATCATAAAGTAGTTTGTATGTAAGCGAAACCGCTAGAGTGCGATAACCATGTTCTTTTTTTGACCAAATTTCACATATTTTTTCAAAAGAATCTGTTTGTGCGTTTATAGATGTGTTTTGATTAATAATAGGTATGTTATTGTTTGTTAAAACTTTATTTGCCATTTCGCCTTCAATGGAGGCGGGCATGATTTGAAAATTGACCGTATAATGTAAACATTCGCTTGAACAAGTGACTTTATAACTATGTGTGGGTTTTAATAGAAATATATCACCTGCTTTTACTTTTATTTTTTTACCGTCCGAAAAGCAATAATCTAGTTCGCCTGTTAAGATATATATAAGCCCATAACTGTTTCTATCGATTGAACAGTCGTAAACGGATAATGGATGAAAGAGCCATTTGTGGGCAACGTTTATCTCTGTTATTACAAAATTAAAATCGTCAAATTTTTGTTCCATAGTTGATACCTTATAATATAAGTATATAACAATATTTCTAAATCGTCAATTAAAAAAAGACATTTTGTGCTATATAAACGACATTTTAACTATTGGATGCCGCATTATAATGATGTTATAATATATAAAAAATATAGAAATGGAGAGATTGTTCTATGAATACAAGAGCAAGAATTGCAGTTATTACTTTGGGGCATTACATTTATTTTGAACAGTTTGATGGGCTTGAGGCTGAATTGAAAAAAAAGACCGCAGAATTGATCAGTTTCATTGATAAAGACAAATGTGATATATTCGATGCGGGGTTTGTTGACACACCCGAAAAAAGTTTTGATGCCGTTAAGGAGTTAAAAAAGCAAGATATTGATTTGCTTTTCATTTTATTATCCACTTATGTTCCTTCATCCGTATGTATGCCTTTTGCAAGGTATATTACAGCGCCACAAGTGTTGGTTGGAATTCAGCCTTTGGCTCATTTGGACTACTCACACACAACTACTTATATGCAACTTTGCAATGATGACATTTGTGCTATGCCAGAAATAGCGGGGGTTTATAGACGTCTCGGTCGTGAAATACCGAAATGCATAGTAGCATCTTCCGTACAAGAAAGCTTTATTCGTAATGAATTAAATGAATGGGTTGATGCTGCAAACGCTCTCGCATCGTTTAAATATGCTACTATCGGATATTTGGGACATACTTATGAAGGCATGTACGATATGCATACAGACCCTAATGCGATAGCTCGTGCTTTTGGTTCTCATGTAAAAATGCTTGAGATGTGTGAACTTGTAAAACTTGTTGACGAAATAACCGATAAAGAAGTTGAAACGAAGATAAATATTATAAAAAAAACATTTACAATTTGCAATCCGTCAGTTGACCCTATAACTGACTTTGTGCATGATGAAGATCTTATAATCGCTGCAAAAGTGTCGTGTGCATTAGATAAATTGATTGTAAATAATAATTTAACAGCGCTTGCATATTTCTATAAAGGTGAAAAAAATCGTTATGAAGAAATTGCTGCAAACCTTATAATAGGTAACACACTTTTGACTTCGTCCGGTACGCCTTTGGCGGGAGAAGCGGATTTGAAAACGGCGGCTGCAATGCTTATTATGAATCGAATAGGTGCAGGCGGTTCGTTTGCCGAAATTCATCCGTTTGATACGGATAGTGATATAGTTTTAATAGGGCACGACGGACCGCATAATATTGAAATTGCATCGAAAAAGCCATATTTAAGAAAACTTAAAAAATATCATGGAAAAGCCGGAAGTGGAATTGGTGTTGAATTTTCAATCAGATCAGGTCCTTTAACAATGTTAGGGATAACTGTAGGAGAAGACGGTCAACTTGCTATGGTGGCGGCAAAAGGTGTATCTATTCCAGGAGAAGTTCCGCAAACAGGAAATACCAATACAAAAGTGAATTTCGGTTGTAGGGTAAACGAATTTTTAAGTCGCTGGTGCGAGGCTGGTCCCACGCACCACGTAGCGTTAGGCTGCGGAGATAAAATTGAAACGTTAAAGAAATTTTCTATATTAAGCGGAATAAAATTGACTATTGTTTCCTGACAGAGAGGAGAATAAATGTTTCGTTCGATTACATTAGAAGTGAGTTTAAAGCCTTTTAAAGAGACAACTGAAGACTATATTAATCATATTTGCCGTGAAATTTTTATGCAATGGCGATTTCTCTTAAAAAATAGGGAAGAGATTTCGATTATGATTTGGGTTGGAGATGGTAGCGAAATTCTCGATTATAACCGTGATATCGATACTTCATTTGAGTGGGCATATTTTATAGGGACGGCAAATTTGGATTTAGCGACAGAAAGCGATGACCATGCTCTAAGTTTACATAATAAAAAAAGATATTATACTGATAATCCGCCCAAAATGACTTATGGGACGTTAAAAAATATTGTACGGATATTTAAGGAACAGGGCAAAGCTTTTTTCCCGAATTCAAAGATTCGCATAGGGGAAACGTTTGACATTGGCCCGGAATTTGCTATTTCTGATTTTAAATATAACAGGCACACCGAAATTTGTTCGGGTACTGCGATTGATAAATTAAGATTTGTAGATTCTACCGCACTTTTAAATACTGACGATCGTGTTTATGCCGCGTATCCTGATGGAATTCCACAAGACACACCTTTTGCGACTTTCTTAGGTGCTCAGGTAAAACTTTTTTGCGCTGATTTAGGATTTGATTATATTTGGCTGTCAAACGGTTTGGGTTTTAGTTCTAATCCGTGGTCACTTACAGGAAAAATTTTCGACGGTGAAAAATTTTACGCGGAAAAACTTGAAAATACAAGTCAAAAGGTGTTTGAATTTTGGAAACTTTTCAGAGAATCTTGTCATGACGTACCTATAGAGACGCGAGGAACGAATAATTCCGCAGGGATAGATTACGCTACAGATGGTGTTCCTTTGTACAAAATTTATAAAGCGGGATTTAATATTATGCCTCCGCCTAATTCGCCGTGGGCAGCGTTGAACGACAATTATGGCTTGGAAATAATGGGGCATATGACAAGAATTTGCGAACTTCCCGGAAAGGAATTTTTGTTCCGTTATTATATTCACGATCCGTGGTGGATGAACAGCCCATGGTACGACAGGTATGACGGATATCCGAGCGATATATATTTGCCGATGTCTATTGCAAGAGTTTGCGAAGACGGGTCGGTTCAAAGTGCAAACCGATTAAACATATTGTCGATAGATAATTCTAAAGGAGACATGCCAGACGCCTGCGTTTACGAACCCTTGCCGCATCTATTAAAGGCAGAAAAAGATTGTGCCGATGAATTGAGTTTTCTTTTATGGCTTTATCCCATGCGTGAATATACTACGGCAAAAACGCAACAAGAATTGTATGAAATGTATTATTCCGACAGGTTTATAATGGAAGGAATAAATTGCGGATTTCCATTAAATTATGTTGTATCGACGGACGTATTTAAAAGACTTAACGAAGCCGTTTACCTCGATAGAATTATAGTTTGCCCGATAATACACGATGAAGAAATAGAAAGGTTATTAAAAGATTTTGCGGCAAAGAAAGGTAAAATTTTACTTTATGGCACTAAAACTGAGATTTTGAATTATTCGGTAAAGGGAGAAAGCGTAATTACGGTTGATATACAAAACAACCCTTGCGTTCTTCGTGAAAAATTGGCAGAATTCGGATACGATATATGCTTTAAAACACAAGCGGAGTGCTTGAAATTGCCGGCAATAACGCTTGTAAAATCTAATAATGCAATGCTTTTGTCCGTGTATAATCCGGACACGACCACAGAAACGCGGCTAAAATTTCCGCTAGGAGCACCTGTTTTGTTGGGTGGAGAAACACAAATCGAAGACGGATATTCAAAATACAGATTTACCCGTTCGGAACACAGGGAATGTAGAATATACGTCAATCAAAACGGCGGTATAATCTCTGCACATGAAGAAGCGCCTGTAAGCGAAAAATATCGTAGGAGATTTTACGTAAAAGGATTAAAAGACGCAACCGTGATTTATTTTCCTGAAAAGTATTGCGAGCGTTTTATTGCCGTTGCGGTCAACGGTGCAGACGATACGCCGATATTAGATGAAGAATGGGAAGCAATCTATGACCCGATAAATGGATACGGATTTAAAGGCAGGCATAAGACGGGAAAGTTATCGTTTTTAATGCCGTTTAAGAAATATTTATAATAATTATGGAAAAAAGAGAGTTGTTTGTTTTTGCCGGCCAGTCAAATATGATGGGGGCTTGCGTATATCCTGTAAAAAAGCAAATAGTCTACCAAAGGTCTTACGAATATCTGCATAACCCCAAAAGGCTTGGGGCGAAAAGCGGTGTTTTTAAGTCCATAGCCTTTCCCGTGGGCGAATTTTCGTATAAAGATTTAGAGAAGGCTTATTCGGAGAATTTGACCGAAAACGGAAAAAGCAAACTCGGAGATTATCACGAAAACACATATTTTTGTCCCGCAATGTGCAATTTAAAATCAGAAGAAGAAAAAACGGTTTTTAATTTTTCGTATTTTAACGAGACGAATTTACCCCTTGCTCCTTCTTTAGCGGCTTTTGTAGTTGAAGGCTGGGAACAACGTGGGAGGCAATGCGCTTTTGCCCATATTGCGCAAGGCGGCGTCGGGATAAGATATTTTTTCAATGAAAAAATGGCGGACGACGTCAATAAAAGAATAGTTGAATACAACAAGAGAAACAGTATGGCGTTGACAACGATAGGCGATGCTTGTGCAAACGAAGTGCATGCGTATTTTTGCGAGAAGGTCAAGGCCTTTTTTGAAGACAGTGAAAAGAAATTCGCTCATGAAGATTTAACGGATAAATGTTTTTTTTGGTTGCAAGGCGAAAGCGATTCCGATATGCCGAAAGATTTGTATAAAATATATCTTTCTGTTTTATGGGAAGAACTCAAGAAGTTGGGGTTTACGCATTTTTTCTGTATTCGCACAGGCTTCTGGATGAACGATAATATCGTAAACATAATGGAAGCGCAAGAAGAATTTTGTAAAGAGAACGCAGATGTGTATATGGTAACAAGGGTCTGTTCTTATATGCCGATGCCGATTCAGGATATTGCAAAGTGGTATGAGAAGAAAGAGATAGAAAAATACTTCGGTTGCAGAGACAGTTATTTCGGTTTTGATAATCAACATATAAACGAAAAGGGGTTTAAAATCATTTCCAAAGCGGTGTGCAAAAATATTTATAAAATATTGATTGAAAAATCTTTTCCGCATTGCGAAGACGAAAAATGTATATTATTAAAATGAAAAAGTCTACGATTCGATACTTGCAGACAAAATCCATTTAACCGACAAAGGAATTGTCGCTTGTGCGGAGAAAGTCGCCGATGCAATCAAAGACGCATTAAACGGCAATAAAAATTGAAACGATTTTAATATTTTCATATTGTTTTTTATTATAAAAGTGTCTTTCTATATGATATAATGTAATTGAATAGTTTTGGAGGGAAAAGATGAGACAAATAGTTAGCAAAAAATACTCACTTGTATTAGCGTTGGCACTGTGTTGCGTTACAGCCTTGTATATGGGGTTCGTATTGTTCAATACGGGTGTTGAAAAGGTATCAGCAGACACATATTACTACGACGACGCTATCGTTTACGACATTAGTGAACTGTCTTACGGTAAAACACAGTTGCCGATAACTACGAATTACTCGGTTAGTTTCGGCGAAGCGGCGGCAACCGAAAACATAGCGTTTAAATATACGCTTAAAATGCCGTCTGCTAATAGTTGGGCTATTAAACAATGTTTTTTCGCACCGTCGGTTAAAGATGCTAACTCAAACGGTAAAGTAAAGTACGTTCTTTATTATAGGAACGAAAACAAGAACGTGGTAAGTTTAAAGATAAATAACGTTTTAGCAAACATAACGCCGAGTGCGAATTTTGCTCTTAACGGAACTTACGTTTGCGAATTCGGTATTAAAAACGTTTATTCGGACGAAGGTAAAGAAACGCTAATCGGAAGACAAGTGTATCTTCTTTCTAACGGAAACACCGTATTTACTTATCTTGAAGAAAGTACCGACGCGATAAATACGGGTAAATATATCGCCGCGGGAACAGTCGACGGCACGGTTTCAGGTGACGGATACGTCGGCACAGCTTATGAAACTTATGAAGTTTCTACTATGGTAATTACCGAAAATGCAACGGGAAGCGGCACCATACTTGGCGGAAGCGTTTTACAAGGGTATGATTATACGGTTATTGTTAAGCCCGACGCCGCATCTAAAATAACACTCTTTACCATTGATGGGGAAGACAAAACCGATTTGCTCGAATATGATGAAAGTAGCGGAAATTACAAATATACGATTGAGAACGTTACGGACAATATAGAAGTTGCGGCGAAATTCGATCAGAAGTATTTTTTCAATGAATACACCGTTTACGATATTGCAGATATTAACGAAGAGATAACCAAGAGATTTAT
>CADBUU010000026.1 GCA_902797945.1 uncultured Eubacteriales bacterium | reverse complement strand
TATAAGCGAGAATAAGCGATTTACGCAATTATTCGAGCGTCGTATTACATCATCGACAGATGATATAATATAAGCGTCAGTTTGCTAAACGCAAACAAAACCTAACGGTTTTAGCGAACTTTTCTTGCGAAAACTTCGGACGCTCTATTGAAAGCAATCATAAAAATGCGATTTGCTACGGCAAAGCGCGAAAAAAGGTAGTGGCGGTAAAATCTCAGATTTAGCAAGTTTTAATTTTTTAATACTTCCGAGGTGGCGAATGGAACGAATAATCGCTTTCGATATTGGAGATAAAAGAATAGGTATAGCGGTTTCTTCTCTCGTTGGGGATATGGCTATGCCTCTTGAAACGTATACCCGAAAAAATATTTCGAGCGATATAGATTATCTCGTAAAAATCGCCGAAGAAAAGGGCGCGACGACTATCGTTTGCGGACTTCCCGTAAACTTCGACGGCTCGGAAAGCGTTCAGACTGTAAAGACGAGGGAGTTTATCGAAAAACTTAAAGCAAAAACGGCAATTCCCGTCGCTCTTACCGACGAGCGTTTTACCACTATGGAAGCGAGAAGATTGCTTTTAGAAGCGGATATGAGAAGGGATAAACGAAAACAAGTCATAGATAAAATCGCCGCTTCATATATTTTAGAAGGGTATATGAATAAACTTAAAAGAGGAAATTAAATGAAAGAGAATAATAATGGCAAGAATAAAGAAATCGTCGAACTTTACGGAGATCAAGGCGATTTGCTTAAATTTTATCACGTCGGAACGATAGAATACAAAAAGGGAATATATGTTTTCTTTCAGCCGTCAGAGCCTGTCGAGGGCGTAGATCCCGACGAACTCGTTATATTTACGATAGGTAAGGAAAACGGCGAAGAAGTTCTTCTTCCCGTAGAGGACGATAAAATTCTCGACGAGGTTTACGACATTTTCACGAGCGAACAAAATCTCGACGAAGAGGGAGTCGACGCCGAAACCGAAGAGGACGGAGAGCAAAGTAAAGATTGCGAGAGTTGTTCCCGTTGCGGCGGTTGCGATAAGTATTCGACGAAAAAATAACCTGTTTTTCATATTACGACAAAATTCCCCATAACATATAAAGAGGTATCTTTTATGTTAGGGGATTTTTTTAATTTCATAATTTCCAAAATCGTTTTTTTCTGTTCGGCAATAGTCGGGGATACGTTCCCGAAACCTCTTTCTCCCGAGGACGAGGCGAAGTATTTACGGCTATATAGGGAAAACGGCGACGAAAAAGCCAAGGAAAAACTTATAAAACACAATTTAAGGTTGGTTGCGCACGTCGCAAAGAAATATCAGGGCGCCGAGGATACCGACGACCTTATTTCCGTCGGTTCGATAGGTCTTATTAAGGCGATAAACACCTATCAACCGGGCAAGGGAACTCAACTCGCCACTTATACCGCAAGGTGTATTGAAAACGAAATACTTATGCTGCTTAGGGCGAATAAGAAGTTCAAAAAAGACGTTTCCCTTTCCGAAGCGGTAGGCGTAGATAAAGAGGGCAACGAACTTACGCTTATGGACGTATTGTCCGAAAGCGAAGAAAACGTCCTTTATAAAGTCGAAAATAGACTTCTGAAAGATAAGTTTATGGAGATAATCAAAAAGACGCTTACGGATAGAGAATATACCGTAATGGTCTTACGCTACGGGCTTAAAGGGGGCAGACCTCTCGCGCAGAGAGAAGTCGCGAAAGTTATGAGAATTTCTCGCTCCTATGTGTCGAGAATAGAGAAAAAATCAATAGAGAAAATAAAAGAGGAAGTAAAAAAATACGATTTTAATTAAAACCCTTGCAAAAATCTTAAAAAAATAGTATTATTATATTATAATTTTTAAGAGGGGTATAATCAATGAAATACTATCTTTCAATAGATATAGGCGCTTCGAGCGGCAGACACATTTTATCGCATATAGAAGATGGGAAACTCGTTTTGGAAGAGATTTTCCGTTTCGATAACGGAATGGAAGAAAAGGACGGGCACCTTATATGGAACTATAAAAAATTGTTTGCAAATATCGTAGAGGGAATGAAAAAATGCAAGGAAATAGGCAAAATCCCGACGACTATGGGGATAGATACCTGGGGAGTAGACTATGCGCTTTTGGACGAAAACGACGAAGTTATCGGCGACGTCTATGCATATAGGGACGGCAGAACGGAAGGACCGATAAAAGAAGTTCATTCGATAATTCCCTTTGAAACTCTTTACGAAAGGACGGGTTCGCAGTTCCAGATATACAATACGATATATCAACTTTACGCAGATAAAATGAGCGGAAAATTAAACGGGGCGACGAGATTTCTTATGATGCCCGACTTTTTCAATTTCCTGCTTACGGGAGTTAAGAAAAACGAATTTACCAACGCTTCGACAACGGGGCTTCTCTCCGCAAAGACGAGGGAATGGGATATGAAGACGGTCAGCGAACTCGGACTTAAACCTGAACTTTTCAAAGAACTTTCCGATCCCGCGACGAAAGTCGGCGAACTTAAAAAACAAATTGCCGACGAGGTCGGTTATCAGGTTACCGTAGTTCTTCCCGCGACTCACGATACGGCAAGCGCAGTTATGGCTGTTCCCGAAAAGGGAACTCCTCTCTATCTTTCGAGCGGAACGTGGTCCCTTCTCGGTATAGAAAGCCCCGTCGCCATTACCACAAAAGAGGCTTTAAACGCCAATTTTACCAACGAGGGCGGATACGGAAGGTCGACGAGATTTCTTAAAAATATAATGGGACTTTGGATGATACAGAGCGTCAGAAAGGAACACGAAAAGAAATACAGTTGGGGCGATTACGTCGTAATGGCGAAAGAAGTCAAGGACTTTAATAGCATAGTCGACGTCAACGACAGCGTATTCCTCTCTCCGGAAAGTATGATAGGCTCTATCAAGGACTATTGTAAAAAGACGGGGCAAAAAGTTCCCGAAACTCCGGGCGAACTTGCTCTTTGCGTCTACGACAGCCTTGCTGTCTGCTACGATAAAGCCATTAAAAACGTCGAAGAGATAACCGGATATAAGTTCGACGCAATTCACATCGTCGGCGGCGGTTGTCAGAATTCTTACCTCAACGAACTTACCGAAAAGAGAACGGGCAAGAAGGTCGTCGCAGGTCCCGTCGAGGCTACGGCTATCGGAAACGCCCTCGCTCAGATAATTTACGACGGAGCCGTTGCGGATATGGACGAGGCGAAAGACCTCGTCGCGAGATCTTTCTGAAAAAATTTTCGCCTCTATAACTACGAAAAGTTAATAAAATAAATTTTTCGTAATATATTGTATAGAGGTGATTTTTTTGAAAAAACTAATAGACGGAAAATTGAGCGTCGCCACCGCCATAATTCTTTCAATTTTGGTCGTGGGAGTTGCGAGCGTGTGTTTTATTCCCGAAAGGACCGCTTTAATTACCGGCGGAAAGGCGATAGAGCCTTTGTATTTCGGAGATAAGAGCGGAAATTCGGTCAGTCTTATGATAAACGTCTACGAGGGCGCGGAAGTCGTAGAAAAAATGCTCGACGTCTTTGACGAATACGGCGCGAAAGTTACTTTTTTCGTGGGCGGTTGTTGGGCGGACGACAATGGGGAATTGCTCGTTAAAATGCTCGAAAGAGGACACGAAATAGGCAATCACGGCTATTTTCATAAAGACCACGCAAAACTCAGTGAAGAAGCAAACAGGGAAGAAATAGACGCAAATTATGCGCTTGTAAAAAGACTTACGGGCTATGAGATGAAATATTTCGCTCCGCCTTCCGGCTCTTTTTCGCCGACGACTTTAAAAGTTGCCGAAAAGTTGGGCTATAAAACGATAATGTGGACGAAAGACACCATTGATTGGCGCGATAGCGACGAAAATAAGATTATTTCGAGGGCGACCGACAATATTACGGCGGGAGATTTCGTCCTCGCTCATCCCAAAGAACATACGCTTTCCGCTCTTCCCAAAATACTTGAAATTTACGAAAAAATGGGATTAAGGGCGGTAACGCTGTCGGAGTGTATAAATGATAAAAGTTAAGGAATACGAAAACGGACTTAAACTCATAGTAAAGGATATGCCGGGGGTTTTATCGGTCAGCGCCGGGATTTTGGTAGGCGCCGGGAGTTGTCTCGAAGACGATAACACGAACGGCATTTCCCATTTTATAGAACACGTCAATTTTAAAGGAACTGAAAAATATTCTTCATTCGAACTGTCGGAAAAATTCGACGAGATAGGCTCGCAGGTAAACGCCTACACTTCAAAGGAAATGACTTGCTATTACGTCAAGTCGACGGTTACCGCCTCCGAAAAATCTTTCGAACTTCTGTCCGACCTCTTTTTGAATTCGGTTTACGACAAAGAAGAACTCGAAAAAGAAAAGGGCGTAATTACGGAAGAAATAAATATGTCTTCGGATATTCCCGAAGAAGTCTGTATGGACAACCTCTCCGCCGCTTACTTTGGAAACGAAGGCTTGGGAAGAACTATTTTAGGTCCGCAGAAAAACGTCCTTTCCTTTACGAAAGAGGATATTTTAAAATACAGAAAGAGATTTTATAACGCCGACAATATCGTCCTTTCTTTCGCCGGTAAAATAGATTTCGAAAAAGCGACTTATTTTGCCGAAAAAGATTTCGTTCCTTTCGTTTCTTCTATTAAATCGGAAGAGAAAAAACAAATTCCTACCGACAACTTATGCCAAAAGATTTTTTGCGACAAGGATATTGAACAGACTCATATAGCCTTCGGCTATAAGGGTATCGAATACGATGGAATAGGCTCCGACGAATTTTCTCTTATAAATATCGTTTTAGGATCGGGAATGAGCAGTCGGCTCTTTCAGGAAGTCAGGGAAAAGAGAGGACTTTGCTATACGGTGTATTCATATCCGTCGGGATATAAAGATACGGGAACGCTCGCGGTTTACGCAGGCGTAAATCCCGATAGCGCCAAAGAGGCGAAAACCTGCGTCGAAGAGGTCGTCAAATCTATAAACGGCGGAATTACCCAAAAGGAATTCGAAAGGGGCAAAGCGCAGGTTTTAAGTTCCTTTATTTTCGGAGAAGAAAGCGCCGCCGCTCAGATGATGTTATACGGCAGATATTTGCTTATGACGGGCAAAGTGTTCGATACCGAGGGAAAATTAAAGGCAATCGAAAATATGACGATAGAAAGCGTAAACGACGCCGCTCGTTCTTTCGATAGCGAAAATTACGCCTTTTCCGCCGTAGCGAAAGACTGCTCGAAAATCAAGGACTGAATTTTATATCGTTTTATATAAAAAAAGCGACTTGCAAAAACGCAAGTCGCTAGTTAATTATAGCATAAATTAAGTTTTAAGAAAAGTGATATTGTTTGCATAGCAAACAGTTATATTTTTAGAGTAATTCTAAAAGTTATATTTTGACTTGC
>CADBUU010000025.1 GCA_902797945.1 uncultured Eubacteriales bacterium | reverse complement strand
TTCTGAAACGAGTCGCTACCTGAGATTGAACCCTATAACCGAGAGCGATAATCATATCAAGATTATAGTGATCGATATTCCTTTTTACCCGGCGCATCCCCTCTTCGCGAACTAACAAGAATTTCTTGTTAGTTGCTTCGCGGTCGAGTTCGCCGTCGGAATAAATCCCGTCCACATGCTGACTGATATTCTGTTGCGTCGTGTCATAAATTTCTGCGAGTTGCGCCTGCGTAAGCCACAAATCTTCATCGGCAAAACGAACGGAAATTTTCGTAACGCCGTTTTCATCCTGATATATTACGATTTTATTATCTTTAGAATTCATTATGTTTGCCTCACTTATGCATTATAACATCGAAACGCGACAAAACCAGATTTTGTCTGCAACTTTGTTGCTGGCGACTTTGCCATTGCAATTCTGCCGTTTCTGTTGAAATATGGCGCGAAAAAGTCCTTGCAAGCAAACTTTTTCGCTTATATTATAGCATAAAATGCTTTGATTTTCAATAATTTTCAGCCTTTCGTTCTAAAAATCGCCTTTTATTTCAGTGAAAAAATTGCTCCGATTTCTCAAATTTTTAATTATTGTTCCCCATAAATCATTCCTTCATCGGCATAGATTTCAACAAATCTCCAACGGGGATTTTTCGCTATTGCATCCGTATAATAAGCAACTTGCGCTTTATAACTTTCTATCTGATCTTCACTGTCGGTCGATACGCGGCAGTAAGCGGCAACTCGCATAAGCGCGTTCTGCCTGTTATGCTTCTGCAATAGCGGATTTGCTTCTATCTTCGTTACAATTCTCTGTTGCATTTTGCTCCCCCGTTTCATTTGTTATTTCGATTCCGTTAATAAATAATACTTTCATCCTACCGTTTTCATCAATCGTTATTTTTGAAATGATTTTTGATAGTTTTTCCGTATCCATCTCCGTTGCCGATTTAAGAATATCCTTTACTTTTTGCGTGTAAATTGCATATTTATCTTCTTTACAAGCCCGAAATTTCATTTCTGCACAGTCAAATATCAACTTTTTGGTAAGAGAAAAATTAGGATGTTCGGCGTTGATTTGTCTGATTATTTCGTTGTTCATACGCATAATGTCTTGCGATTTCTTATAGGGAACAAAATCTTTGTTCCTCTCCACAGAAAAATCATATTCTTTTGCTTTTAAAATCACACCCGACCATTCCTTGTATATCTCATCGTCATATAGAAAATGCTGAAATTCACACTTATGACCGCAAAGCCAACGTTCCTGCTTCCCGAAATGCGCTAATCTATTCAGATGTCCGCCACATCTGTCACAAACGATATTGCTTTTAAGATATGAAAAAATTGGCAGACATTCTTTAAACTCATGAATTTTCGCTTTTGATGATTTTATTTCATTTGCCCTATGAAACAAATCGAAATCCACAATCTGCGGATAGTCGTCCCCACCGATATATTTCTTGTTCTCGATGATTCGGGCTATTTTTCTTTTGCTCCAAACATTATCGTCCCGATAATAGACGACTCCGGCAAGTGATAGTTCCTCCGCTATATTATGATAACCGCTACCATCGCAATACTTTTGAAAAACCTGACGCACAATGTTTGCTTCATCTGGCACAACTGCTATTTCCCCGTCAACTATCTGATACCCAAAACTGATCATTCGTTTTTTCATTGTTTCATACCTCACTTTTCAGTTCAAGCCCGCATTTCAGGCAGATCATAATCGCGCCGTTTTCTTCGATATATATTTTTTCGACAATAGAATCAAATATATCCTCTCTCATTTCGCATATAGACTCTGGGAACGTCTGCAACAATCTTTTCAATTCCCGTAATTCTTCAATGCAGTTCTCTTCCTCATCTTCGTTTAATATTTTTAATCTTCGCGCACGAAGTTCGGTAATTTGCCCCTGCAAAGAATCCGTATTTTCCGTATAGATAATTTCATCAATTACAGACGAGCGATACAATTCGCTGTAAAGTCTTTTCTGCTCGCTGAGTGCCGCGATTTGTTTGTCGATTTCAATAATTGCTTCATTACCGCCGCTGACTCTGCTTTTCAATGTCTGCAACTGATAAATCGTTTCGTCAAGAATAACTTTTTCGTTTTGTTTCAGCCGATTATATACGTTTATAAACGCATCACAGATTTCTTGATTCGTATAAGAGCGTGTCCCGCAATCGTCTTCAAAATTTCCGTGCCTTGCACAAGTCCACGCATATCCGTCTATGCGGTCAACGGCTTTAAAACGCCAATTACAATGTCTGCAAAATATCTTGTTGTCAAAGAATTTCTTTTTAATTTTAGCTCCCGGCACACGATGTTCTGTTCTTTTTTCAAGAAGTTTTTGAACCTTTTCAAAATCATCTCTGGATATAATCGGTTCATGTGTATTGTTACAATAGTATTTTGGCGCTTGACCCTTAGCGTAGCCTTTTCAATGTCACTTCATTATCCACGAGCGCAACTACTATCTGACCGACTTCGGCTTCTTCTTGTTGCTTGATTAAGACAAGATCACCGTCGTTGATTCCTGCGCCTGTCATCGAATCTCCTTGTGCCGTAAGAAGAAAGAACTTTCCTTTCCCAATCATTGACGTCGGCAACCGAACATAACCTTCGATACATTCTTCTATCTCTGTAAGCGGACCGCAAGGAACACTTCCTAATATTGCGACGTTCTCTGTCTCATAGCTCATTTTAGAAATGGCGTTCGATTCATAAATTCCTTTTGTATTACGGGATATTTCTCCACGCTCGTAAAGCAACGCCATATACCGTCCTGCACGGCTTGAATGAATGCCCATCTCCTCCGCAATTTCACGGACAGACGGACCGTAACCGTTTGAACTGCTGTAATCGTTGATATATGCCTTTATCTTTTCAGCAAGGTTTTCATCATATACTCTCAATGCTTTCACCACACTTTATAGGACGCTTGTCCTGTTAATGAATATATTATACTCCGCGAACATTTGTTTGTCAAGAGCTTTTTGGAATTTTCTAAAAAATTTTCAAAAAAAATCCGAACGGATATTGTTTTACCCGTTCAGACTTCTGAAACCATATATTGATTATGCGTGTTTCTCTTGTAAGTTTTCTATAAATTTTTTCCAATCGTTTTCGTTTGCGCCCAAATCTCTTGCTTGCCTGAGTCCTGAAATAACGAAATAGTTGTCCGAAATATATTTGTCCACATCGGGAGCCACCGCGGATCTGTCTTGACCCGCCAAATCATACATCTGAATTCTATCTTCTTTTGTAAGTTCCAATAGATCCGCTAACACTTTCAGTTTCTCATACTTCGGCGGGTTCGCCCTTCCCTTTTCGACATCGCTCCAAAATGGCGCTGAATATCCCATTTGCTTTGCCATATTGCGCATAGATATTCCTTTTTCTTTTCGTTTGTTCGCTATAAACTCACCGAATGCGCTGTTTAATTTTTCCATAATCTTTCCAACCTATTTACAATCAGTTTTTTTCTGCAAGTTGCGCGTTTTCTTGCATTATTTTGTTTGTTTCAAAGCCTTTTTTTCACCACTTTTTATCATATGCTACTATATATTTTTATTGCCCGCTCAACGTCGCCGTTGAAAACAATTTTTCCTTTATCTAATACCACACATCTATCGCATAAACGGCGTATCGTTTCCATGTTGTGACTGACGTATAATATCGTTCTACCTTCTTCTCTTGATACGTCGCCCATTTTGTCAAGACACTTCTTCTGAAACGCTAAATCCCCGACCGCTAAAACTTCGTCCATTATCATGATTTCACTATTCAAATGCGCCGCAACCGAAAATGCGAGTTTAACGTACATTCCCGAAGAATATCTCTTTACCGGTGTATCTATAAACTGTTCTATTTCCGAAAACTCTATAATTTTATCTATCTTGCTATTGACTTCGGCTTTGGTCATACCGAGTATCGCGCCGTTTAAGTAAATGTTTTCTCTGCCGGTAAGTTCCCCGTGAAAACCTGTGCCGACTTCAAGCATACTTGATACTCTGCCGTTTATGCCTATCGTCCCTTTTGTAGGAGAAGTTATTCTCGATATAATTTTCAGTAGGGTTGACTTCCCGGCACCGTTTCTACCAATGATACCAAGCCGTTCACCCTTATACACAGTTAGGTTCAAGCCATCGAGCGCGGTAAATGTTTCATTTTTTCCGTAATTCTTTGAACCGACTTTTTTGTTCGGATCTTCTTTGTGTCGTAATCTTGCCCACCAACTCTGTATATCCCGTTGGAGCGTTCCGCTACCTATTACGCCAAGACGATATTCTTTTGTTAAGCCT
This sequence comes from uncultured Eubacteriales bacterium, assembly GCA_902797945.1. Classification (GTDB taxonomy): domain Bacteria; phylum Bacillota; class Clostridia; order Christensenellales; family Borkfalkiaceae; genus UBA10281. Next base: position 1,227 of record CADBUU010000025.1, on the reverse strand, counting down.
TGTATTTGTATGGCAACTTCCCTTTCCATTTATATCTTATCCATAAAATTCTTTTCTGTTTTGTTGAATATAACAAGCCCCACAAAAGCTATAACTGCTGTTACTGCTAAACCGATACCGAGATACATCCAATTCGTCGTTCCTACGCCAAGCCAGCCTGCACGCATAAATTCTATTGCCGGCGATACGGGGTTTATCATTACAAGTGTTTTAAGCGTTGAATTTTCTATTGAAGCCACCGAGTACACAACGGGAGATATATACATCCAAAGTTGCACTCCGAAACTGACAAGCACTTGCAAATCTCTGTATTTTACTGTAAGCGAAGAAATAATAATTCCTACGCCCATACCCAAAACACCAAGTTGTAATATGAGCAACGGAAATAGCATTGCATACCACGTTATCTGCACGTTTGCGCCTATCAGAATCAAAATAATATCTATTGCCACAAACATGATGAACTGAATCAGGAAATTGAAAAAGCAAGTTATTACCGTTGAAATCGGAACGGCAATACGCGGGAAATACACTCTCCCGAATATCCTTACGTTTTCGTAAAATGTAGCGGAAGTACGATTTAGACACGACGAAAAGAACAGCCACGGAACGTTCCCCGCAAGGTAGAACAGGAATTGCGGAACTCCGTCAGTTGAAAGTTTTGCTATCTTTCCGAAAACAATTGTAAAGATAAAGGTTGTCAGCAATGGTTGAATAACAAACCATAGCGGACCTAAAATCGTCTGTTTATATTTCGTTTTGAAATCCCTTTGCACGAAAAGCCATATAAGGTCTTTGTACTTTGTCGTTTCTTTTAGATTTAGCCTAAAAGGATTGCTCTTCGCCGTGATAAGGGTATCGAATGTTCCTTTCATTTACTTAAAATAATTTTCAATAATTTATTTCTCTTTAAAACCAAAAATCCAAGCCAACCGAATTTAATTCTTCTTTGTATTTTCCGTCGTCGTTTGCTATCGCTTTGTTTTGCTCGATATTCTTTTTTATATTACCCCTAAAAGGCGACGTAACTATTCTTTCTATCCAAAAAAAAGGAAGTAAAAATGGTAATTTTTTAAGTATAGGATTTCTCCCGCACATTGCCTTATAAGTCGGAAAAATCTTACGGAATAAATCTTTCGTCCTCGCTTTTTTCTTATTGCCCGACGCCTCGTTTAACTTTTTAAGGGTATATGATTTTTGTGACGTTTCTTCTCTTCCGTATTCTCC
>CADBUU010000024.1 GCA_902797945.1 uncultured Eubacteriales bacterium | reverse complement strand
GTCGTTGCCCGAACGAATTTTCCCCCGTCATAAGTAAGACAAATCGTAAGTCCGTCAAATTTATATTCTACGGTATAGGTCGGTTCGCAAACCTTTCGTATCCTCGAATCGAAAGCGTCCAATTGCTCGTAAGTTACGCTTTTATCAAGACTGTAAAGACGATTTATATGTTCGTGTTTCGAAAATGCAGAAATAGGCTCACCACCTACTCTCTTCGTCGGAGAATCGAATAGAACGACGCCTTGTTTTTCTTCAAGATTTTTTAATTCGTCGTAAAGTTTGTCGTATTCTCTATCCGAAACGGAAGGATTGTCCAAAACGTAGTATTCGTAGGCATATTTATTCAATACGTCGACAAGCTCTCTCATTCTGTCCATATTTTACCTCGATTTATTTATTCTATAAGCTCTATCGGAGCGAGTTTTAACACGAGCGATTTTATTCCTATTCCTTTAAACGCAATATCGCCAATCTCTTCACCGCCGTTATTCTTTATAGCAACGATCGTTCCTTCTCCGAATTTCTTATGTAAAACTTTACTTCCCGCTTTAAATTTGGAAATATCTTTTTCTTTATCCGTTACAATAGACTGTCTCGATGAGTTAAATGAACCGGAAAAACCGAAAGAAGGAGTCTTAAAAGAAGATTTATAAGGAGTGGGAGAAGAATTATTACCAAAAGATCCCGAACTTCCGAAAGAACTTCTACTTGCTCCACCGTAATTTGACCGAGTCGAATAATTATCTCTATCGAAATCTTCGTTTCCCGATTTTTTTCGGCTACCGTAATCGTCATAACCCGAAAAACTATCGTATCCCTCAGAGGAATTAGCGTATCTGTTTTGATATCTTTCATCGTATTGTTGCTTGTATGTCGTAATACCGAGTTTAGGAGCCAACTCGTCTAAAAATTCCGACTGAACAGTTCTTTTTCTTCCTCCGTATAAAAACCTGCTTCTCGATCTTGTTATAAAAAGCCTTTCCTTTGCTCTCGTTATTGCGACATACATAAGACGTCTTTCTTCTTCCATATCGTCAGGATCGGAATCCGCCCTTTCTATTGGGAAAATTTCTTTATCCATACCGCAAATAAACACGCATCTGAATTCAAGACCTTTTACGGAGTGAACGGTCGCAAGCGTAACGTATTCCCCGTCGGTTATTTCATCCGTATCGGAACTTAACGTTATGGAATTGAGGTATTCCGAAAGTTGAGCGTTCGGATTTTGTTTTTCATATTCTTCGACTGAGTTTAGAAATTCATTAACGTTAGCCTTCTTTTCTCTTCCTTCATCGTCGTCGGGAAAGCAATCGTAAAAATCTGTTTTATCGATTATATTTTTTACAAGTTGTGTAAGTCCGAGAGTTTCTTTATCTATTATTAAGTTGTAAATAAGATCTTTAAACGCCGAAATCTTTGCTTTTGCGCCCGAATTCAATTCAAGTTCGTCAACGGCATAAATGCCGTCGAGGACCGAAAATCCCGTTTTTAACGCATAATCGTTCAACGCCTCTATCGATTTTGCTCCTATTCCTCTTTTGGGAACGTTTATTATTCTTAAAACCGCCTCGTTGTCAAGAGGATTGCAAAGAATTCTCAAATATGCGGTCAAATCCTTTATTTCTTTTCGTTCAAAGAATTTAAAACCTCCGAACACTTTACACGGCAAGCCGTATTTCATAAACTCCTGCTCATAAGAACGGGATAATGCGTTAAGTCTCATTAAAACAGCAAAATCAGAAAACTTATACCCTCTTTCTATAAGTCTTTTGATTTGTATTGCCGTATATTGAGCTTCACCCGATTCTTCTTCGGCGACAAAGAATTCCGGCTTTAATCCCTTATCGTTTTCCGTCCATAAAACTTTTGATTTTCTTTTCGTATTGTTCGCAATAATCGTATTCGCCAAATCGAGAATGGTTTTCGTCGACCTGTAATTTCTTTCGAGCTTATAAGTTTTTGCGCCTTTAAAATCCTTTTCGAAATCGAGAATATTGTTGATGTCAGCTCCTCTCCAACCATAAATGCTTTGATCGTCGTCTCCGACCGCAAAAATATTTCCGTTGACGAAGGATAAAAGTTTAACGATATTATATTGCACGACGTTCGTGTCCTGAAACTCGTCGATATGAATATAACGGAATCTTTTTGAAAATTTTTCGAGAATTTCTCTGTGTTCGGCGAGAAGATGATACGTTTTAATAAGTAAATCGTCAAAATCCATAGAGTTCGACTTATGCAATTCGTTTTCGTATTTGGTCATTATTTTAACGTAAATTTCAATATCTCTCATTCTCGAATTTTTTTCAAAAAATTCGTCGATGGATAGATCGTTGTTTTTACGCGAAGAAATAAGATTTTTTGCCGTTTTAAAATATTTGTCGACCTCTCCGTTTTCAAGATTGGATATTATTCTTTTCAAAACCTTATCTTTATCCGTTTCAGAATAAATCGTAAAGTTCGAATTATAACCGATTTTATCCGCCGAGGAACGCAATATACGAACACACATAGAGTGAATCGTGCAAACCCACATATCAGAAACGTCGCCGACGACGGATAGCAGACGCTCCTTCATTTCGTCGGCGGCTTTATTTGTAAACGTAATCGCAAGTATATTCCACGGCGAAACGTTTTTATCAAGAATAAGATGAGCGATCCTGCTCGTAAGCACCCGCGTTTTACCGCTTCCTGCTCCAGCAATAACCAAAACAGCGCCCTCGGTATCGAGGACGGGTTTTATTTGTTCTTCATTTAAATTCTGCAAATATTCTTGCATTTTATCCCTCTGATAAAAGTAAAATAAAACAATAACATTTTAACATATAAGTTAAAAAAATTCAACTTATATACGGGTAAATAAATCTATATATTTTTTTATAAGATAAAATTTTTTTGACGTATTTTCTCGTCTCCGAAAACGGAATATAAATCAATTTTCCGTCTTTAGCATATCTTTCGTCATTAAGCCATTTATTTACGTTCCCTTCCCCTGCGTTATAAGCTGCAAGAAAAGTAAATTCATCATCGAATTTATTTTTCAGATAATTCAGATAAGCAACGCCATATCTTATATTCACTTCGGCATTTTTTAAATCGGAAATTCGTTCGTCAAGGATTTCTTCCGCAACGTATTCCGCCGTTGACGGAAGTATTTGCATAAGACCTATTGCGCCTTTATCCGAAACGGTGTTTTGGTTAAAACCGCTTTCCGCTTTTATAACCGCTAAAACAAGATATATATCGACTTTTTCGTTTAATGAACACTTTTTTACGTCGTCTTTATATTTTATCGGAAAACCAATGTAAATCAAAACGGTTAAAAATATAATAAATAATAAAATAAATAAAGCGCTTACTTTATTTAGAAATTTTTTTGATTGCAAAATCTATTCTCTCCGCAAAAACGCTCGTGTCGGAATCGTTTTCAATAAAGATAGTATGTTCATCGGAAGATAATTTTGCATAATCGAATTGATTTTTTATTACGTTCTTAATTTGCGCTTTCGTTTTTCCGTCGCGAAGGATTACTGAATTTATCCTGTCTTGTTCTTTTCTTTTTATAACAAAAACAAAATCAAACGTTTTTTCAAGCCCGCTTTCATAAAGCAACGGAACTTCGCAAAAAAGCAAACCTTTGTGTTTTTCGGCTCTGCTAAGAAATTCTTGCATAATAGCGGGATGCGTAAAATCGTTTAATAAAGACAGAAGATTTTTGTCATTATATACCTTTTGTGATATTAGTTCTCGGTTGATAGTTAAGCCGTTAGCGTCTATTATCGGCTCGGTCGCTGTAATTTTGCATATTTCTTTTACAAATACTTCATTTCGTAAAAGTTCGGTGTAAATTTTATCAAGGTCAAAAACAATAAATCCTTTTTTCCTTATTATATCACAAGCGACGCTCTTTCCGCTTCCGATTCCACCGGTAATTGCGACTTTGAAATTATTTTGCATCAAACCACCTCGTTCCGCATTCCACTTCAACGGTTAACGGAACTTTTAATTTAACGGCGTTTTGCATTTCTTCTACCAAAATCACCTTTATTTTTTCAACCTCGTCTAGCGCCGTGTCTACGAGTAATTCGTCGTGAACCTGTAATATCAATTTTGATTTAAGATTTTCACTTTTAATTCTACGATAAACGTTATTCATTGCGATTTTTATAATATCCGCAGCAGTTCCTTGTAAAGGCATATTCATCGCCGCCCTTTCGCCGAATTGTCTTACGTTATAATTCGACGAAGACAATTCCTTTATAAATCTCTTCCTGCCGAAAAGGGTGCTGACGTATCCGTTCTTTTTTGCAAACTCAACGTTAGAATTCATATACTCTTTAACGCTCGGATACATTTCAAAATACTTTTCTATATATTCCGCCGCTTTTTTGGGCGAAATATTTAACTGTTTTGCAAGTCCGAATTCGGAAATACCATAAATAATTCCGAAATTTACCGCTTTTGCGCTTCTTCTCATTTCGAGAGTAACTTCATTTAACGGAACTCCAAACACCTGCGATGCGGTGGCTGCGTGTATATCTTTCCCCGAATTATACGCCTCTATAAGTTTATTGCAACCGCTGAAATGAGCGAGTAATCTCAATTCTATCTGAGAATAATCTGCGCCTACTATTTTGCCGTTATCGAAAGAGGACACGAAGAGTTTTCTGACTTCTTTTCCTTCCGAATCTCTTACCGGAATATTTTGCAAATTCGGCTCTCTCGAAGAAAGTCTACCCGTTGTCGTAAAAGTCTGCAAAAATGTCGTATGAACTAACCCCGTTTTCGGGTCGATAAGAGGTTTAAAGCCTTCTATATAGGTTGAAAAAATCTTCTGAAATTGCCTGTATTGAAGTATTAATGGAATAATTTCATGCTGACCTTCAAGTTTTTCAAGAACTTCGGCATTGGTCGAATAACCTATTTTAGTCTTTTTCCCCGTTTTCAAGCCGAGTTTTTCAAATAAAATATATCCTAACTGTTTACTACTGTTTATATTGAATTGTTCTCCGGCTATCTCAATTATCTTATTTTGGATTTTATTTATCTTGTCTTTATATTCCGCAGACATTTCATAAAGAGCGTTCACGTCAATTTTAAATCCCGCTTTCTCCATGCCGAATAAAACGTCAACGAGAGGCAGTTCGATTTCAGAATACAATTTATACATATTCCCCGAATACAATTTTTCCGTTGCTTTTAAATGTAAATCGTAGAGGAAATATGCAGGATAATCCGACGGAATATTCGACGCCGACAAAAGATCTTCAAAACTATCGGACGGCGTTTGTTCCAAAACGTATTTTTCAAGCGAAACGTCGTCGGCATGCGCGGAAAAACAAATTCCGAATTGATCAAGATACTTCATCGTATCTTTTTTAGAATATAAAATGAATTTTTGAGATTTTTCATTAAAAAGAGGTTTAAGCATTCCAATAGCGTTATCTATTGTAACTCCGTCGTCGAAAAAATCATTCTTTATCTTAATAACGTATTCGTTTTTACTATCATAAAAACTTATATTTTCACCGATAACAAGGGCGATTTTGCAATCTTTTACGATTTTGAAAACATTATCGGTATCGTTTAAATAAATCTTTTTCGGTAAAGAAATCTCATTTTTATTTTCATCTAAAATATCAACTTGATTTTCGCTGTCATCATTTAGAAACAACTCGTCCTTCTTGTATAAATTTTTTAATTCGAGTTGAATAAGTTTTTGCTTGGCTTTTTTAGGAAAAGGAAATCCGAGTTCTAAATCCTTTAAGGATAAGTTAATATCCGCATGGGTATTTATTGTCGCAAGAGTTTTTGATAAGAACGCAATTTCTTTAGATGAAATAACTTTTTCTTTCAATTTCCCGGTTAAGTTCCCTACGTTTTCATACAGACCTTCAAGACTTCCGTATTCTTTAAGCAAATTTAAGGCTGTTTTTTCACCAACACCCGCAATTCCCGGTATATTGTCGGAACTATCCCCCATCATTGACTTTAAATCAATTATTTGTAAAGGCTTTATTTCGGTTTTTTCAATAAAATTGTCGTTATTATAAACGTCGAGTTCGGTAATCCCTCTTCTGGTAAAATAAACCGAGGTCTTATCGTCTACAAGTTGAAAACTATCTTTGTCGCCTGTTATAATAATAGTTTCTACGTTAAATTTTTTTGATAAAGTCCCAATTATGTCGTCAGCTTCGATTCCCGCCTGCTCGTATCTTGCTATATTCATCTCGTCTAAAACATCTTTCAGCAAAACGACCTGAGTTCTTAAATCGTCGGGCATAGGCTTCCTCGTCCCTTTATACTCGTTATACATAAGATGTCTGAAAGTCGGCTCCTTTCTATCAAAAGCAACCAAAAGATGAGTCGGTTCGTAATCGGAAATAAGTTT
>CADBUU010000023.1 GCA_902797945.1 uncultured Eubacteriales bacterium | reverse complement strand
GATCGTGGTAACTCTTACGTCCGCATTAGCGATGACCTGCAAAACGGTTTTAAGTTCGTTTTCGTTGCCGGCTCCTTCGGCAAATACTATTATGTTAGACATTTTGCCCCTTTCGGAATTGCGCTTGATAGCCGCCGCGACTTCCTGAATATCGTAGGGAACTTCGGGAACGAGAATGAATTCCGCTCCGCCGCAAATGCCCGAATAGAGGGCAATATCTCCGCAATTTCTTCCCATAACTTTTATTATCGAAACTCTGTCGTGAGAAGTCATCGTGTCCCGAAGTGCGTTTATAGCCCAAAGAGCGGTGTTTACAGCCGTGTCGAAACCGAGCGTGTAATCGGTGTAGGCGAGGTCGTTATCTATCGTGCCGGGAATCCCGACGATATTTATTCCGTTTTCGTCCGAAAGAAGTTTGGCGCCTGTAAAAGAGCCGTCTCCGCCGATGACGACAAGACCTTCGATACCTAACTTTTTAAGGTTGTCGGCGGCGATTTTTCGTGTTTCGGGCTGTTTGAAATCAAGACATCTTGCCGACTTTAAAATAGTTCCGCCCCTTTGTATTATATCGCATACCGAATGGGTGTCCATTTTGAATATTTCGTTATGGACGAGTCCTTCGTATCCTCTTTCCACGCCGTAAACTTCAAGTCCGAAATTCAGCGCTCTTCTTACGCACGCTCTTATGCATGCGTTCATTCCGGGGGCGTCGCCTCCGCTCGTTAAAATAGCAATTTTTTTCATATATATCCTCCGTTTTAATTGTCAAAAAATTTTAAATGGTCTTCGTCGACTATCGACAAAAGTTCGCTTATAAGTCCCTTACATTCCCTTACTTTTTGGGAAGCCCTGTAAGTCTTGCCGTTTATCTTGAAATATATCTGCATATCGCCGGGGTAAGAAGATAAAACGTCGAGCATTATATCCTTATCTTCGGGATTATCGAGAACTATTCCAAGACATTTTTTCTTTTCTTCGACTTTTTCCTCGACGATAGGCTCGTCGTCGACGCTCTGCGCCCAATCTACCGCTACCGTCGGTTTTTCGCCATCGGAAAGTTGTATCTTTCCGCGAATTTTGATTATCTTTTCGGGTTCTAAGAATTGTCTGTATTTATCGAATTTGTTCGGGAAGAACACGCATTCTATCGCCCCGTAAACGTCCTCGATGGTCGCAAAGCACATCTGTCTTCCCGATCTCGTCGTTATCTTGTCCGCCGAAGTTATAATTCCGCCGAAGTAGACGGGCATTTCGTCGGTCAAATCGGTATAGACGACGTTTCCGTCGGCGTCCTCTTCCGTGTTTGACAGTTGAAGGGTAGAGAAAGTGCAGTCCTTGAACTTTTGCATATACTGATCCAACGGGTGCCCCGTAACGTATACTCCCGTAACGTTTTTCTCGTAAGAAAGTTTGGTCTTGCTGTCGTAGTCGGGGAGATTGGGGTATTCGACGGTGAAAAGTTCGTCTTCGATTATCTCTCCGAAAAGGCTCATTTGATTGCTTTCTCTCTGTTTCGCTATTATCGAAACTCTGTCGATAAGGCTGCCCGAAACGGCGAGAAGCCTCGTTCTGTAAACGCCGAAACGGTCGAAAGTTCCCGCAAAAATGAGATTTTCCACCAATCTTTTATTGAGGACTTTCGCCTCGCACCTCGAAATGAAGTTTTCAAACGAAGTGTATTCGCCGTGCTCTTCTCTCTCTTTTACGATAGAATCTATCGCAGAAAGTCCTATTCCCTTTATAGCCGCAAGTCCGTATCTTATCTTTCCTTCTTTTACGCTGAAAAACCCGACGCTTTCGTTTATATCGGGCGGAAGAATGGGTATTCCCTCTTCTTTTGCGTATGCGACGTAGTTCTTTATTTCGTCGATATTCGTTATTCTGTTATTTAAAACCGCCGTAAGAAATTCGGGTTCGTAGTAACATTTAAGGTAAGCCGTCTGATAGGTTACGAGAGAATATGCGGCGGCGTGAGATTTATTGAAAGCGTATTTCGCAAAGTCCTTCATTTCGTCCCATATCTTATGGGCGACGTCCTCGGGAACTCCTCTTTTCAAACAGCCCTCTATCGCTTTCGATACCTTGCCGTGGTCCACCGTTTCGGGCTTTCCGTTTAAGAATATGACTTCTTCCTTTACCATATCCTCGACTTTTTTCTTACCCATCATACGCCTGACGTTGTCCGCTTGTCCGAGGGTATAGCCGGCGAGGTCCTGAACTATTTTCATAACCTGTTCCTGATAGACGATACACCCGTAAGTCTGTTTTAAAATAGGCTCTAAAAGGGGGTGAGCGTAGGTAACGAGTTCGGGGTTGTGCTTACATTTGACGAATTTGGGAATTGAATCCATAGGTCCCGGTCGGTAAAGAGAAACCGCAGCGACTATATCTTCCAAACAGTTGGGGCGAAGGTCTTTCATAAATTTCTGAAAGCCCGCCGATTCTATCTGGAATATCGCCTTCGTATTTCCCGACGAGATGAGTTCGTAAACTTTGGGATCGGCGTAATCGGACTTGTCGAAATCAATTTCCACGCCGTGATTTTGTCTGACGTAGTCGATAGCCATCTTTATATCGGACAAGTTCCTCAGTCCCAAAAAGTCCATTTTAAGGAAACCGAGGTGTTCGAGTTCGACGCCCGTATATTGGCTCGTAATATCGTCGCCGTTACGACCGAGCGGCATGTGTTGGTCGAGTATATCCGCGCCTATTATTACTCCGCAAGCGTGAGTGCTTGCCTGCCTCGGCGAGTCTTCGAGTTTTATCGCTATATCGACTATTCTCCGAATTTCGTCGCTCTCGTTATACATTTGGACGAGTTCGGGAACGGAATAGTCCGTTCCGTAGTCCTTATCTCCCTCTTTGGGGATATATTTTCCGAACGCCTTCATTAAGATATTCGGGCGTTTGAGTTCTATTTCCTTGCCGTTTTTTATTACTTTCGAAGGTATCGCCTTGGTTATCCTGTCCGTTTCGGAATAGGGGACTTTAAGCACCCTTCCTACGTCTTTTATGGCGTTTTTCGCCGCCATAGTGCCGAAAGTAACTATTTTACAAACTCTGTCGTAACCGTATTTTTGACGGACGTATTCTATGACTTCCTGCCTTCTGCTATCCTCGAAGTCGACGTCGAAATCGGGCGCCGAAACTCTTTCGGGATTTAAAAATCTTTCGAAGTAAAGGTCGTATTTTAAGGGGTCTATATTGGTTATTCCGATAAGATACGCGACTATCGAGCCTGCGCCCGAACCTCTTCCCGGTCCTACCGATATTCCCATATTTCTCGCGGCGTTTATATAATCCCAGACTATAAGGAAGTATTCGACGAAACCTTGCTTTACTATTACCGCAAGTTCGCTCTCTATTCTGTCTCTGATCGCCGGCGTTTCCTCGCCGTATTTTTTCTTTATCCCCTCGTCTATCAGTTTACGGATATATACGAGAGGTTCGTCGCCCGTTACGGGAGTGTAGTGAGGGAACATATAATGCCCGTATACGAATCCGAAATTACACTTGTCGGCGATTTCGAGCGTCGTTTCGAGCGCCTCGGGATCGTCGGGGAAAAGTTCGCTCATTTCCTCGTAGGTTTTGAGATAAAATTCGTCGTTGGGGAATTTCAGCCTTTGCGGATCGTCGAAGTCGGCGCCCATCTGAACGCACATCAGAACGTCTTGGGAGAGGGCGTCTTCCTTGTTTATATAATGCACGTCGTTGGTAACGACGGTTTTTATCGAATATTTTTTTGCGTATTGGCGGAGATATTTGTTGGTTTCTTTCTCTTCTTCAAGTCCGTGGTTTTGCATTTCGAGATAAAAATCTTCCCCGAAAAGCCCTTTGAACCATTGAACGAGTTGTTCCGCTTCGTCAAAGTTGCGGTTTAATATCGCTTGCGGTATGCTTCCCGCGACGCACGCCGAAAGGCATATCAGCCCCTCGCTGTGCTGTTCGAGAGTTTTATAGTCTATTCTCGGTTTGTAGTAAAACCCGTCTCGGAATGCTATGGCGTTTAATAGGGATATGTTTTTATAACCCGTTTCGTCTTTGCAAAGAAGTATAAGGTGGTGAAGTTTGGTCTTTCCCGTTTTGACCGAGAGATCGTCGCAAACGTAAAACTCCGTTCCGATGATAGGCTTTATACCGTTTTTCTCGCAGGCGTCGAAAAATGCGACCGCGCCATACATATTGCCGTGGTCGGTTATGGCGATAGCCGGCATTCCGAGGCTTTTCGCCTTTTTGGTAACGACTCCTATCCTCGCCGCTCCGTCGAGTATGCTGTATTCGGTATGAAGGTGTAAATGAACGAAATTTCCCATAGTTTAATCCATAAATTTTATTATTATTTCATTTTGAACGTAGAGTTTGTCCGGTTTTATCGAAATTCTCTCGTCCGTTAGTTCGAGAAAAGGGGAGAGCGACTTTATCTTGTCCGCATATTTTTTCTTGAAGTCGACGCCGAATTTTTCATAGAAATCTTTAAAAGAAAATCCCTTTTCGGTCCTCAGCGCAAGCATTATAAATTCAAATTCCCTCTCGTCGCCCTCGATGACTTCGCTATAAATCTCCGCAACCTTATCCCGAAGTATGCAAGCGGTGTATTCGTCTATTTTTTCGGTGTTCGTAAAACGTCTTTCGTCTATAAAAGAGGAAGCCGAAACGCCGAAACCTATGTATTCGCCCCTCTTCCAATAGTTTAGATTGTGCCTCGAATAATATCCCTCTTTCGCAAAGTTGGATACCTCGTATCTGTAAAATCCGAATTTCGCAAGATACTCCCTCGCAAAGTCGTATAAATCGGCGACTTCGTCGGCAGAGGGCAGTTCGCCGTTTAAATATCTTCCGAACATCGGCGTTCCCTCTTCGGGTTTAAGGGCGTATGCCGATATATGTTTCGCCCCTCCCTTTATCGCAAGGTCGATACTCTTTTTTACTTCCTCTTCCGTCTGGTCGGGTAGTCCGAGCATTATATCGACGCTTAAATTCTGACCTTTTAAGAGGTCGCAGGCTTCAAGAAACTGCTTTGACGTGTGTATTCTGTTCAAATCTCTTAAAACTTCGTCGTTTGCCGATTGCATACCGACGCTGAATCTGTTAAATCCCGCAGACTTATAGATTTTAAGTTTGTTTTCGTCTAACGTTCCCGGGTTTATCTCTATCGTTATCTCGGCGTCGTCGGTTATTTTATAGTAGTTTTTAAGTTGCTTCATCGCCCCGTAAATATACTTCGGCTCGACGAAAGAAGGCGTTCCTCCTCCGAAATACACCGTGTCGAAAACCTTGTTTTCAAGACTTTTCGCCCTGCCTTTTATTTCTTTATAAAGGCACGCGAAATAGAGTTCGGCTTTGCCGATCTCCTTTGGGTATGACGCGAAGTCGCAATATGAACATTTCGCCTTGCAAAAAGGAACGTGAATATAAATACCGCTCATAATTATTTATCGCTGCTGTCGATTTTAAGTATCGACATAAATGCTTCGCTCGGAACTTCGACAGAGCCGAGTTGTCTCATCTTTTTCTTTCCTTCTTTCTGTTTTTCCAAAAGTTTTCTCTTTCTCGTTATATCTCCGCCGTAGCACTTGGCGAGAACGTCTTTTCTCATAGCCTTGACCGTCTCTCTCGCAATTATCTTTCCCCCGACGGAAGCCTGAATGGGAACTTCGAAAAGTTGACGGGGAATGACTTCTTTCAGTCTTTCGGCAAGCGCCCTTCCTCTCGGGTAAGCCTTATCTTTATGGACTATTACCGAAAGGGCGTCGCACACGTCGCCGTTGAGCATTATATCGAGTTTGACGAGTTCGCTCCTTTCGTAGCCCGAAACCTCGTAGTCGAAAGAGGCGTAACCCCTCGTCCTGCTTTTAAGTCCGTCGAAAAAGTCGAAAATTATCTCGTTTAAGGGGAGTTTATAGTTGAGTTTTACCCTTTTTGCGTCGATATAACTCATATCTTTGAATGTTCCGCGCTTGTCCTGACAGAGTTCCATTATCGCGCCGACGTAATCGGGCGGAGTGAAGATATTCGCCTCTATCATCGGCTCTTCGGCGTAATCTATCGAAGATACCTCGGGGAATCGGCTGGGATTGTCCACCGTTACGACTTCGCCGTTTGTAAGATGTATTTTATAAGATACCGACGGGGCGGTAGTAATTATATCTATATCGAATTCGCGTTCTATCCGTTCCTGTATTATCTCCATGTGGAGAAGTCCTAAAAATCCGCACCGAAAACCGAATCCGAGCGCCGCCGAGTTGTCTGGCTCGAAAGTTAAGGAAGCGTCGTTCAATTTAAGTTTTAAAAGGGCGTCTTTCAAATCTCCGTATTTGGAGCCGTCGAGGGGATATATTCCCGAAAATACGACGGGTTGGACTTTTTTATAGCCGGGAAGAGGTTCGCTTGCCGGAAAGTTTACCCCCGTTATCGTGTCGCCGACGTGAATATCCTCTATGCTCTTAATGCTCGCCGCTATATATCCGACTTCTCCCGAAGAGAGTGATTTTTTGGGTATGAGTTGGGGATTAAAAGTTCCGACTTCCGTTACGTCGAATTGCTTGTCGCCCGTAAAAGTCTTTATTTTAAGTCCTTGACCTACGATTCCGTTCATAATGCGGACGAAACATATTACTCCCTTGAAATTGTCGTAATAACTGTCGAAAATGAGCGCTTGAAGGGGCGCTTCGTCGTCGCCCGACGGGGCAGGAACGTCCGATACTATCTTTTCGAGAACGCCCTC
>CADBUU010000022.1 GCA_902797945.1 uncultured Eubacteriales bacterium | reverse complement strand
GGACGCCGCGACTTCATACCTTTGCGAACATATCCCCGCAATAGACAATCTTGAAAAGAACCTTACGGCGGAAATATCCGCAAAACTCGTCGGGTCGGTCGCGGCACAGAGCGGCAAAAAAACCGTTTGTACGGAAACTTTCGGAATAAGCGGATATTCTACTACGCCGAAACAATTAAAACTTATAGCGGATAAACAGTACGTTTACGGCGTTAATATGATGATACAGCATTTGTATAATTATTCGCTTGCGGGACAGGGAAAGATAGATTGTCCGCCGTCTTTCGGAAGGTCGATGCCGTGGATATCAGGATATTCGGAATTTAACGGATATTTTGAAAAACTAGGTTATATAATTGCAAATTCAAAAGAAAGCGCGCCCGTTGCGGTGATAACACCTATGGAAAGCATTTATCTGGATTATATAAGGGCGGACGAAACGGAAGTGAATAAGAACGTGGACGATCCGTTTTGGAACACACTTATTAAACTCAGAAATGCGGGAATAGCCTATCATTTCGTAAACGAAAAGATTTTAGAAAAACTCGGAAGCGTCAAAGACGGAACGCTTATAGTGGGGGAACGGACGTACGACGCGGTAGTCGTTGCGAATTGCAGAGAGATAAAGGCTAATACCTATTCGTTGTTGAAAGATTATCTGAACGGACAGGGAAAATTGTGTGTTTCGGGCGATTTGCCGAAGTATGTTGACGGCGTGAAAACGGAAACGGATATTATTGGTAATTGTGAAATTGAAGATTTGCCGAATCCGGTTTATTTTAAAGCGGATAATACCATAAGTTATACTTACAGAACGTTTAACGGTTTTAATTATTTATTTATAGTTAACGAAAACGATAAACCCGTAACCGTTAGGACGGAAACGGCTTTTTCACGTATAGACCTTATAAACGGGAAAGGTTATCGCGCGGCGACGGAACATGTTATCCCTGCGGGTAGTTCGCTGTTTTTGGAAGAAAACGGAGATTATACGGAAGAATTTACAGAAGGAAAAGACGAATTTGTTTTATTGCCTGAATATAAGTCGTCAGACGATAACAACCTTACTGTAGAACAGGTTACGGTAATCAAGGATAACGGAGAAACGCTGACGGGATATATTTACGGAGTGTTTGAAACGTTGATTAAAAGCGGATACGTAGGTGAACTTAAAGTACAATTCCGATTTGAAAGCGATAAAGACAGAGTTGTTACTCTCACGAGAGAAAAACAGGATATTCGTAACGCGAGATTTAACGGTATTTTTCTCGGTGCGTTTACGCAAGCCGAAGAAGACGTAAATTTTGAATATACTAGGTTATCTGCGAAAAAAGGGTTGAACGTTTACGAATACGACATTGATTTTACTGTACTTCGCAAAGCGACAGAGATTTTTTACAAGAAAGGCGTGCCGGAAAGCATGTTAAACTGCGCCACTTACCATACGGGTATGGAACAGATATATATAAAGGGGGATTTCGACGTCGACGGATACGTGCTAAAAGAAAAGACGCGTAAAACCGCGGGTGATTTATCCGAACAGGGGTACGGTAATTTTTACGGAGAGGTGAAATATACGGTCGAAGTTAAAAAGCCCGTTAAAAACGCATACGTAAAACCGATAGGCGATTATTCTCAATGCGTGCTGCGTATAGGCGATAAACAATACCGCTGTATGATGGAAGAAGGAGTTTTTATTCCCGAACTTCCCATAGGGGGAATAGAGATAGAGTGTTACTCTACTCTGCGAAACCGTATAGGGCCGTTTCATTTCGGTTATCCTTACGACGATAGGGTTTCGCCTATGTGTTTTACTATGTGTAGTTTATGGCAAAACGAAAAAAAGAACAAGTTTTTCTACGCGCCTAAACGCGTAGTTCCATTCGGATTAAAAAAAGTCGTTATCCGATTTTGATAAAAGATAAATTATAAAAATGAAAGAATATCTATTACCTAAAAAAATAAAAGAAGAAAATAACGTAACGGACGCTAACAACCTTACTGTAAAACAAGAATTACAGATAGGTTTAAGTGAAAGCAAAACCGCAACATTTAAAGCAGGCGGATACGTTATTTTAGACTTCGGAAAAGAAATTAACGGTAGTTTAAGAATACTTACTTTTCTTGCAAAGAATATTCCCGTCAGAATAAGGTTCGGTGAAAGTTTAACGGAGTGTTGTGC
>CADBUU010000021.1 GCA_902797945.1 uncultured Eubacteriales bacterium | reverse complement strand
CAATCTCATTCTTTCAACGAAACGAGCCTTGCTATTTGAGCGACTATCCACTCAAAACAAGTTTAAAACGGATATTCATCTCAACTGACTGCGTTTCCGTTTTGTTTCAAGAGTTTGATGACCAAAGAAGTCAATCTCATTCTTTCAACGAAACGAGCCTTGCTATTTGAGCGACTATCCACTCAAATCTACTCAAAACGACTTTAAAGCGGTTATCCGCTTAAAATAGGTCAAGGATATTTTTTTAAAATATCGGGAGAATTAAAATGTTGGATTTAATTAAGTATATCGTAGGCAATTTCGCCGAAAACCCCGACGAAGCGGAATACGTTGTCGAGGAAAAGGGCGAAAACACCGTTGATGTTACCATTTACCTTAACGAAAGCGATATGGGAAAGGTCATCGGGCGTCAAGGCAAAATCGCCAAGGCTCTCCGCACGATCGTAAAAGCAGCCGCGGCGAAGAGCGGAAAAAGATACAATATCGAAATCAAAGGTAAAAACGAAGGTAAAGAATAATTCGTTAATACGAGTTCGGCTGTCGCAGGAAAACTCAAACTTGCGACAGCCTTTTTACTAAAAAGAGGGCTATAAGTCGATTATCGGTTGAAAAATGGATAAAATTGAAATCGGGGCGGTTGCAAAACCGCAAGGAATAAAGGGCGAACTTAAAATAAAGCTTTTCGCCGACGATTTTAAGTCGGTGTCTGAAATTACTTGCGTCTGGATCAAGGACGTAAGATACGGAGTGCAATCTTTCAAGGCTATTTCCGGCGACGAGGCGATTATCAAACTTGCCGAAGTTGAGGACAGAAATGCGGCGGAACTTCTACGCAGAGAAAGTCTTTTTGCAAAACGAGAGGAAATAATCCTTCCGAAGGGTAGGTTTTTTATCGCCGACGTAATAGGTTGTAAACTCTTTTTATCGAGCGGAAAAGAAATCGGCGAAATTTCAGAAATTATAAACGGGAACGTCGATTATTACTACGTCGACTCGCAGGAAGGGAAAGCGATTTTTCCGCTCATTAAAGAACTTTCGGCGGTATTCGATATAGAAAACAGAAGGGTTACCGTCGACGCTAAAAAATTTACCGAGGTCGTTATATATGAAAATTGACATTCTCACTTTGTTTCCCGAGATGTTCGTTCCTCTTCGCGAAAGCGTGATAGGAAGGGCGGTAAAATCGGGTAAAGTGGAAATAAAAGTCACGGATATAAGAGATTATACCGAAAATAAACACAGAAAATGCGACGATTATCCTTTCGGGGGCGGAGCCGGAATGGTTATGACGCCACAGCCTATCTATTCGGCGGTGCAAGCCGTCGATCCCGAGAGAAAGGCGAGGCGGATATTTATGTCGCCCAAAGGCAGAAAGTTCGAACAGAGTATGGTAAAAGAACTTCTGTCTTACGAAAATCTTGTAATTCTTTGCGGGCATTACGAGGGCGTCGACCAAAGGGTTTTGGATCTCTGTTTCGACGAAGAAATTTCGCTCGGCGACTTTGTTTTAACGGGCGGAGAAATTCCCGCAATGGCGATCACGGATTGCATTTGCAGATATATAGACGGAGTTATTTCGAACGAAAGTTTAAAAGAGGAAAGTATATCGGGCGGAGAACTCGAATATCCGCAGTATACCAGACCGCAAAATTTTATGGGACTTACAGTTCCCGAAGTTCTCGTTTCCGGCAATCATAAAGAGGTCGATAAATGGCGAGCGGAACAATCGAGGGCGCTGACCGAAAAAAGACGTCCGGACCTTGCCGAAATAAAGAGAAATAACCACGAGATGAAACTCGAAAACGAGCCGTTTGAAAAAATAAAAAAAGGCGAAAAGAAAATTGAGATTCGGCTTTTCGACGAAAAAAGGCAAAAACTTAAAGTCGGCGACGGTATTTCGTTCGTAAATAATCAAACGGGGGAAAGCGTAAAGACCAAAATAGTGAATTTATACGTTTTCGAAAATTTCAGAAGTTTATATAAAAATTTTGATAAAACGGCGCTCGGCTATTCGGAAAGCGAAGACGCAAGCGCAGAAGATATGACGAAATATTATTCTAAAAGAGAACAAAAAAAATATAAAGCGATAGCGATAGAAATAGAAGTCGCGGAGTAGATATGGAAAACGAAAAAAAGATAAATTGGTTTCCCGGACACATGGCGAAGGCGATGAGAAAGACCGAAGAGGACGTAAAACTTTGCGACGGCGTAATTTACGTTCTCGACGCAAGAGCGCCTTACGCTTCGATAAATCCTAAACTTATGAAGATCTTTTTAAATAAGCCCGTCGTTTACGCGCTTAATAAAAGCGACCTTATTTCTCCCGAAGCGGCAAAAAAAATAATAGCCGATTTCAGAGCGAAAGGTTTGAATATCGAACGTATAGACGGACTTTTAAAAAAAGATACCGATAAACTGAAACTCGCTTGCGCCTCCGCCGTCAAAGATAAAGCGGAGCGAAACAAGATCAAAGGGATAAATAAGACTTTCCGATTTATGGTCGCGGGAATTCCGAATACGGGCAAATCGACTATAATCAACACGATGAGCGGAAAGAAAAAAGCCGAAACGGGAGACAAGGCGGGTGTTACGAGGTCGAACAAATGGATCAGGCTCGGGGATATTGAACTTCTCGATACTCCGGGGACAATGCCTCCGTCAATGGAAAACCAACGCTATGGCGAACATCTCGCTTATATCGGGGCGATAAACGACGATATTCTCGATATGGAAGGTTTAACGCTTAAACTAATAGCCGAACTTAAAGAGATAGCGCCAAAAGAATTTAAAGAAAAATATAAACTTGAAGATTTAGATAAAGAGCCGCTTGCGCTTTTTGATGACGTTTGCAGAAAAAGGGGATACGTCGTCAAGGGCGGAGAGGTCGATTACGGCAGATGCGCGAGGGCGATTATAGACGACCTTCGTAAAGGCAGAATAGGAAAAATTTGTTTCGAGGTTGAAGCGTGAACGAGATTTTAGCGGCTAAATTGGGCTACGAAAATAAAATGATTTCAAAGGGAGCGAGGTTTATTGCCGGCGTAGACGAAGTCGGAAGAGGTCCTCTTGCCGGACCTGTCGTTTGTTGCGCCGTTATAATGCCGCTTGGAGAAAACGACCTGATAGAGGGAGTCGACGACAGTAAAAAAGTTTCCGAAAAAAAGAGAAAAATACTTGCCGAGGAAATAAAAAAGAGGGCTATCGCTTACAAAATATGCCAAATCGAACCCGAGGAAATATACGAGATAAACATACTCGAAGCGACGAAAAAATGTATGAAGGCGTGCGTCGACGGCTTGGAAATAAAACCCGACGTCGTATTGATCGACGCTCTTGAAATAGCGACGGATATTCCGCAGTTAGGCATCGTAAAAGGCGACGTCGTAAGTTATACCATAGGGGCCGCGTCTATCGTCGCTAAGGTTTACAGAGACGAACTTATGGAAAAATATGCCGAAGAGTATCCGGGGTATTTTTTTGAAAAGAATAAAGGTTACGGCACGAAAGCGCATACCGACGCCATAAGGAGGATAGGACCTTGTCCGATTCACAGAAGAACTTTTATAAAAAACTTCTTGGGCTAAAAGGTGAATTTGCCGCCGTTAATTTTTTGAAAAAGTCGGGGTATAGGCTGATAAAACGCAATTATAAAACTCCTTTCGGCGAGGCTGATATAGTAATGGAAAAGGACGGGTTTACCGTTTTTGTCGAGGTAAAAACACGTTCTTCTACGGCGTTCGGAGAGCCGAGGGAAGCGGTCGGTTTAAAGAAAAAGCAAAAATATTACGACATTGCGAATTATTATATGTCGATAGAGGGCGAAAAAAATATTTCTTTCGCCGTCGTCGAGGTTTTACGGGGCGAAATAAATCTTATAGAAAACGCCTTTTGAGGATAAAAAATGAAGATATGCGTAAACAGCGCTTCGGGAGTCGAAGCGGTTACAAAGCGAGAAATATATAAACTTTTGGGAATCGAAAACCTCGCGGCGATTAACGGCAGAATAGTTTTCGACGGAGGAATCGAAGAAGTCGCTTTATGTAATTTGTATCTCAGGACGGCGAATAGGGTGGAAATAGTCGTCGGCGAATTCGCGGCGGATAATTTCGACAGTCTTTTTGAGGGAATTAAAGATATAGAATGGGAGAAATATATTCCGTCGGACGGGAAAATAATCGTAAACGCCAAGAGTCAACTAAGTAAGATTTTTGCAATATCCGCTACTCAATCGATAGTAAAAAAAGCGATTTGCGAAAGGCTTATCGGGGTTTACGGAGGTCAACTGCCGGAAACGGGCGCGAGATATAAAATAGAAGCGGCTATAAATAAAGATTTCGTAACGGTAACGTTAGACTCTTCGGGGGAAGGACTGCACAGAAGAGGATACAGAGGACTTGTCGGAGAGGCGCCGTTAAAGGAAACGCTCGCTTCGGCGCTCATACAACTTTCGGTGTATAATCCCGATAAACGGCTCGTGGATCTGTTTTGCGGAAGCGGAACGATCCCGATAGAGGCGTGCCTTATCGCAAAAAATATCCCGTCCGGGTTATACCGCGATTTTGATTTCGCGAAATGGAGCGCAAAAAACAGGGAATTGCTTTTAAAACTCAAAGAAAAAGCGGAAAGCGAAATAAAGTGGGAAAAAGGAATTTCTATAAGCGGCTTCGATATAGACGAAAAACAAATAAGGCTTGCGAGAAGACACGCAAAAGAAGCGGGAGTCGGAGATTTTATTCATTTCCAAAGGGCTGACGTCGCCGATTTTTCGTCCCATTATCCATACGGTATCATAATAAGCAATCCCCCTTACGGCGAGCGCCTTTCGGACAGAAAGGAAGTGGAAAAATTATATAAAACATACGGACAAGTTTATTCGTCGCTTAAAGATTGGAGCGCTTATACTTTGACGTCGGTTACCGATTTCGAAAAACTTTTCGGTAAAAAGGCAGATAAAAAGAGAAAACTTTACAACGGAAAGTTGGAGTGTTTTTATTATTCGGTAATGGGAGCGAAGCCGCCTAAAAATGAATAAAACGAAATAAAAAAATAAAAAAGCGGTTTAAATTGCTTGCATATCCGAAAAAGATATGATAAAATAGAAAAAGACTTCGAGCGGTCCTCCGACGAAAAGGTCGTGAACGCTTCGTAATATTGGAGGTTTAAGTCATGAATATTATCGATCAGATCGAAAAGGAAAACCTTAAAACCGAAGTTCCGTCTTTTGCAGTCGGTGATACAGTAAAAGTATCCGTAAAAGTTATCGAAGGCAGCAAGGAAAGAATTCAGAACTTCGAAGGTATCGTTATCGCTAAGAAAAACGGCGGTATCAGAGAGACGTTCACCGTCAGAAGAATTTCTTACGGAATAGGCGTTGAAAGGACTTTCCCCGTTCATTCTCCTAAGATTGCGGGAATAACGGTGGTAAGAAAGGGTAAAGTAAGAAGAGCAAAACTTTACTACTTGAGAGATCTTACCGGAAAAGCGGCAAAAGTAGAAGAAATACTTTAATTAAGATCGGAAATTCCCGTTGAGCGATTGCGCCCGACGGGTATTTTTTTACCTATCAATATATATTATATAATGAAAAGAGTGTTAAAAGTTTGTTAAAACTGTTTACAAAATAAAAAATATGGTGTATATTATTTAAGTGCAATTATAATCGGGGGAATATCGTGAAGAAATTCAATTATACTTTCGCGGCGTTTGCGATCGTAGCCGCAATAATATTCGTTTTGACGGGGGCTTTTTTCAGCGGAACGGTTAAGGCTCCTTCATCTTTTTGGATTACTACCGTAAAAAAAAGCGGCGTAGACGTTATGGAAGCGTCCGCCACCTTTAATCTCGACAGGACGAGGAAAACGGAAGATAAGGACGAGCAAAAGACGGACGATATATCCGCCGCCTATATCTTTATCGGGGAAATTTATTCTCCGCAAAACGGAAATGCGACCGTATATTTCGATTTCAAAACGGAATACAGCGCCGACGACAGATACGTCGAAAGAGAGTCTGTAGAATTAAGCGAAAATTCGAGATACGGTTGGACGAAAGTTTTTTCGGATAAAAAGATATCCTCTTGCAGTAAAGTAAAGGTTCATACTTCGTCGGAAATTGAAATCGGAGAGATTGTTTTTCTGTTTGAGGACGGAACGAAAATTCCCGTAACGGGAATCGAAAGCCAGACTGCTTACGGAGAGAACGAACGAAAAAACGGAAAATACGCCGTCGACGAGCAGAACTTTTTCTCTTTGTCGGACGCTTTAAAGTATAATCTGACTTCTTTTGAAAAAGACGAAATGAGCGTCGCATACGGATTGTTTACGGGCGGGAAAACGATTGGGTATTCTCCGCTTACGACTCTTTTTAACGGCGTTTCGGTTTTGGTGTTCGGCAGAAATACTTTTGCAATAAGATTTTTCTCACTTGTTTTCGGCTACGTTTCGATTATAATGATATATCTTATTTTTTACAGATTATTCGGTAAAGACGAAATAAGCCTTCTCGCTTGCGTATCGGTTTTGGCGTTCGGGGCGGTATTCGCTTCGGTGGGCGTCGCCTCGGTAGGCGTTCCGACTTTCTTTATTCTTTGGGCTTACTACCTCGCTTTCGGATTTTACGCAAGGGAAGTTAAATTCGAGGATAAGAGAGCAACGGCGTTCAATTTAATTTTAACGGGAGTAGCCGTAGGACTTGCCCTTTCCTGCGGAGTTAAAAATATCGTAGCGCTTATCGGAATTCCCGTCGTTTGGGGGTTTGCGATAAAAAATCTTTCGAAAGAGTTCGAGAGAGAGTTCGAGTCTAACGCAGGAATAAAAAAAGACAATATTTTCGTCGCTTACCAAAGAAAGAAGAATGCTTTTGCAAAACTGTTACCAACTTGTTTTGTTTTAATACCCGTCGCTTTAACGACGCTTTTCTATGCGATTTCGGCGAAGGCGCTTACGACCGAATACGGTTACGGATTTTTAAGGTCTGCGCTTTTTGACGCAGGCAAGTCGTTTAAAATAGATTTTTCGCCTTCTTCTTTTTTAGCTTTCGTCGGAACGGGTTTTTCGGCAGACGCAATTCCAAAATACGTTTCGCTGTTTTCACTTCTCTTCGTTTGGATAGCCTTTTTCTTCGGAGATAAAAAACTGAAATCGGCGGCGAGAGCGGTCGGCAGAAAATTTATACTTATGGGATCTGCGTTTATTCCGCTTTTCGTGTCTTATTTGCTCGGCTACGGCGACGGAGCGGGCGGTTTCGGAGCGACTTCGGTGTTTTATTCGGGGTATATACCCCTTCTTATATGCGTAGTCGGCAATCTTAAAGACGAAAAGACGTATAAAGGGCTTATTGTAGGGTGTATAATTTTGTTTGCGGCGTCCTTTATGGTAAACGGCTTTACTTTAAAACTTATATTTAACTTGTAGGAGGAATATCGTGTTATCGAAAGTTACGGGATTCGTTCTCGACGGACTGAGCGGATATCCCGTTACGGTTGAAGTTGATACCAATGCGGGACTGCCGGTGTTTGAAATGGTAGGACTGCCGGACGCGGCGGTAAAGGAATCTAAAGAAAGAGTTCGTTCAGCGATAAAAAACAGCGGAAAAGTTTTCCCTAATCACAGAATAACCGTCAATCTCGCGCCTGCCGATATTCGGAAAGAAGGCGTCGGCTTGGATCTGCCGATAGCGGTCGGTATAGTCGTCGCATCGGGACAGGTCGCCGTAAATAGAGGAAAAGACAGCGTTATGATAGGCGAATTGTCTTTGGACGGAAGCATAAGAGGAGTTACGGGAATTTTGCCGATATTGATTTCTGCCCGTAACGATGGGTTTAAGGAAGTTATAATTCCGAAAGCCAATGAAAAAGAGGGTAGTTTTATAGAGGGATTGACCGTCCGTTCGGCAGAGAAACTTTCCGACGTTATAAATTTTTTGTCGGGCGCCAAAGAGTTACCCATAGTAGAAAAACAAGATTATTCCACGACTTCTAAACACGTTTCTTACGAAAACGATTTAAAATACGTCAAAGGGCAAAAAGTTGCGAGAAGAGCGTTGGAAGTTGCGGTAAGCGGAAACCATAATATGATAATGACGGGACCTCCGGGAGCGGGGAAAACTATGCTTGCGAAATGTATTCCGTCAATTATGCCTGATATGGACTTCGAAGAAGCGCTCGAAACGACGAAAATCCACAGCGTTGCCGGAATACTTGCCGACGACGACGGCATAGTTTATAAAAGACCGTTTATGACTCCGCACCATACGGCGAGCCGACAGGCTTTAATAGGCGGAGGGGTTTCTCCGACGCCCGGAATAATAAGTCTTGCCAACAACGGCGTTTTGTTCCTCGACGAAATGCCCGAATATCCGAGGAGCATACTCGAATGTTTGCGCCAACCCCTCGAAGACAGAGTGATAACCGTATCGAGAGTAAAGGCGAACGTCAAATATCCGGCTAATTTTATGCTCGTGGGAAGTATGAACCCCTGTCCGTGCGGAAATTACGGCTCGACGAGCGCGCAATGCAATTGTTCGCCGGCGATGATACAGAGGTATAAGGCTAAAATTTCGGGACCGCTTCTTGACAGAATGGATATCCGTATTACGGTCGGAAGCGTTCAATACAGCGATCTCGTCGATAAAGAGGAAGGAGAAAGTTCGGCTGCAGTTCGTCAAAGGGTAAACAGAACGAGATTGATTCAGCGAGAACGGTTTAAGGACGACGATATAAAGACTAACGCCGAAATGAGCGAAAAACACATTAAAAAATATTGTCAACTAAGCGAAAAGTGCGAAAACATACTCTGCGATTATTTTGAAATATTCGATATGTCCGCAAGGGCGAGGAGCAGAATAATAAAAGTCGCCAGAACGATAGCGGATATGGAACTGAGTAAAGATATATGTGAGCAACATATCTTCGAGGCGATAAGTTACAGAGGACAATTCAAATAAGCGAGGTAAAGAAATGAATCTTACCGACGACGAAAAGGCGGTCGTATTCATCGATTCTTTCGAGGCGCTCGAATACTACAAGAAAAAGAAAATTCTTTTCGGCTTGTATTCTTCGCCCAAAGAAATATTTAAAGACAGTCGACCTATAAGAGAGTATTTTTCCCAAACGGGAAAGCAAAAGGACGGAGAAAACCTCGTTCTCGCCTTGCAAGACGAAAGCATAAGAAATTCGTTTATAGAAAAGTCCGTCGAGGGGATAGACGGGGTTATTGCGTTTAACGGAAAAGATTATCCCGAAGAATTGAAACACGTTCCCGTTCCGCCGCTCGCATTATATTATAGAGGAAATAAAGAACTTCTTTACGGCGAAAAATTTTCAATAGTCGGATCGAGAAGGACTTTTAAGACCTACGAGGTAAAGGCGGAAGAGATAGCAGATAGACTTGCGGAGAGCGGAATTACGATTGTTTCGGGCATCGCGGACGGAGGAGACGCCGCGGCGCTAAAAGGGGCGGTCAAATACGGAAAGGTCATATCCGTTTTTGCAGGCGGGCTCGATTGCGTATATCCTTATTCGAATATAAATCTCGTCGAAAGAATAGCCGCAAACGGACTTTTGATAAGCGAAAAACCGTGTAAAGTTCCGCCGAGGAAGTTTTATTTCCCCGTAAGAAACAGGATAATAGCGGGGCTCGGAAAGGGAGTCTTGGCGGTCAGCGGAAATACTATAAGCGGAGTGAGATACACTCTCGATTACGCTCTTGACGGCGGAAAAGAAATATGTTGCCTGCCATACGGGCTCGGCGATGTCGGCGGACTTTGTAAAGAATACGTCAAAAAAGGAGCGTTCTTGGTAGAAAGCGCCGATGAGATAGCCGAAATAATGGGCTATAAGTTGATAAACCGCAGAAAAGCGGCGCTTGACGAAACCGAAGAAGTCGTTTACGAATTGGTAAAGAGAGGACTTGGAGATACTGATGATATAGCCGAAGAATGCGATTTGTCGGTCGCGGAGATAATCGGAGCGCTTACAAAACTCGAAATGAAAAGATTGATAGCAAAAGAGGCGGACGCCTCTTACCACGCAATAAAGTAAAACGGAGGGAATATAATGCAACTTATAATAGTTGAGTCGCCGTCAAAGGCAAAGACGATCGAAAAATATCTCGGGGGAAAATATAAAGTGGACGCAAGCGGCGGACACGTCAGAGATCTTCCCGAAAAAAGGCTGGGCGTAAACGTCGCTAAAAACTTCGAGCCGAATTACGTCGTCGCCCCGGATAAAAAGCCGATAATAAAAAGACTTAAAGAAAAGGTCGAGAAAGCGGATAAAGTTTATCTCGCAACCGACCCGGACAGAGAGGGAGAGGCTATAAGTTGGCACCTTCAGGAAGTTCTCGGTCTGAAAGATAAGGCGAGGAGAATAGAGTTCAACGAAATCAGCGAAAAGGCGGTAAAAGAGGCGTTAAAAAATCCGAGGGATATAAATTATAATCTCGTTGATTCTCAACAGGCGAGAAGAGTTCTCGACAGGCTCGTCGGCTATAAACTCAGTCCGCTTATATGTAAGAGAATAAAGAACGGATTGTCTGCAGGAAGAGTTCAGTCTGTCGCTTTGAGGATCATAGTCGAAAAGGAAAGGGAAATAAAGGCGTTCGTTCCTTCGGAGTATTGGAATTTGCGCGCTTCTTTCAAAAAGGGAGCGAAGGGAACCGAATTCGTCGGACTTTTAACCGAAAAGAACGGGAAGAAGTTCAAGCCCTCCACCGAAAAAGAAGCGGAAGAGACGCTCGCCGCCGTCAAATCTTCGTCGATAGTCGTTGACGAAGTAAAGAAGACTCAGAATTCGTCTCGCGCTCTTCCTCCGTTTACGACTTCTACTATGCAACAGGACGCTTCGGCTAAACTCAATATGTCGTCGCCCGCTTGTATGCAAGTCGCTCAACACCTTTACGAAGGCGTAGAAACGAGCGAAGGGCATCTCGCTCTCGTTACCTATATAAGAACGGACTCGGTCAGAGTTTCGACGGAGGCTCAGCAGAGCGCAAGAAAGTTTATCGAGGAAAAATACGGCAAGGAATACGTTCCGGCAAAACCCAACATCTTTAAGACTAAGAAGAACGCGCAGGACGCTCACGAAGCCATAAGACCTATTGACGTTACGTTAACTCCCGAAAAGGTAAAACCTCTTCTCGACAGAAATCACTATAATCTTTATAAACTCATCTATGAAAGATTTATCGCTTCGCAGATGAGCGACGCCAAATACGAAAGCGTTTCCGTAACGTCAAAAGCCGGGGAATACGGATTCAAGACCATTGGAAGAACTATTCTTTTTAAAGGGTTTACCGCCGTATACGACGATTACAGATTAAACGAAGTTTCGGAAGACGACGAGACGGTAAAGGTCGTTCCGTCGGTCGAAAAGGGAGATGAATTGTCGCTCGTAAAAATCGACGGAGAACAGAAATTCACCAAACCGCCCGTCAGATTTACCGACGCAAGCCTCGTCAGAATAATGGAAGAAAAAGGAATTGGCAGACCGTCGACTTACGCCACGATCATTTCCGTTCTCGCAAAGAGAAAATATACGGTAAAAGAGGGGAAATATATAGTTCCAACGGACATAGCGTTTTCAATAACCGATATGCTTGTCAAGTATTTCCCGGACGTAATGGACGTTTCGTTTACGGCGAATATGGAAGATAAACTCGACGACATAGAAAACGGCGGCAAAGATTGGCATTCGATAATTGCCGATTTCTATCCGTCTTTCCACGAAAGGCTCAATTACGCCTCGACGGACGGAGACGAAATGACAGACGTTCTTTGCGACAAGTGCGGAGCGCCGATGATAAGAAAGAGCGGGCGCTACGGTAAGTTTCTCGCTTGTTCGAGATATCCCGAATGCGCCAACATAAAGGGAGAAAACGAAGAAGTTTCGGACGTAAAATGCGAAAAATGCGGAGCGAATATGATATACAAGACGGGAAAATACGGCAAGTTCTTGACTTGTCCGAATTACCCCGAATGTTCAAACGTAAAGCCTATCGACGAAGTCAAATCCGAAGAAAAATGCGAAAAATGCGGAGGAGATATGGTCATCAAGACGGGCAGATTCGGAAAATATTTGCAATGCCTTAATTGTAAAGAAACGAAGAGTATCGTCGAAAAGGTCGGCGTTTGTCCGAGATGCGGAAAACCTGCGCAAAAGATGACTTCGAAGACGGGAAAAACTTTCTACGGCTGTTCGGGGTATCCCGATTGCAACTTTATGAGTTGGGATCTTCCGATAGGGGAAAATTGTCCGAAATGCGGAAGTTATATGGTTCTTGCCAAAGACGGAAAGACCAAAAAGTGTTCGGATAAAGATTGCGGTTACAGTGAAAAACCCGAAAAGGCGGAAAAGGATAAAAAGTAAAATGGCTGAAATAAAAGTTATCGGCGGAGGACTTGCCGGCAGCGAAGCGGCGTATTATCTCGCGAAGAAAGGTCATTCTGTAATTCTCTACGATATAAAACCAAATTCTTTCACGCCGGCGCATAAAAATGCAAATTACGGAGAGTTGGTTTGCTCGAACTCTCTTAAAAGTAACGACGTTTACGGCAACGCTTGCGGTCTTTTGAAAGAGGAGATGAGAGCGCTCGGCTCAATGGTGATAGAGTGCGCGGATAAAACTCGCGTTCCGGCAGGAAACGCCCTTGCGGTCAACCGTGAACTGTTTGCGGAGATGATAACCGAAAAATTGAGGAGTATGCCGAATATAACTTTCGTAAGCGAGGACGTCGGCGAAGTTAAAGACGGGGAAAACGCAATAATCGCGACCGGACCTTTGACTACTCCTAAATTGTGTGAATTTATAAATAAACTTACGGGAAACGGCTTTTATTTTTACGACGCCGCCGCCCCGATAGTTTCGGCTGAGTCGATAGATATGAACTATGCGTTTAAGTCGGACAGATACGGAGAGCCGGGCGAGGGCGACTATGTAAATTGC
This sequence comes from uncultured Eubacteriales bacterium, assembly GCA_902797945.1. GTDB lineage: Bacteria > Bacillota > Clostridia > Christensenellales > Borkfalkiaceae > UBA10281. The sequence goes on along the minus strand of CADBUU010000021.1, from coordinate 12,932 downwards.
CCCATAGATAAAGAGGGCTACCTCGCATTTTATAAAGAACTGATTTCGGCTAAGAGAGCCGAACTTCACGATTTTGAAAATTTCAAGGTGTTCGAAGGGTGTATGCCCGTGGAAGTTATGGCGGAAAGAGGGGAAGATACGCTTCGTTTCGGACCTCTTAAACCTGTCGGGCTTACCGACCCTAAAACGGGGAGATGGCCTTACGCTTGTATGCAACTGAGAAAAGAGGACGCCGAGGGAAAAATGTATAATCTCGTAGGCTTCCAGACCAACCTTCTATTCCCCGAACAAAAGAGAATTTTTTCTATGTTCCCTGCTCTTAAAAACGCAGAGTTTCTCCGCTACGGGGTAATGCATAAAAACACTTATATCAACGCGCCCGAAAACCTCGAAAGCGATTATTCGGTGAAGGGTAAGCCCAATCTCTTTTTCGCAGGACAGATAACGGGCGTCGAGGGATATGTCGAAAGCACCGCGAGCGGGCTTTGGGCGGCGATAAATATGGATAGAAAACTCAGAGGCAAAGAACCTCTTTTAGCCGACGGAAAGACGGTGATAGGGGCGCTTGCGGCGTATGTTTCTACGCCAAATTGCGATTTTCAGCCTATGAACGCCAATTACGGCATAATCGAAAGCATAGTTTACGATAGGAGAAAAAAGGCAGAAAAGAAAAAACTTATCGGCGAGAGATCACTTGCCGAAATCGAAAAAATAAAGGAGATATTATAAGGAAAATATGAGTAACGAATTCAGAGGAACGACTATTTGCGCCGTCAAGAAAAACGGTATGACCGCAGTCGCCGGCGACGGACAGGTAACTATGGGGGAGTCCATAGTTTTTAAAAATAACGCGGTAAAAGTAAGGAGAATATACGGCGGAAAGGTGGTAATAGGATTTGCGGGATCCGTATCCGACGCCTTTTCGCTTTGCGAAAGATTCGAGGCGATGCTCAATAAATTCGCCGGCAATCTCGAAAGAAGCGCCGTCGAACTCGCAGAACAATGGAGAAGAGATCAAGCCGGAAGAAAACTCGAAGCGATGATGATTTGCGCGGATAAAAACAGCCTTTTGATCGTTTCGGGTTCGGGAGAAGTCATCGAGCCAGACGACGGCGTTTGCGCTATCGGAAGCGGCGGAAATTACGCTTTGGCGGCGGCGAGGGCTTTGGTCGAAGAAACTGATTATCCTGCCGACGAAATAGCGACGAAAGCGCTTAAAATAGCAAGCAGAATTTGTATTTTTACCAACGATAATATTCGTTGCGAAAAGGTATAAGGAGGGAAAACGAATGAATTTAACTCCGAGAGAGATAGTAAAGGAACTCGATAAATATATTATCGGACAGGACAAGGCGAAAAGGGCGGTCGCAGTCGCTCTCCGCAACAGATACAGAAGGAGCCAACTCACCGACGAGCAGAGAGAGGAAATTACTCCTAAAAATATCATAATGAAAGGACCTACGGGCGTCGGAAAAACGGAGATCGCGAGAAGGCTTGCAAAACTCGTAAAAGCGCCGTTTATCAAAGTCGAAGCGACGAAATATACCGAAGTCGGATACGTCGGAAGAGACGTCGAATCGATGATAAGAGATCTCGTCGAGGCGAGCGTGAGAATGGTCAAAGACGAGCATTACGCCGCCGTTTCCGAAAGGGCGACGGGAATTGCCGAAAGGCAGATATCCAAAAAACTTGCCGAGCAATTCCGTGGCGAAAAGGGAGAAACTCCCGAAGACCTCTTTAAAGATAGAATTTTAGAGGGTGTAAGGAAGGGAAAATACGACGAAACGACAATCGAAGTCGATTTGATAGACGAGCCGAAAGCGCTCGAACTCGCGCCCGGAATGAACGCCGAAATTTCTTTGGGTTCTATTTTCGGAGATATGCTTCCGAAAAAACGCCGTAAGAGAAAGGTTAAAGTGTCGGAGGCGAAAAAACTCATCATAGCGGAGGAAAGCGATAAACTTATCGACAACGACGCCGTAAAGTCCGAAGGTGTTCGCAGAGCGGAAGAAGAGGGAATAATCTTCATAGACGAAATAGATAAAATTGCGGGTAAAGGTAACCGTGGAGGAGCCGACGTTTCGAGAGAGGGAGTTCAAAGGGATATTTTGCCTATAGTCGAGGGGTGTTCGGTCAATACGAAATACGGAATGGTAAAAACCGACTATATTCTCTTTATAGCGGCAGGCGCGTTCCACGTTTCTGCGGTAGAAGATCTCATTCCCGAACTTCAGGGAAGATTTCCTATAAAAGTAGAACTGTTAAGCCTTAGCAAAGAGGATTTTATAAATATTCTTACTATACCGAAAAACGCCATAACTTCGCAGTATGCCGACCTTTTGAAAGTCGATAATATAGACCTTGAATTTACGTCCGACGCAATAGCGAAAATAGCCGAAATATCGGCTGAAATAAATGCGACGGCGGAAGACATCGGCGCAAGAAGGCTTCATACGGTAATGGAAAATCTGTTGGAAGATATTTCCTTCAACGCAGGCGGCGATATGCCTTTGACGAAAGTCGTTATCGACGAGAAATACGTCGAGGACCACTTGTCGGCGGTAATAGAAGGTCAGAGCGTTAAAAAATATATTTTATAATAATCGGAGAAAAAAAGGATGATAAACATACCGAAGGGAACGAAGGACGTTTTGCCTAACGACAGTTTTAAATGGCATTACGTCGAGAGGAAAGCGAGGGAGATAGCCTCGAAATATTGCCTTAAAGAAATCAGGACTCCGACGTTCGAACACACCGAACTCTTTTTAAGGGGCGTAGGAGAAACGACGGACGTCGTAAATAAGGAAATGTATACTTTTCTCGACAAAGGCGAGAGGAGTATAACTTTAAAGCCCGAAGGAACGGCGGGAGTTGCGAGGAGTTTTATTGAAAACGGACTTTTTAACGGCGCTATGCCTTTAAAGACTTACTATATCACGCCCGTTTTCAGATACGAAAACCCACAGAAAGGCAGATTGAGAGAACACCACCAATTCGGAATAGAGATATACGGAGGAAAGGGAGCGGATACCGACGCGGAAGTTATTCTTCTCGCTAAATCCTTGCTCGACAGCCTTGGATTACACGTCAAATTGTATATCAATAGTATGGGCTGTCCGACTTGCAGAAAGGCGTATAACGACGCTTTAAAAGGTTATTTTGCCGATAAACTCGATAAACTTTGTTCGACTTGCAGGGAGAGATATTACAAAAATCCCTTGCGTATTCTCGATTGTAAAGAAGAGGGGTGCAAAGAGCTTTGCGTTTCCGCTCCCAAAATAACGGGATACCTTTGCGAGGAATGCTCGGCGCACTTTGAAAAACTCAAAAAATTACTTGAAATTTCCGGCGTCGAATATGAGGTCAACCCCTATATCGTCAGAGGGCTTGACTACTATACGAAAACGGTTTTCGAATTCGTTACTACCGCACTCGGCTCTCAGGGAACGGTTTGCGGCGGCGGAAGATACGACAATCTTATCGAACAACTCGGCGGCGCTCCTACTCCGGGCGTAGGTTTCGGAATGGGCATAGAGAGAGCGCTTATGCTTATGGAAGAAGAGGGAGTCGTCATACCCGAAGAAGAGGGCGTGAAAGTCTACGTCGCGTCTATGGGCGACGACGCTTATTTCAAAGCCTTCGAGGTCGTTTCCTCTCTTCGTAAAAAGGGAGTGAAAGCCGAACTCGACCATGCGGGAAGAGGAGTAAAGGCGCAGTTCAAATACGCCGATAAAATCAACGCCGAATACGTCGTTACGATAGGCGATAACGAACTTATAAGCGGAGTTTGCGTCGTCAAGAGAATGTCGGACGGATATACTGAGGAAACGAAAATTTCCGAACTTGCTGAATATTTTACGAATAAATAAAAAGCGGAGATAAATAGCAAAACGCCGACGGAAGTCCCGTCGGCGTTTTGCTTTACGAAAAAGAGTGTTTTTTACCCAAAAATTAGCCAAAACTAACAAAATTTTTTAAAAAAACGAGGTTTTTTTTGGTTGAAAAGTTTTTTATTTCGTTGACACATTTACTATAATGTATTATAATAGTAACGTATGTGATTAAAACATTTTACCAATCAAGGAGGGCAAAAATGGCTCATTTAAGTGACGCGGCGGTTGTAAAAATCAACGAAATTTGCGACAGATACGTTGACGAAACGACTCCGCTTATGATGATCTTGAGCGATATACAAAAGGAATACGGCTATATCCCGCTCGAAGTTCAGGAACTCGTATCGAAAAAGACGGGAATTTCCGTCGCCGAAATTTACGGCGTAGTTACGTTCTATTCTTTCTTCTCGCTCAAACCGAAGGGAAAATACGTCGTCGGTTGTTGTCTCGGAACGGCTTGCTACGTTAAAGGCGCTCAGCAGGTTATCGACAAATTCTCCGAACTTTTGGGAATTAAACCGGGCGAAACTTCGGAAGACGGATTGTTTACTCTCGACGCTTTGCGTTGTATCGGCGCTTGCGGTATTGCTCCCGCCGTTACCATCAACGGAACCGTTTATCCTAAACTCACGGTAGATTCCGTTCCCAAAATAGTCGCTCAGTATAGAAATGCGGAAGGAGGGGCTCAATGATAAACGATTTCGAACAACTCGATAAAGTTACTGAAAGTTGCACCTCTTGCCTTGAATCGAAGTTCACGGGCGCCGACGGAAAACGTCATATAGTTCTTTGCGGAGGAACGGGATGTCTTTCTTCTCACTCTGCGGAAATAAAGGAAAAATTTGAAAAGATCGTCAAGGAAAAAGGTCTTGAAGATAAGGTTACCGTAAACCAAGTCGGCTGTTTCGGGTTCTGCTCGCAAGGACCGTTCGTGAAAATTTATCCCGAAGATACGCTTTATAAAATGGTGTCTTTGGACGACGTTGAGGAAATAGTTGAAAAGGATATTATAGGCGGAGAAATAGTCGAAAGACTTCTTTACGTCGATCCTACGACCAAGGAAAAAGTTTCCAAGCAAGACGAAATTACTTTCTATAAAAAACAAGTCCGTATCGCTTTGCACGGCTGCGGAAGCATAAATCCCGAAAATATAGACGAGGCTTTGGGCGCAGGGGCGTTCAAGGGCTTGGAAAGGGCGCTTAAAATGAGTAGAGAGGACGTCATCAAAGAAGTTCTCGATTCCGGACTTCGCGGAAGAGGCGGCGGCGGATTCCCCACCGGAAGAAAATGGCAGTTTGCTTTCGCTCAGCCCGACGGAGAAAAATACGTCGTATGTAACGGCGACGAGGGCGATCCCGGCGCGTTCATGGACAGATCCATTTTGGAAGGTAACCCCCTCGGCGTTATCGAAGGTATGATGATAGCCGGCTACGCTATAGGAGCGCAAAACGGTTATTTCTACGTCCGCGCGGAATATCCTATCGCCGTAAACAGACTTCGTATCGCAATGAAGCAGGCTGAAGAGAGAGGACTTCTCGGCGACCACATTATGGGAACCGACTTCTCGTTCAGAGTTCATATAAGGCTCGGCGCCGGCGCATTCGTCTGCGGCGAAGAGACCGCTCTTTTGAATTCTATCGAAGGACAAAGAGGTATGCCTCGTCCCCGTCCGCCTTTCCCGGCAGTCAAGGGATTATGGCAGAAGCCTACTATAATCAATAACGTTGAAACTCTTGCGACCGTTCCTTTCATTCTTCGCGAAGGCGCGCAGGAATTTATCAAATACGGAACCGAAAAGTCCAAGGGAACAAAAGTTTTCGCTCTCGGCGGAAAGATAAACAACGTCGGACTTGTAGAAGTTCCCATGGGAACGACTCTCAGAGAACTTATTTACGACATCGGCGGCGGAATTCCCAACGGAAAGAAGTTTAAGGCTATTCAGACGGGCGGACCTTCGGGCGGCTGTCTGACCGCAGACGATCTCGACGCGGAAATAGACTACGACAACCTTATCGCAAAAGGCTCGATGATGGGCTCGGGCGGAGCGATAGTTATGGACGAAGACAACTGTATGGTCGACGTCGCGAAGTTCTATATGGAATTTATTTGCGACGAATCGTGCGGTAAATGTTCTCCCTGCCGTATCGGAACAAAGAGAATGCTCGAACTTCTCACGAAGATAACCGACGGCAAAGCGGAAATGAAGGATCTCGAAGAACTCGAAAACCTCGCCGAAAAAGTAAAGAGCAATTCTCTTTGCGGACTCGGACAAACCGCTCCCAATCCCGTTCTTTCGACGCTCGCTCATTTCAGAGACGAATACATAGCTCATATCGTCGACAAGAAGTGTCCCGCTCACGTTTGTAAGAACCTGATGCAATACGAGATTGACAAGAACACCTGTATCGGATGCGGACTCTGCGAAAGACAGTGTCCCGTAAACGCCATATCCAAGACCGATTTCGTCGCGGAAGGACACAAACTTCCTTCGAGGGAAATCGATCAGACCAAGTGTATCAAGTGCGGAATGTGTATGGCTTCCTGTAAGTTCAAAGCAATTTCGAAGAAATAAGGGAGGTAATATAGATATTTATGGCTACAGTTCATATTAAAATAGAAGGCGTGCCTTACGAGGTAGAAGCCGGACTTACTATACTTGAAGCCGCGAAAATATGCGGTTATGAAATACCCTCTCTTTGCGCGTTCAACCACGGCGAATGTTCGAGAGGTTCGTGCAGAGTCTGTTTGGTCGAAGCGACCGGAGCGAGAGGACTCGTCGCTTCCTGTGTTTACCCCGTTGCCGAGGGAATGGAAATAACCATTTCTTCCCCCAAGGCGGTAGAAGCGAGAAGAACTTCGGTTGAACTTCTCCTTTCCAACCACAACGTAAATTGTCAGCAGTGCGACAAGAACGGATATTGCGAACTTTTGCACGTTGCGAAAGTTACGGGAGCGAGAGAGGGGATGTATCAGGGCGCAAAAACCCCGGTTACCGTCGATAAACTCACTCCGTCCATAAAGAGAGATACTTCAAAATGTATTTTGTGCGGAAGATGTATCGAAAGATGTAAAAACGCTCACGGACTTTCCGTTCTCGGCTTTGAAAAGAGAGGCTTTAACACCATAGTCGCTCCCGCTGAAAACAGGTCGTTTGCTAATTCTCCGTGTATTCTTTGCGGACAATGCGTAAGCGTATGTCCGACCGGCGCATTAATGGAAGTTTCCGAAATAGATAAAGTCGACGCCGCGATGAAAGCGGGTAAATACGTCGTCGTTCAGACCGCTCCCGCAGTAAGAGCGGCTCTCGGCGAAGAGTTCGGAATGCCTATCGGAACTGCTGTTACCGGCAAAATGGCGGCTGCGCTTCGCAGACTCGGATTTAAGAAAGTGTTCGACACCAACTTCGGCGCCGACCTTACCATAATGGAAGAAGCCAACGAACTCATTGCGAGAATGACCGAAGGCGGAGTTCTTCCGATGATTACTTCGTGTTCTCCGGGCTGGGTAAATTATGCCGAATATTATTACGGCGATCTTCTTCCTCACCTTTCTTCCTGCAAATCTCCTCACGAGATGTTCGGCGCAATACTCAAGAGTTATTATTGCGAAAAGAACGGCATAAATCCCGACGATATGTTCGTCGTATCCGTAATGCCTTGCACCGCGAAGAAATACGAGAAGGAAAGACCTCAACTCGTTACTAACGGCAGAAAGGACGTAGACGCAGTATTGACGACGAGAGAACTCGGCAAACTCATCAAGAGAGCGGGTATCAACTTTAATAAACTTCCCGACGAAGATTTCGATTACGACGTAGTCGGCGATTACACCGGCGCAGGCGTAATATTCGGCGCGACGGGCGGAGTTATGGAAGCCGCGTTGAGAACGGCTGCTTATAAACTCAGCGGAGAAGAACTCAAAAACGTTGAACTTCACGAAGTAAGAGGTCTTGAAGGAATAAAGGAAGCCGAATACAATATCGCAGGCAATAAGATAAAAGTTGCCGTCGCTCACGGAATGAAGAACGCCAAAGTCCTTCTCGACCAGATAAAAGAAGGAACCAGCGAATATCAGTTCATCGAGATAATGGGTTGTCCGGGCGGATGCGTATCCGGCGGCGGTCAGCCTTACGTAAAGCCCTGTTTCCTTCCCAATGAAGACGTCGACATTCTCGATACTTACAGACAGAAGAGAGCGGACGCGCTTTACCGCGAGGACGAGGGAAGACCTTTAAGAGCGTCTCACCTCAATCCGCAGATCGTCGAACTTTATAAAGATTATTTGGGAGAACCCAATTCGCATAAGGCGCACGAACTTCTTCATACTTCGTATGCGGCGAAAGAAAAATTCAAAGATTGACGAGATTTATTATACGGCTGTCGCAAAATCGCGACAGCCGTATTTAAAAGGAAACTATGGACAAGAGAGAAAATAAAGTATATACCGGAGAGAGGGCGTTGTTTTTCGGGCGAGATCTCGCCCTTTATAATTGTGTTTTCGAAGACGGGGAGTCTCCGCTTAAACAGAGTGAAAACGTCTTTCTTTCAAATTGCGTTTTCGCATGGAAATATCCGCTGTGGTATTCTAAAAACATAGAGGTCAAAAACTGTTCTCTCAAAGAAACCGCCCGTTCGGGGATATGGTATACCGACGGTATAAAAATCGAGGACAGCGTTATAGACGCTCCTAAAACTTTCAGAAGAAGCAATAATATAACTCTTAAAAAAGTCGAAATGAATAAGGCGCAGGAAACGCTTTGGAGTTGTAAAAACTTAAAAATAGAGGACGTCCGAGCCGTCGGAGATTATTTTGCGATGAACACGGAAAACGTCGAAGTCGAGCGTTTTCATCTCGACGGAAATTACTGTTTTGACGGAGCGAAAAACGTAAGAGTGAAAAATTCTTACCTTAATTCCAAAGACAGTTTTTGGAACACGACGGACGTAGTAGTCGAAGACAGTGTTATTATAGGGGAATATCTCGGTTGGAACTCCAAAAATCTCACGCTTATAAATTGTGAAATAGAAAGTTTACAGGGGCTGTGTTATATCGAAAATCTTAAACTTATAAACTGTAAACTTAAAAACACTACTCTCGCATTCGAGTATTGTTCGGTTGACGCCGATATATCCGGTAAGGTCGACAGCGTATTAAATCCGACTTCCGGAATAATAAGAGCGGACGAGATCGGGGAACTGATATTGCAGCCCGACAGAATAGATCCTACTAAAACGAAGATAATAATAAAGGAGTAAAGATGTCATACGATTTCGACGCGCCCGTAAACAGATTGAATACTAATTCGCTCAAATGGGATATCGAGGGCGACGAATTGCCTATGTGGGTGGCGGATATGGATTTTGCCGTTTGCCCCGAAATAAAGGACGCATTACAGAAGAAATTAGATACGGGCGTTTACGGTTATCAGATAGTTCCCGAAGAATTCGGGAAAGCGATTTCCGATTGGTGGAGAAAGAGACACGGTTGGGAAATAGCCGAAGAGCAAATCATTTTCTGTTCGGGAGTCGTTCCCGCCCTTACGACATTGGTAAAACGTTTTTCGGACGTCGGCGACAACGTCGTCGTATTTACTCCCGTTTACAATATATTTTTCAGCAGTATAGAGAATATGGGAAGAAAGGTCTATCCTTCCGAACTCGTTTATAATGACGGAGAATACGGAATATCGTGGAACGACCTTGAAAATAAACTTTCTCATCCGAATACCACGATGATGATTTTATGCAATCCGCATAACCCTACGGGGCAGGTTTGGACGAAGGAGGAACTCGACCGAATAGGAAAGTTGTGCCGTAAATACGGCGTTTTGGTCATTTCCGACGAAATTCATTGCGATCTTACCCTTCCGGGCATAAATTACGTTCCTTACGGAACTTCCGAATACGGGAAGGAGGGTATAGTATGCGTAGCGGCGAGCAAGGCGTTTAATCTTGCCGGGTTACAAGGCGCCGCAGTAATAGTTTACGATAAAAGTTTTAGGGAGAGAGCGACGAGAGCGCTTAACGCCAATGAAGTCGCAGAGCCTAATCTGCTTGCGATAGAAGGAACGATAGCGGCGTTTACAAAAGGCGAAAAATGGCTTGACGGTTTACGGGAATATCTCTTAAAAAACAGAGAAATATTCGATAGCGAGGTCGAAAAAAATCTTCCCGAAGTAAAAGTCGTAAAACAAAAGGCGACGTATCTTATGTGGCTCGACGTAAGCAAAATAACCAAAGACAGCGAAACTCTTTGTCGGCATATAAGAAAAACGACGGGATTATGGATAACTCCCGGAACGCAATATCGCGGAAATGGCAATACTTTCGTTCGAATAAATATAGCGTGTCAAAGAAAAGTCCTTATCGACGGCGTAAACCGTTTTATAAAGGGAATAAAAAGTTTTAAATAATAGAAAAACCGCCGTCGGAAGCCCGACGGCGGTAAAATTTTCAGTTTTATTATTTAAGGTTGAAGAAAGCGTCTTTTCCGAGATATTTCGCAGCCGAGCCGAGTTCTTCTTCGATACGGAGAAGTTGATTGTATTTCGCAACTCTGTCCGTTCTGCTGGGAGCGCCCGTCTTAATTTGTCCGGCGTTAAGAGCAACCGAAAGATCTGCAATGGTAACGTCTTCGGTTTCGCCGCTTCTGTGCGAAGTTACGGCGGTATATCCCGCTCTGTTAGCCATCTGGATAGCGTTCATCGTTTCGGTAAGGGTTCCGATCTGGTTGACCTTTATAAGAATAGAGTTGGTAACTTTAAGGTCGATACCCTTTTTAAGTCTTTCGGTGTTGGTAACGTAAAGGTCGTCGCCGACAAGTTGAATCTTCTTTCCGAGTTTAGCGGTAAGGACTTTCCAGCCTTCCCAATCTTCTTCGGCTAAGCCGTCTTCAAGAGAGATAATAGGATATTTTTCAGCCATTTTCTCCCAGAAAGCAACCATTTCTTCGCAGGTGTATTCTTGACCGGTCTTCCAGAAGTAATATTTTCCTTCATGGTCTTTTCCGAGTTTTTTCGCTTCGTCATACATTTCGGTAGCCGCAGCGTCGATAGCGATGCAGAAATCTTTTCCGGGCTTATAGCCGGCCTTTTCGATTGCTTCAACTATGGATTGAAGCGCTTCTTCGTCGCTCTTTAAGTTGGGAGCGAAACCGCCTTCGTCGCCGACAGCGGTAGCGTAACCCTTAGATTTAAGAACGGTTTTAAGGTTGTGGAATACTTCCGCGCACCATCTGAGCGCTTCTTTAAACGTGGGAGCGCCGACGGGCATTATCATAAATTCTTGGACGTTGACCGAGTTGTCCGCATGCTTTCCGCCGTTCAAAATGTTCATCATGGGAACGGGAAGAACGGTAGCGTTGCAACCTCCGATATAATTGTAAAGAGGAAGGTTTAAAGAAGCGGCGGCAGCCTTCGCAACGGCGAGAGAAACGCCTAAAATCGCATTAGCGCCGAGTCTTCCCTTGTTGGGAGTTCCGTCCAACTTGATCATCGCATTGTCGATTTCGGTCTGGTTAAAGACGTTCATTCCGACAACGAGGTCTTTAAGTTCGGTATTGACGTTCTTTACGGCTTGTTCAACCGATTTTCCGAGATATACGGACTTATCTCCGTCTCTGAGTTCTACGGCTTCGAACGAGCCGGTAGAAGCGCCGCTGGGAACGGCGGCTCTGCCTACGGAACCGTCTTCGCAGTAAACTTCAACTTCAACGGTGGGATTGCCTCTCGAATCGAGGATCTGTCTTCCGCACACGTCTACTATTTCAATATAGTTTCTCATACGATCTCCTTTTTTAAATCGTTTTATTTTTGTCGAACCTTTTGTTCGTCAAACATTATACACCATAAACTATTCAAAGTCAAATATTTTAGCCAATTCGACCGTGTAAAAACGATAAGATTATTAAAAGTTGACATTTATGGAAAAAAACAATATAATAGATAAAAAATTTGCATAGAGAAATAATAGGCATTAAAATTATGGATCAAATGAAAAATAATCCAAATAAAAGAAAAATCTTCTCCAAAATTCTGACCGTATTTACCGTCGTCATTTCGCTTTTAGCGGCTTTATTGTTTTTTTTGGGAATAAAAACGAGAATTGATAAAAGCCCCGTAGTCTTATTCGGCTATTCTATTTCGATAGTCGTCAGTCCCTCTATGGAGCCGGAAATAAACGTAGGAGATTTGATTGTGGTCAAACACGCCGACGTCAACTTTCCGAAAGTCGGAGATAACGTAGTATTCAAAAGCCGCATAAAAGGATTAGAGGGCGAACAGGTCGTCCATAAAGTCGTTGAAAAAGGAGAGGACGAAAAGGGAATTTATTTCGTAACCAAGGGAGTTAACAATTCCGAAAAAGACTCCGAATTGGTAAGAAAAGAAAATTTCGTCGGGGTTGAGATCGCCCATTCCTCTTTTTGGGGCGCGGTTATAGGTTTTTTTACGAGAGGGCAAACATTTTTACTCTTTTTAATAATCGTAGTTTCCGCCTACGTTCTTATAATCAACGTAATTCATATTCTAGCCGAATGAAAATAAAGTTGAACTTGCCTAAGCCGTGTCTTTTGCGTTTTTTCGGCTAAACTAAAAAAAGAAAAACAATTAAATATATTATAAATAATGAAAGCGCTTTTTATCGAGAGATAAACGGCGTTATCCAAAGCATTCTATATCCGAATACGCCGTAAGCGCGCATTGTTCTGATTTAAAATGCTTTGGTTATTTTTTTAAACGATATTTTTTGTTTGACATAGAACTATAATTCTGTTATAATATACAATCATAGAACAATAGTTTTATTTTTACGGTAGGAAGTTTAAAGTTTTTGATAGGGTACCCTATTGTTTTTGCTCACGCAAAAACAAACACCCTTAAATATAAAAATTAAACGGCGAGAAAGCCTTTTAATAAAATTTGAAAAGGAGGTAAAGACAATGGAACACAACAACGCAAAGAGAAGATCGACGGCGATAATTCTTGCGCTTTTAGCGATAATTTTAAGCGTAACGCTCATTACCGCAAGCACTTTCGCGCTT
>CADBUU010000020.1 GCA_902797945.1 uncultured Eubacteriales bacterium | reverse complement strand
TTTGCTTGTCGCAACGCCAAACGATAAAATCGTTTGATATAGAGCGTTGCTCCGCCCTTGCGTCTGCCTGCTTAAGCCACCTCAGCATTATTTTTTGTAAAAATCTTAAAATCCCTCTCCTCGGGATTTTATTCTCGACGGCGAGAGGAATATTCCGCCGTCTCGGTCACCGCAAAATGCAATCTCGCATTTTGCTTGTCGCAACGCCAAACGATAAAATCGTTTGATATAGAGCGTTGCTCCGCCCTTGCGTCTGCTTGCTTAAGCCACCTCAGCATTATTTTGTAAAAATCTTAAAATCCCTCTCCTCGGGATTTTATTCTCGATGCAAAATAAATTTTACTATATATGTGTAAAATTTGCTTTGCGAAAAATATTATAGCATACGACTTTTTCTTTGTCAAGAATTTTCCGACTGTCTTTTTTTCTTTTTGCGGCATATTACGTAGTCCTTTTTGTCGACGTCAATAAAATTGAAGAGAAGAAAAATTGGTCTTTGTTGACAATTTTCTTTTAATGTGATACAATATAATCAAATTTGTTATTATAAGAGGATAATATGGCGAATAGTGAATGGGATAAAGTTTTTCCATTAAGCGGAGAAGTAAAGTGGCGAAAAGTAAAATTTAAGAATCATTTCGGGATAGAAATAATAGCGGACGAATATTGTCCGATAAATTCGGAAGGGAAATTGCCTGCGATTGCGGTATGCGGACCATTCGGAGCGGTAAAAGAACAATCGAGCGGACTATATGCGCAGGAAATGGCGAAAAGGGGCTTTCTTACGATCGCTTTCGATCCGTCTTTTACGGGGGAGAGCGGCGGTAGTCCCCGATATATGAATTCTCCCGATATAAACGTAGAGGATTTTCAGTCTGCTGTCGATTATCTTTCAACTCACGATAAAGTTATTGAAGATAAAATATCGATAATCGGAATTTGCGGTTGGGGCGGAATGGCGTTGCAGACGGCATGTATCGAAACCAGAATAAAGGCAACCGTTGCGGTTACTATGTATGATATGTCGAGAGTAAGCGGAAACGGCTATTTCGACGGAGAAGACAGCGAAGAGGCGAGACATAAAAAGAGAGTTGAGCTGAACAACCAAAGGACGATCGATTTTAAAAACGGGACGTATGCTTTGGGAGGGGGCGTTGTCGACGATCCTACCGATATGCCCGATTTTGTGAAACAGTATTATGATTATTATAAGACAAAAAGGGGGTATCACGCTCGTTCGTTAAACAGTAACGGAGGGTGGAACGTCACAGCGTCTACTTCGCTAATGAATACGAGACTTCTGACTTATGCGTCGGAGATACGAAGCGCAGTTATGATAGTTCACGGCGAAAAGGCGCATAGCAGATATTTCGGAGAGGACGCGTTTAAGTTGCTTAAAGGAGAAAATAAAGAATTGCTCATCGTTCCCGACGCAACTCATTGCGATTTATACGACGGCGGAGAAAAGGGAGACAAAATTCCTTTCGATGATATCGAAAGGTTTATAAGAAAGAATATTTGATTTTAATATAAAGGCGTCGGCTTTTAAGCCGACGCTAAATTTTAAAATTTTTATATCAAGTCGGAAATCACTTCGGGAATTTTTGAAACCGTGTCGCTTGCTACCATACTAATCGGGTTGAATTCTTTTTCAGCAAGTTCGCCTGCTTTGCCGTTTATGTAAGCGGATAAAGCGGCGGCGTTAAAATTATCATTTAAAAAGGCGCAAGTTGCCGAAAGTATTCCGGAAAGAACGTCGCCGCTACCGGCGGTTGCCATTCCCGGGCAACCCGCTTCGACGAGATTTGTCCTTTTCCCGTCGGTTATTATCGTCGTAGGTCCTTTTAAAAGAACGATCGAATTCGTTTCTTCGGCGTATTTTTCGGCGAGGGGAATAGGGCTTTGGAAAACTTCGGCTATATCTTTTTTAATAAGTCTTGAAAACTCTTTAACGTGAGGAGTCAATATCAAAGACGGTTTTGCGTTTTTGATTTCGTCTTTATTCAATAAGGAAAGTAAGTTAAGTCCGTCTGCGTCTATAACGAGCGTTCCGTCAAAATCGGAAAGCAGATAACGTAAAATACTTTTCGTTTCTTCAAAAATGCCGACGCCCATTCCAAACGCTATCGTTTTTACTGAGGAGCATAGAGAGTCGAGTTCGTCCCGATTAAAAACGAGCTTGCCGTCTTTGTCGGAAAGCGGAAAAATCGTCGATTCGAGTATATAAGGAATAAGGTTACGGGCAATGCTTTTCGGAACGCCGACTTTAACGACTCCGGCGCCGGAGCGCATTGCGGCGCCGGCAAGGTAAGCGAGTTTTATCGCTCCGCTGTATTCCAAAGAACCGCCTATAAGCGCTATATAACCGAACGTTCCCTTGTTTGAGAAGTTTTTTCTCGTCGGAAATAATCCTTTAATGTCGTTTTCTTCGATAAGTCGAGAAGATGGATAAACGGGAGAGATGCCTATATCGCAATTTATTTTTTCTTTAATAACGTCTTTTGCCATATTTAAAAAATGTCCCGGTTTAAAATCTCCTATGGAAACGGTCAGGTCTGATTTTACGCATATTTTATAAAGTCCGTTATCCCCTGAAAGTCCGCTGTTAATGTCAACCGAAACGACGAAAGCGGAAGATGCGTTTATCTTTTCAATCGCTTCTTTGTAAGGCGATAATACCTCTCCTATAAAACCCGTGCCGAAAATACAGTCCGCGATCGTTTTAAATCCCGAAAAAACGGTTTTATCGTCATATAGGCGGATTTTTACGCCGAGTTTAAGGCATCTTTCGTAAAAAAATTTTCCGTCGTCGGAAAATTTCTCCCCAAAAATGAACACGGTGCAATCTACGTCGTTTTTAGCGAGAAGTTCGGCTATAACGAAACCGTCGCCGGCGTTATTTCCGTTTCCGCAGACTATTGCGACGGGAGATTGCCATTTTACGGCTTTAAATACGCCTTCGCCTGCTCTTTTCATAAGTTCTTTTGAAGAAACGCCTTTCCGTATTGCGGCGGCGTCGCTTTCTCTCATGTTTTTTACTGATAAAACTCTTTTCATATCTTTTATTATATCCGCTCTTTTAAAGATTGTCAAATTTAACGTCCGGATTGTATTATACTCTTGCAAAAAACGCAATTATATGATATAATCGTAGCCGAATAAAAATAAAATTGCGCTCGTTAAAAAGGCTGAGTTTCGGCGTGTTTCAGCAAAATCTCATTCGACGCATTTGTCGCTTTCACTAAAATTCACTCGGCTATGCGTAGTTATTTGTTTTTTACGTCTTAGGTTATTTTTTCTTTTTTTGGAGAAAATATTTAACCAAAGGAGAATTATTATGAAAAATTATTTTGATTTGACGGGACAAGTTGCCGTCGTAACGGGAGCGTCGACGGGACTCGGCGTTCAAATGGCAAAAGCGTTTGCAAATCAGGGCGCCAACGTCGTGCTTATCGCAAGAAGGCAAAATCTTCTCGAAGAAAACGCCGCGGAAATTGAAAGCCAATACGGAGTAAAAGCGTTGCCATACGCCTGTGATATAACAGACGCCGAAAAAGTAAAAGGGGCGGTCAGAGCCACTATCGAAAAATTCGGGCGAGTTGATATTCTCGTTAACAACGCCGGCACGGGAGCGGTTGCTCCGGCGGTCGAAATTACGGATGAACAATTTGACAACGAGTTAAAAATCGACTTATTTGGCACTTTTATCTGTTCGAGGGAATTCGGTAAAGAAATGCTTGCAAGAAAATACGGAAGGATAATCAATATCGCTTCTATGTATGGACTTGTCGGAAATATGGCGGCAACTTGCGCGCCTTATCATGCCGCAAAAGGAGGAGTAGTTAATTTGACAAGAGCGTTAGCGGCTGAATGGGGCAAAGACGGTTTGACTGTAAATTCTATTTGCCCCGGATATTTTTGGACTCCTCTTACCAAGTCGACTTTAGAAACCGATTGGTTTACTTCATACGCAAAGGGCGCAATTCCCGTCGGAAGATACGGCAAAGAAGGAGAACTTGACACTTGCGCTTTATTCTTAGCCTCTCCTTTATCGTCATACGTAAACGGACAGAATATAGCGGTGGATGGCGGATACACAGCCATTTAACGTCGGATAAACGTCGTTCTGCTTCGTTTCTGACTCAATCGTAAGACTCGGATGACCGATAAGGTCTATCCGATCCTTACGATTTCGCGAGCCTTGCATAACTCGTTTCTACGCCGTTAAAACGTCGGATAAACATTGCTTTGCTGCGTTTTTGTCTTAATCGTAAGATTCAGACGACAGATAAGGTCTATCCAATCCTTACGATTTCGCGAGCCTTGCATAACTCGTTTCTACGCCGTTAAAACGTCGGATAAACGTCGCTTTGCTGCGTTTTTGTCTTAATCGTAAGACTCAGACGACAGATAAGGTCTATCCATTCCTTACGATTTCGCGAGCCTTGCATAACTCGTTTCTACGCCGTTAAAACGTCAGATAAACGTCGCTTTGCTGTGTTTTTATTTCAATCCTAAGCCTTTGAAAATCGAAGAGGTCTATTTAGACGAAAACGCTTATAAATATTTATTGAAAATCTTTTAAGAGGTTACGAAAATGTATAAAATCGTAAAAAGAAAAAATCTCAATTCTACCGTTACGCAAATGGAGATAGAGGCGCCGCTTGTAGCAAAGAAAGCGAAAGCGGGGCAATTTATCATTCTTCGGGTTGACGAAGAGGGGGAAAGAATACCATTGACGGTTGCCGGGACAGATAAAACCGCGGGAACAGTTAAGATTATATTTCAGATTGTCGGGGCGACGACTGAAAAACTCAACTTAAAGAAAGAAGGAGAGTTTATTCGGGATTTCGTCGGACCTCTCGGGGTTGCGACGCATATTGACGGACTAAAGAAAGTCTGCGTCGTTGGCGGAGGAGTCGGGTGTGCTATAGCAATGCCCGTTGCCGAAGCGCTACACGAAAAAGGCGCGGAAGTTACGAGTATAATCGGATTCAGAAATAAAGATCTTCTCATTTTAAAAGACGAATTTACCGCTTGTTCGGATAAGCTTGTAATTATGACCGACGACGGCAGTTACGGGAGGGGTGGAAACGTTACGGTTCCTCTCAAAGAAATGTTGGAGAGCGGAGAAAAATTCGATATGATAATAACTATCGGCCCTCTTATAATGATGAAATTCGTGGTGGAGACGGCGAGGCCGTTCGGTGTTCCCGTAACAGTTTCTATGAACCCCATAATGATAGACGGGACGGGAATGTGCGGCGGATGCAGATTGACATTAAACGAGGACGGGAAAAGAATAACCAGATTCGCATGCGTCGACGGTCCGGATTTTAACGGCTACGAAGTAGACTTCGACGAGGCGATGTCGAGGGGAAGAATGTATATGGATTTCGAGAGAAGGGCGCGCGAAAAAAATTGCAATCTCTTAAAGGAGGGCAAATAATATGGCTATAGAACCGAAAAAACACGAAATGCCTACGCAAAAGCCTATGGAAAGAGCAAGAAATTTTAAAGAGGTCGCCCTCGGATACGACGAGGAAACGGCAATTGCGGAGGCTAAGCGTTGTCTTAATTGCAAAAACCGCCCTTGCGTTTCGGGCTGTCCCGTAAATATTCGTATTCCCGAATTTATAGAAAAGATAAAAGAGGGTGAATTCGAAGAGGCGTATCGGATAATTTCCGTAACTTCGTCGTTACCTGCCGTTTGCGGCAGGGTTTGTCCGCAGGAAACGCAATGCGAAAGCAAATGCACGCTCGGGGTTAAATTCGAGTCGGTAGGTATTGGAAGACTTGAAAGATTCGTCGCCGATTGGCATAACGCGCACTTAGAAGAGGCGCCGAAAACCGCCGAGTCTAACGGGCATAAGGTTGCCGTCGTAGGCTCTGGCCCGTCGGGACTTACTTGCGCCGGAGATCTTGCTAAAAAAGGTTATAAAGTTACCGTATACGAGGCTTTGCATACGGCGGGAGGAGTTTTGGTTTACGGAATACCCGAATTCAGACTTCCGAAAAGTATAGTTGCGAAAGAAGTCGAAACGCTGAAAAAGTTGGGAGTGGATATAGAAACTAACGTCGTAATAGGAAAAACTCTAACTATAGACGAACTTTTCGAGATGGGCTACGAGGCGGTGTTTATAGGATCGGGAGCGGGACTTCCGAATTTTATGAACATACCCGGCGAAGGATATAAAGGCGTCTATTCCGCCAACGAGTTTTTAACGAGAAGCAATCTTATGAAAGCGTATAGAGAAGATTCTGATACTCCTATTATGAAAGGCGGAAAAGTTGCCGTCGTAGGCGGCGGAAACGTCGCAATGGACGCCGCGAGGACTGCGCTCAGGTTAGGGGCGGAAAAGGTGTATATAATTTATCGGCGTTCTATGGAAGAACTTCCGGCGAGAAGAGAAGAAGTCGAGCATGCGGAAGAAGAGGGCGTGGAATTCAGACTTCTTTGTAATCCCGTTGAAATTTTAGGATACGATAATAAAGATGATGTAAGAGATCCGAAAAATGGTTTTGTAACCGCAATAAAATGTATTAAAATGGAACTTGGTGAGCCGGACGAAAAGGGAAGAAGACGCCCTGTTCCGATAAAGGATTCCGAGTTTGTTCTTGATGTCGACGTCGTTATAATGGCGATAGGAACTTCGCCGAATCCTCTCATTAAAAATACTACCGACGGGTTGGAGGTCAACCAAAGAGGGGGGATAATCGTAAACGAAGGCGGACTTACTTCGAGAGAAAAAGTTTACGCCGGCGGAGACGCCGTTACGGGGGCTGCGACCGTTATATCCGCGATGGGAGCGGGAAAAATCGCCGCAAAAACAATCGACGAATATCTTAATAAATAACGAAGAAAATTTCGTCCGCTTTAAAAGGCGGACGATTTTTTTATTGTAAATTTTAAAAAACTTATAAAATTTAAGGTTAAATTAAGGTGAGGACAATATAATTTTCTTATAAAAAACAAAGAGGTGAATAATATGGCGCAACCGATAGTAACGATGAAGAGATACGAACTTAAATACGTCCTTACCGAGAAACAGACGGAATCTCTTAAAAAGGGACTTGAAGGGCATATGAAAATCGACGAATACGGACTTACGTCTATCGCTTCGCTTTATTTCGATACGCCCGACCGTCGACTTATAAGAAATTCCATCGAAAAACCTTTATTCAAAGAAAAAATAAGGTTGAGATCTTACGGTCTTGCTAAAGACAATTCGACGGTTTATCTCGAACTTAAAAGAAAGGCATACGGAATAGTTTATAAAAGAAGAGTTGCGACGACCGAGAAAGCGGTTGAAAAATTTTTCGTTAATAACGGAGAAATTTCCGCCGACGGACAAATTGCGAGGGAAATATCTTATTTCAAGGGTTATTACGGCAATCTCGCTCCATCTTGCCTCATTATTTACGACAGGACGGCGTATTACGAGCCGGGCGGAGATTTAAGGCTGACGATCGACTACAATCCGAGATACCGTTCAAATGCTCTCAACCTTTCGACAAGCATGGAAGGAAACGGGTTGTTGCCGGAAGGCTCTACGATACTCGAAATCAAAGTTCAGGAAGCGATGCCTCTTTGGCTGACGGAACTTCTTGCGAAGAACGGCATTTATAAAAGCAGTTTTTCAAAATACGGAGAGGCGTATAAAAGACAAATGACAAAAAAAGAAGGTGTAAATTATGTTTGATTCTATTTTTTCCGCGCAAGTAACGGTCGGATTGGTTTTCGCCGCAATAGGCGCGTCTGCCGTTTTCGGCATAGTGTATGCGTTTATAATTGCGTTAAAACTTCGCTCGACAAAGGGCTTTTTGATAACTGCGGCGCTTATGCCGACTGTGGTTACGACGGCGTTTATCTTTCTCAATATTATGCTTGAAAAAGATTCGACGCTTTCTATGACGTCAATTGCGGTTATCATGGTCGGAATGGGGCTTATACGTTTCCGTTCGGCGCAAGGCAAAGCAGAAGAAATGCTCGCGCTATTCGCCTCGGTGGTTATAGGGGCGATAAACGGACTCGGATATATCTTTTACGGCGGAATTTTCGCCGTGGCGTTCCCCGTCGTGTTCGTGGTAATTTCTTCTTTCGGGTTTTTAAAAAGCAAAAAAAATCAGGGAGAAAAACTTCTCAAAATAACCATTCCCGAGAGTCTTGAATATTCCGGCGCTTTCGACGAGGTTTTCGGGCGTTACCTTAGAGAGGTAGAACAGGTCGGAGTCAAGACTACGGGTATGGGCTCGATGTTCCGCCTTTCTTACAGAATAGTAATGAAAGACGTTTCGGAAGAAAAAGAAATGATAGACGAACTTCGTATCAAAAACGGCAATCTCGAAATTTCGGTGTTGCCCTTCGTTGAAGAGCAAAAAGAACTTTGATATTTAATTGACAATATTTAAACAATGTTCTATAATTGAATAAAAAAAAGCGAACGGGCAAAAATCAAAAAAGGACGATGCCTATAAAAAATCCGTTCGTTAAAAAGGAGATTAAAAATGGTAAGAACAGACGTATACGAAGAAAAAGTAAGAGGACTTTACAAGACTTTGGAAGAGGCAGGATACTCTCTTTGACGTCGCCAATCTCAGAATAAAATTAAAAGAACTCGAAGAAGAACTCGAAAAGCCCGAAGTTTGGTCGGATATAGAAAAATCAAAACATATCAGCAGAGAAGCGGGACAGATAAGAAATAAACTCGACGTTTACGACAAGGCTCAAAAAGCCGTGTCGGACGCCGAAGTTATGATACAATTAGCCGCCGAAGAGGACGACGAGAGCGTTTTGGAAGAAGTCGCCGAAGAACTTGCGACCGCCGAAAAAGACATCGAAGAAATTAGACTTCGCACCTTGTTGAAAGGTAAATATGACGCTTGCGACGCAATTTTGACTCTTCATGCGGGCGCCGGCGGGACCGAGGCGTGCGATTGGACGGAAATGCTATACAGAATGTATATCTGTTACGCCGAAAAGCACGATTATAAGATAACCGAATACGATCGTCTCGACGGAGACGGGGCGGGACTTAAATCAGTCTGCTTTAAGGTAGAAGGGGAAAACGCTTACGGATATTTAAAAGCGGAAAAAGGTATTCACAGACTTGTGAGAATATCTCCCTTCGACGCCAACGCAAGGAGGCAGACGTCATTTTCGTCGGTCGACGTAATGCCCGACATTCAAGACGACGGAGAAATAGAAATACGCCCCGAGGACTTAAAAGTGGACACCTACCGTTCGAGCGGCGCCGGCGGACAGCACGTCAACAAGACCGAATCGGCTATAAGGATAACGCATATTCCGACGGGAATAATAGTCGCTTGTCAGAACGAAAGAAGTCAAGTTCAGAACAGAGAACAGGCCATGCAGATGCTTCGCAGTAAACTTCTCGAAAAGAAAGAGGAAGAAAGACTTGCCGAGGCGAGCGAAATAAAGGGCGAAATCAAAAAAATCGAATGGGGCAGCCAAATAAGGAGTTACGTTTTCTGTCCTTATACTATGGTAAAAGACCATAGGACGGGTTGCGAAACGGGTAACGTGCAAGCGGTAATGGACGGAGAACTCGATCCGTTTATTATAGATTACCTGAAAAAGGCGCAATAAAATGTATGCTGATTTAAAAAAAGGATTTAAAATCAAATCGGATCCCGTAATACTCGCAATAGAATCTTCCTGCGACGAAACGGCGGCTGCGGTCGTCAAAGGCGGCAGGGAGATTTTGTCGTCGGAAATAATGAGTTCGTGCAGCGAACATATAAGATTCGGGGGAGTCGTTCCCGAAATTGCGTCGAGGGCGCATACGGCGGCTGTTTCGGAAGTCGTGAAAAGGGCGATAAATTCGGCGAATATCAAACTTTCGGACGTTGACGCGGTTGCGGTAACTTACGGAGCCGGGCTTTTGGGCGCTCTTTTAGTCGGACTGTCTTACGCCAAAGCCCTTGCTTTTTCTCTCGGCGTTCCGATAATACCCGTCAGTCATATCAGAGGACATCTCGCCGCTTCTTATCTTGTGGACAAAGCCTTAAAACCACCCTTTATCAGCCTACTCGCAAGCGGGGGGCATACGGCGGTGATCGAAGTCGAAGAGGACGGCGAATTTCATATTTTAGGCGGAACGAAGGACGACGCCGTAGGAGAAGCGTTTGATAAAGTCGCAAGGACTATCGGGCTGAATTATCCCGGCGGTCCGAACATAGAAAAACTCGCCTTAGAAGGGAAGAACGTAATAACTCTTCCTAAAATGCTTAAAGGAGAAAACGGATATAATTTTTCTTACAGCGGTTTAAAGACGGCAGTCGTAAATTTCGTTCATAATGCGGAGCAAAGGGGAGAAAGTTTTTCAAAAGCGGACGTCGCGAAGTCTTTTCAATGCTCGGCGATAGACATTTTGGTCGAGAAGGCGCTTAAAGCCTGCCGAGAATACGGAAGGAATACGCTTACCGTCGGAGGGGGCGTAGCGGCGAACGGCTATCTTCGCGAAAGACTTACGACGGAGTGTAAAAAAGAGAGAATAAAACTCGTTTTGCCTCCGAAGATTCTTTGCACGGATAATGCGGCGATGATAGGCGCCGAAGGATATATCCAGTATATCAAGGGAAATTTTGCCGACCTTACGCTAAACGCAAAGGCGAGAGTAGACCTCGGATAAGGTTTTTTATTAAAATATCACTATTTTTAAGGAAAAGTCGTAAAAAATATTTGCAAAAAGCAAAATTTATGATAAAATAAAATAAAGCCCATTCTTTTACGGAGGCAAATAAGATGAGATGTATGTATTGTGGAAGCACAGACAGTAAAGTAATCGATTCAAGACAGTCCGAGGATGGCACTGCCATAAGACGGAGAAGGGAGTGCATAAATTGCGGCAAGAGGTTTACGACCTACGAAACTGTAGAAACTACGCCCATTCTCGTCGTTAAGTCGGACGGAACTCGTCAGTCGTTCGATCCGAATAAATTGAAGAGCGGAATAATAAAGGCGTGCGAAAAACGCCCCGTTCCGATGTATAAAATAGAAAAACTCGTCGACGATATTCAAAGGTCGCTGTATAATTCCCTCGAACAAGAAGTTTCGGCGAAAAAAATCGGCGAAATGGTCATGGCGGGACTTAAAGAAATCGACGAAGTCGCATACGTCAGATTCGCTTCCGTATATCGCCAATTCAAGGATATTTCGACTTTTATGAAAGAACTTGAAAAATTGCGCGTAGACGAGCAGATAAAATGCGACGAAGAAAAAAAATAACGGAGAAAAATATGAAGAGATTATTTCTGACTATAACGGCGGTATGCCTTAGCGCTTTTGCGTTGCTCGTTTCCGCTTGTTCAAATGCAAATGAAGTTAAAACGAATTGTTCTACGGGTTGGAACGTCAAACAGTATTATCAGGTGTCGGACGAGGGCGAAAGCGAAAAAGAACTCGATTCGCAGTTTGTCTGTTTTAACGTTACCACCGATAAAAACATAAACGAAATATGGCTCAATATCGGAGCAATGAGCGTAGACAGCGTTACGCTTACTTTCGGAAGATACAGCACCTCTTACCTCGATCAATTTCTCTCGAATAAAGAGACTTTCGAACTTGTAAAGAGTGACGTTTTAAAAGCTGAAAACGGTTGGGTAAGAATAAAAAGCGGCTACAATCAGTCGTCGAGTTATATAAAAATCTTGTTGACCGGAGGAGTTAAGATAGACGAAGTCGTATTCCTCGACGTTGACGGAAAAGTAATGCCCGTTTCCGTATATGGCGGTAAGGTTATTTACGCAGACGATAAGGGAGTTATTCATAGTCAGGACAGTTATACCAAGAGCGAACTTGAAAAACTTGACTTGACCGAAGGTTCGCCCCTCTTGCTCGTCGACGAACAGAGCAAATTTTCGAAATGATTTTCTTTAATGCGTAAGACGATTTCTTGCGCATTATTTTTATATTATAAAAGGTAATTATGAAACTTTTACTTGCCGAAGACGAGCGCGAACTTTCAAGCGCGCTTTGCCGTCTTTTAAAATTGAATAAATACGAAGTAGACGCCGTTTACGATGGAGAAGCGGCTACGGACGCATTGGAAAACAACAGATACGACGGAGTTGTTCTCGACGTTATGATGCCGAAAAAAAACGGAATCGAAGTCGCAAAGGAGATGAGGGCAAAGGGAGATAATACCCCCGTCCTTATGCTCACCGCAAAAGCCGAACTCGACGACAAAGTCGAGGGGCTTGACGCCGGGGCGGACGATTACCTTACGAAACCGTTTGCAGTCAAAGAATTGCTCGCTCGTATAAGAGCCATAACGAGAAGGTCGGGCGAAGTGGCGGAAACGCAGAAATTCGGCAATATGACGATAAATTCTCTGACTTCCGAATTGTCGGCTGTAAAAACGGTCCGACTTACCCGAAAAGAATATCTCATTTTAGAACTTTTGATCAGAAATAAAAACGTCCTTTTGTCGAGCGAAAGAATTATGGATAGAGTTTGGGAGTTCGATTCCGAAGCAGATGTTTCCGTGGTATGGGTATTCATTTCTTCTTTAAGAAAGAAACTCGAAGAGGTTGAAGCGGATTGCGTAATAAAAGCGGTAAGGGGAGTCGGATATAAACTCGAAAACAGGTGAAAATATGTTTAAAAAGTTGAGAATAAAATTCATAATCGTCGCGATTTCAGCGGTAACGGGCGTCTTAGGACTTATTATGGCGGCTATAAATACGGCGAATTTTTACGGAGTTACGTCGTCAGCCGACAAGGTGATAGATTTTTTGCTCGATAACGGCGGAGAATTCGGCGAAATAAAGATCGAACCGCCCGATGGCGGACGAGAAAACGAACCGAACGGCGAAAGAGAAGAAAAACCGGGCGAACCGAGAGAAATTTTCCCCGATTGGAATAAAGACGGCAATTACGGTTTGGGCCCTGAAACGCCGTTTGAAACGAGATATTTTACGGTAAAGATAAACGGCGACGACTATTCTTTCAATATGGAGCAAATATTCTCCGTGGGAGAAGAGGAAGCGAAAAGACTTGCGGAAGAGGTTGTAAACGGCTCCGAAAGAGGGTATAAAGGCGATTTAAGATACGGGAAAAAAATTCAAGACGACGGAACGTTCGTCGTTTTCGTAGATTGCTTAAAACAACTAAATACTGCGAGAAGGTTTTTGCTTTATAGCATTTTAATATCTTTGATCGGCGTTTTGGCGGTGTTCGGCGCTCTCGTTCCGCTTTCCGGCAAAATACTTAAACCCGTAGCAGATTCTTATGATAAGCAGAGAAGATTTATAACGGACGCAGGACACGAATTAAAAACTCCCCTTACCGTTATTTCCGCAAACAACGAACTTATAGCCCTCGAATACGGCGAAAACGAAAGCACGCAGGCAATATCCAAACAAGTTGCGAAAATGAATTCTCTCGTCAGAGATTTGATAGAACTTTCTAAATTGCAAGAAAGACCGAGAGGCGAGATGAAACATTTTTCTTTAAGCGACGCTCTTAAAGACGTAGCCGACGGATTTAAAAAGGTAATAGAGTCGCAGGGAAAAGTTTTCGAGTCCGAAATAGACGAAGCGTCTTATTCCGGCGACGAAAAAATGATACGAAGAGTTTTTTCTCTCGTTTTGGATAACGCAGTAAAATATTCCGAAAGATATATTTTGTTAAAACTTGTAAACGAAGGTAAATCGATAAAAATAAGCATAGAAAACGATTGCCCGTGGCAAACCGAGAGAAATCTCGACGAGGTATTCGAAAGATTTTACAGGTCGGCGGAAAGTCGCGCGTCGGATATCGGCGGAAGCGGAATAGGGCTTTCTGTCGCAAAGGAAATCGTCGAACTCGAAAAAGGCAAAATTTCCGCAAGAGGAGAAAAGGGAAAATTTATTTTGGAGATAATATTATAATGATACATTCTTTAAGCGGAGGAGTTATAAAAGACGGAGGAAGGCATACGTTTGTAAAAGTCAGACACGACGACGGCGAAGAACGGTGGTATATCTCCGACGAGATCGCGCCACTCGTCGATATGAAAGTTGCGGTCGAATACGGCGGCGGAATTTGCGTCGGACGGGTTGTCAGAGTAGACGCCAATCTCTCCGGACAGGCAACCCCCGTTCCCATAAAGAAAGCGGGGAAGATTATAAGCGTAGTCTTTGACGAAGAAAATTAATAATTAAACGCCTTGTTTTAGGACAGGGCGTTTAATTTTTGCAAAAAAAGGGGATAATTATAAACGAAAAACTTTGTGGATAAAATTATTTAAAAATTTTTACAAATTTTTTGTGTAAAAGTATTGACAAAGGAAAAAAAAGGTGTTATAATGTTAGCAGTCAAAAGGGAAGAGTGCTAACAAACAAAACCAAAGAGTGCTAATTCCTAAGACCATCAAATCAAAAAAAATCAAGGAGTGTGATATTTTATGAAAAATTATTTGGTAAAAAACAACGGTAACAATTTAGACGTTTTTGACGACGTATTCGACAATTTCTTTAAACCCATGTTCTACGAGGAAAAATTCAATACTATGAAGACGGATATAAAAGAAACCGAAAAATCTTATCTTATGGACGTTGAAGTTCCCGGATTTGAGAAAAAGGATATAAATATTTCTCTTGAAAACGGCTATCTTACTATTTCGGCGTCTAAAAAGGAAAGCGAAGAAGGCAATAAGCATAATTATTTAAGAAGAGAGAGAAATTGTTCTCTTTCCCGTAGTTACTATGTCGGCGACGTCAAAGAAGAGGAAGTCAAGGCAAAATATGAAAACGGAGTTTTGACGGTTGAAATTCCCAAAGAGCAGCCAAAAGTTCCGACTTCACATCAGATATCTATCGATTGATTAGCCGTTTTAACAAGTTCAATCTTATTTTCATTCGGCTAAATAAAAATAACTCCCGAACGAATTTTCGTTCGGGAGTTATTTTATTCGGAAAGTTTTTTTATCGCCTGTTTATACATTTTACACTGTAATTTCAGATTTTCGATACTGACGTATTCGTTGGGCTGATGAATCGTTGATTCTTCGCCGGGCATTTCGGGACCGAACGCCGTTCCCTCTTTTAAAGCGCGGGCGTAAGTTCCGCCGCCGATGGCGATCGGCTCGGCGTTAACGCCCATCGTATCGTTATAAATTTTGAGTAACGTCGTAATAAGAAAACTGTTTTTGTCGTTATAGAGGGGAAGTTGATGAGATAAAACTGTATACGGCGCTATTTTTTTGAGTTCCGAAAGAAGGAAATCGGCGCCCAACGTCGAGGGGTAACGAATATCGACGGAAATATTTAATTTTCCGTTTTCTATCGAAATTACGTCCGGACTCATAGTAAGATAACCCGTATCGTCGTTAAGTTGTTTCAGTCCCAATATATCGTCGAATAGATATTCTCTTATTCTGACGTCGACGGTGTCTATGCTTTCGAGATATTTGATCATCGGCAAAATAGCGTTTTTACCTTTATCGGGCGTCGAGCCGTGAGCGGTTTTACCTGTGGTAACGAGTTTTCCGTCCTCTTCCGAAACTCCGTAAATTTTAGCGAAATCGGCGTTAAACGGCGCTATCGCCTCGCATTTGTCGCAAACGACGTTTATGGCGCTTCCTCCGCTTATCCATTTAAGCCTGTCGCGTAAAGGGAATTGGAATTTAACGTGTAATATTCCTTTTTCGGCATATAAAACGGGGAAGTCGGCGTCGGGAGAAAAACCGAAGTCGGGCATTTTGGCGACTTCTTTGTAGTGTTTTATACAACCCCAACCCGATTCTTCGTTACAGCCGAATATAAGTTTTATTTTCTTTTTGGGAACGAATCCATCGTCTTTTAACGCTTTTAGGCAATACAGGCAAACTATCGCCGGGCCCTTGTCGTCCATAGTTCCTCTGCCGTAAATTTTACCGTCCGCTTCGGTTGCGGAAAAGGGCGGATATTTCCAATCTGAAAGTTTACCGACGGGAACGACGTCGAGATGACACAAAATAGCCATTTCTTCTTCGCCTTCTCCGAAAATAGCCTCGCCGATATAGTTGTCATAGTTTTTGGTTTCGAAACCGAGTTCCTCGGCAAGCGAAAGCGTGAAATGCAAGGCGTCGTAAACGCCCGGACCGAAAGGTTTGTTTTTTTCGGGTTTTGCTTCCACAGAGTTTATGGATACGAGTTTTTTAAGGCTCGTTTTTATATTTTCGAAATATTTTTCCATTTTCTTCTCCCAAAATTTAAAAATGTTGTTTATTTTATTATACACTTTTTTTTATTTGTGGTAAAATAAATTAAAGGCTTTTTTATATTTTTGATTTAAAGTTTTAAAAATGCGAATGAAAAACCGAAGGGAATAGGAGAGTTTCTGCAGGTGGTAGAAGGTAAGAAAAAAGAGAGCGTCCATAAAGACCATAGAAAAAGACTGAGAGAAAAATTTATCAATAACTCGGACTCTCTATCCGAAGCGGAACTATTGGAACTTTTGTTATTTTACGTCATCCCGAGGAAAAACACGAGTCCCATAGCGAGAGGATTGCTCAATTCATACGGTTCGATAAACGGAGTATTGACGACTAAGCCCGAAGAATTAAAGAGGGTAGACGGACTCGGAGAAAGGTCCGCCGCATTTTTGGTCAGTATCGGCAAAATATGCGATAAATTGAGCAATTCGAAATTCTACGCCGCAAAGCACTATTCGTTAGCAACCTTTAAAGACCTTCTTATTCAGCGTTACGGCGACCTCGAGGACGAAGTTTTCGTCGCGATATATCTTACGAAATCCGGGAAGGTTATGAAAATTCAGGAGTTTTCAAGTAATCAAAGCAGACAGGTTACCGTTCCCGTTCAGGACCTTATGGAATCTTTTGCGCTCATTAAGCCTTATGCGGTCGTAATAGCGCATAATCATCCGAACGGAATAGCCCGTCCGTCTTTGGAGGACGAGAGAACGACGAATAAACTGTTTATGACGTTTAAATTGTCGGGAGTGTTGTTTTACGACCATATTATCGTTACTTCTTGCGATATTTACAGTTTCAGAGCGCAAGGCGCTTTGGACTTTTTAGAAAGAAAATTAGATACTTTTAACGGAGAACTATTATGAAGAAAGTCAGAACGAGATTTGCTCCGAGTCCCACGGGATTCATGCACTTGGGCGGGCTCAGAACCGCTCTTTACGCCTATCTTTACGCCAAATCCAACGGCGGCGATTTTATTTTGAGAATAGAAGATACCGACCAGCAAAGATTTGTCGAAGGCGCTATCGACGTAATTTATAATTCCCTTAAAGAATCGGGATTATACTACGACGAAGGTCCGGATATAGGCGGGAATTACGGCCCTTACGTTCAGAGCGAAAGAAAGGAAATTTATGCCGAATACGCTAAAAAACTCATAGATCTCGGGGGCGCGTATTATTGTTTTTGTTCGAAAGAAAGGCTTGAAAGCCTTACCGACGCCAACGGCAACAGAAAATACGACAAGCATTGCCTTCACCTTCCGAAAGAGGAAGTAGAAAGAAGAATCGCCGCAGGCGAGCCTTACGTTATAAGACAAAATATTCCGACGGAAGGAACGAGTTCTTACGAAGATTTGATTTACGGAACGATAAAAGTCGATTACGACGAACTTGAAGACAATATTCTTATAAAGAGCGACGGAATGCCGACCTATAACTTTGCGAACGTCATAGACGATCACCTTATGGGAATAACTCACGTCATAAGAGGCACGGAATATCTTTCCTCCACGCCAAAATATAACCTTATGTATGACGCTTTCGGTTGGGAACGTCCCGTATATATCCACCTTCCGACGATAATGAAGGACGCAACCCGTAAACTTTCCAAGAGATACGGCGACGCCAACTTCGACGATTTCGTCAATAAAGGATATTTAAAAGAGGCGATAATAAACTACGTTGCCCTTCTCGGTTGGGCTCCGAAAGATAACGTTGAGAAGATGACTCTTGCCGAAATGGTAAAGAAATTCTCTCTTGACGGAATTTCCAAATCTCCGTCGATATTCGACGAAGTAAAACTCCGTTGGCTCAACGGCGAATATATAAGGGCGCTTGGAGAAGACGAGTTTTACGAAGCCGCTCTTCCGTTTTTGAAGAAGTCGAAAGTAAACGGCAAATACGATTTAAGGAAAATTGCGAAACTTCTTCACGGCAGGACCGAAGTTTTGGGAGAAATTCCCGAAAAGATAGATTGGCTCGCCGAGATCGAGCCTTACGACCTTGCTCTTTACGAAAATAAAAAGAACAAGACTAATGCGGAAGTTGCGAAGTCTTTGCTTCCCGAAATCAAGAAATATCTCGAAGGGATAGACGATTTTTCAAACGACAACCTTTATCAGACTTTAAGCGAAAAGGCGGGAGAAGCGGGAATAAAGAGCGGCGCGCTTTTCTGGGTGATGAGAATAGCGATAACGGGGCAAAGCGTAACGCCGGGCGGCGCAACTGAAATGGCATCGCTCCTCGGAAAAGAAGAAACTCTCAGAAGAATAGATTTTTCAATAGAACTTTTAAATAAGTAAAAACAAAAAAGGCATTGTCTGAAAATGAAGTGAACCCCAAAGTTTGGACAAAATTTTTTAATTAAATTATTTGAGATTGAGTTCGGTATTCAGCCGGACTCATTTTCAA
>CADBUU010000019.1 GCA_902797945.1 uncultured Eubacteriales bacterium | reverse complement strand
TCAAATAGCAAGGCTCGTTTCGTTGAAAGAATGAGATTGACCTCTTTGGTCATCGAACTCTTGAAACGAAACAGAAACGCAGCTAGTTGAGATGAATATCCGCTCAAAAATTATTTCTTTTTCTTCTTGGGATTAGTCTTCGAGGGGGATAATTTTTCCGACTTCTCGATTACACCGGCATTTAAAAGAAGAGCGCGAACGGTTTCGGTGGGTTGAACGCCTTTGGAAAGCCAATCTTTAGCTTTGTCAGCGTCGATAACCACTTCGGCGGGATTCGCGGTAGGATTGTAGTGACCTACTTTATCGATATACTCTCCGTCTCTCGCCTTTCTGCTGTCAACTACTACGATACGATAAGTAGGAGATTTCTTGTCGCCAAGTCTGGTCAATCTCATTTTTACTGCCATAATTCTATTCCTCCGTTAAAATTTTTTGTTTTTTATGATTATCAGAACGGGAAAAATCCCTTTCTGTTTCTCATCATTTTCATCATTTGCTTAGTTTGGTCGAATTGTTTAAGAAGTTGATTTACG
The DNA here is from genome assembly GCA_902797945.1 of uncultured Eubacteriales bacterium. Classification (GTDB taxonomy): domain Bacteria; phylum Bacillota; class Clostridia; order Christensenellales; family Borkfalkiaceae; genus UBA10281. The sequence continues at coordinate 11,175 of CADBUU010000019.1, read as the reverse complement.
TCCTGAACGGTAGTTCCGCTTCCCTTTGCTATTCTTGTCTTTCTCGAATAGTTGATAATGCTCGGATCGAATCTTTCTCTCTTCGTCATAGAAAGAATGATCGCTTTTGTTCTCTCTATTTTCTTTTCGTCTATGTCTTTATCGGAAATTTTCACCTTGCCGCCGAGTCCCATTCCGGGGAGCATCTCCATAAGCCCCCTCGCTCCGCCCATTTTTTTAAGCATTGCGAACTGTTCGAGATAATCGTCCAAAGTAAAGGCGTTTTCACGGAATTTCTTTTCAAGTTTAACGGCTTGCTCTTCGCTGACCGCTTCCTGCGCCTTTTCGATGAGTGATAGAACGTCGCCCATTCCGAGAATTCTGCTCGCCATTCTGTCCGGATAAAAAGGCTCTAAATCGGTAAGTTTTTCGCCAACCGAAGCAAATTTTATAGGCTTTCCGGTAACCGCTTTAATGGATAGGCAAGCGCCGCCCCTCGTATCGCCGTCGAGTTTCGTCAGAACGACGCCCGTAACCGCAAGTCTTTCGTTGAAAGTTTTCGCAACGTTTACCGCGTCTTGTCCCGTCATCGAATCGACGGTAAGAAGTATTTCGTCAACCCTTATCGTCTTCGTGATATCTTCGAGTTCCTTCATAAGATTTTCGTCTATATGAAGTCTACCCGCAGTATCGACAATAACCGTATCGAAACCGAATCTCTCGGCGTATTCAACGCCTTCGGAAGCGATTTTAACGGGATTTCCCTGTCCTTTTTCAAAGACCTCCGCCCCCGCTTTTTCTCCGACAATTTTAAGTTGTTCTATAGCCGCCGGGCGGTAGACGTCGCAAGCGACGAGCAATGGTTTTTTACCCTGCTTTTTTAAATGAAGAGCGAGTTTTCCGCAAAGAGTGGTTTTTCCCGCTCCTTGAAGTCCGCACATCATTATCACCGTCGGCAAAGACGAACTTACGACGAGTTTGCTGTTGGTCGAACCCATCAGCGCCGTTAGTTCTTCGTTTACTATCTTTATGACCTGTTGAGCCGGACTTAAACTCTTTAAAATATCCTGTCCGACCGCTTTTTCGCTTACGCTCGCTATAAAATCTTTTGCGACTTGCAAGTTGACATCCGCCTCTAAAAGAGCAATACGGACTTCCCTCATCGCTTGTTTTATTTCGAGTTCTGTAAGTTTTCCCCTTTTGGTCATCTTGGAAAATATATGATTGAGTTTTTCAGACAATCCCGAAAATACTGCCATTAACCTTCTCCCAAAACCTTTTTGATTTGTTCCCCGACAGAAGAATTTTCATCTGAAAGTCGGTCAATAAGCGCGTAAATCTCATTTTTCTTCCTTAGGTAACCGAGTTTTGATTCATATTCTTCGAGTTGCTTTTTTACGCTCGCTATTCCGTCCAACACGCTTTGACGGGTAACTCCGTTTATCTCGGCGATTTCCGACAATGATAAATCGAGTCTGAAATACATTTCGAACAACTCTCTTTTTTTCTCGGTTAACAGCGACGAATATTCGCAGAACAAACGATCGAAATAAACGCCTTCGTCCAACGACATATCACCACCCCCAAAAGTGTAAAGCAAATTTACTTTACGCCTATTATACAACCTCTTTATATTTCTGTCAAGTATTTTTACCTTACAATTTTAAAAAATCCCGTCTACGAACGCGTCTTTGTCGAACAATTCGACGTCGTCGATTTTTTCGCCCGTTCCGACGAAAACGACGGGGACTTGCAATTCATTGCAAAGAGACACTACGAAACCGCCTTTCGCCGTTCCGTCAAGTTTAGTCAAAATAATGCCGTCGATACCGACCGCCTCGTCGAAAACTTCGACTTGAGAAAGAGCGTTTTGCCCGGTTGTTGCGTCGAGAGCGATAAATTTATAAAATTCAGCCTGCGGATATTCCCTTTCAACGACTCTCGACATCTTTTTAAGTTCTTCCATAAGATTTGACTTAGTGTGAAGTCTGCCTGCCGTATCTATTATAAGAACGTCCGTCTTTTTCGCCTTTACAGAGGATACGGCGTCGAAAACGACTGCCGACGGATCGCTGCCTTCGGCGCTTTTGACTATTCTGACCTTCGCCCTGTCCGCCCATACTTCGAGTTGGTTTGCAGCCGCCGCCCTGAAAGTATCCGCCGCCGCAATCGTAACGCTTTTACCTTGCGACGAATAATACGCCGCTATTTTTCCTATCGAAGTCGTTTTCCCTACGCCGTTTACTCCTATCACCATAATTACGGCGGGAAAACCTATTTCGAGGTCGTCTGCCATATCGAGACAGCCTTTTATCTCGGTTTTCAGCTCGGACAAGACGTAATCTTTATCCTTAACTTTTTCGCTTATCATTCTGTCGCGAAGATTTTCGACTATCTCGTCGGCTGTTGCGACTGAAATGTCAGAAGATATCAAAACGTCTTCTAAATCTTCATAAAAATCCTCGCCTATTTTATCCCTCGCAAACAATACGCGAAGTTTTTCGCCCAATCCGTCCTTGGTTTTTTTAAGCGCTGAAAAAAGTTTTCCGAATAAGCCCATTGATTTATCTCCGTTATTTTTATTCCGTCGATTTTACAAAAATGACGAAAAACGACTTATACGCCGTTTTATCAATTATCACGCCCCAAGCGTATCTACTACGTCGGCAAGTTTTACCGAAACTATCTTCGAAACGCCCTTTTCCTGCATCGTTACACCGTAGAGCGCGTCGCCGAGTTCCATGGTAACCTTTTTGTGCGTTATGACGATAAATTGAGTGTCTTGCGAGAAGTTTTTAAGGTATCTCGCAAATCTTTCTACGTTGGCGTCGTCAAGCGCCGCTTCTATTTCGTCGAGGACGACGAAGGGCATCGGACGAAGTTTCAATATCGCAAACAATATTGCTATCGCCGTAAGTGACATTTCTCCACCCGAAAGAAGAGATATTTTCTGTAATTTCTTTCCCGGCGGTTCCGCAACGATTTCTACGCCCTGTTCCAAAGGATCGTCGGTTTCTCCTTGTTCTAAAATAAGGTCCGCCGTTCCTCCTCCGAAAAGTTCTTTGAATATTCTCGTAAAGTTTTGTCTTATGGCGGCAAAACCCGTGGAAAAAATACTGCTCATCTCTTCGGTAAGTTGGTTTATTACCGATTTAAGATTATCTTCCGCCTGAGTAAGGTCGTCGCGCTGTCCGACCATCTCCTGATAACGCTCGTTGAGTTCGTTATAATCGTCTATGGCGTTGGGGTTGATGTTTCCGAGCGCACTTATCTTCTTTTTAAGTGTGTTTATTTCCGTAGATGAAATACTTATATCGTAGTGTTCGTCGTATAAAGGAAGCGCCGTTTCATAGGTCATTTCGTATGCTTCAAGTATTCTCTGTTGCATAAATTCGAGTTCGGAATCAACCCTCGACAACGATACTTCTTCGTTATACTTCCTGCCGTTCAACTTATCTATTTCGGCCTGCAACATTTCTCTGCGAAGGTTGTCCTGTCGAACCTCTTCGCCCAAAGCGTTCTTGCGGTTTTCAAACGAAGTCCTCTTATCGCGAAGAGATGAAAGATATTCCTGTTCCGCAGACGAAAGCGCAACTTTTTCAACCTCAGCAAGGAGATTGGTTATCATAACGTTATCGCTGTCGATATTCTTTTGATTGCGTTCGCAAAGGGCGTCGAGCGAAATAATTTCTTCCTCCATTCTCCCGACGCTTTCGGTAAGAGATTTTATCTCGGAATTGAGGAAAGCCAACCTTGCCTGAATTTGCGTATTTTCATCGATGAGTTCGTCTCTCTTCTTTTTATATTCGTCGAATACCGATTGGTGTTTTTCGGCGTCGGACGAGGCGGACTCCCTTTCTTTTGCAAGTTGCTCGCTTCCGAGTTCTATGTCGCTGTATTCTTTATTTATTTCGGTAAGACGGGTATTTATAAGCGCTATGGCGTCCTTATATCCCTCTATTTCCTTAGTCGTGTCTGCAATCTGAATTTCGATTGCGGATATTTTTTCGCGAAGAGCGACCGATTTCTGCTTTGCGTCCTGCAAAAAGGCGTTGAGACTTTCGAGTTCGTTCCTCGCCTCGCTTATCTGTATGCCGAGTTGTTCCTTTCTTGCCTGATGCCTTGCCATTTCACTCTTTTTGCCTTCGAGTTCGGCGGAAATCTCTTCGAGTTTTCTGTCCATAGACAGAAGATTCGAAGTGTTTTGCTTACGGGATCCGCCCGACAGTGAACCGTTTGACGAAAGTTGATCGCCGTCGAGAGTAACTATTTTAAACGCAAAACGATATTTTTTCGCTATTGCAACCGCATGCTCGATATTGTCCGCTATAAGCGTATTTCCGAGCAAAAACCGAACGACGTTGTCAAAATATTCGTCGTAGCCTACGAGTTCGTTGGCAAGTCCCAACGCTCCCGGTTCGGACAGCGCTCTCCTCGTTTCGGAACTTTCGTATCTCGGCTTCATAGATGAAACGGGAAGGAAGGTAACTCTTCCGCTTTCGGTCCTCTTTAAGTATTGAATGAGATACTGCGCGTCGTCGGGCGTCGCCGTTATGACGTTCTGCACCGCTCCGCCGAGACACGTTTCTATAGCGACGTCGTATTTCGCTTCGGTTTTAATAACGTTAGCGACGACGCCTTTTATCCTCATATTTATTTCTCGGTTTTCCTTAGCCGACTGCAAAAGTTTCTTGACCGCATAAGCGTAACCGTCGAAACCGTCTTTTAAGTTGGAATAAAACTTGCGGTTGGCTTCGAGGGCGGACACTGCCGAATTTAAGGCGTAAAGTTTATTGTTTATATCGGCTATAAGGTTGTTCGTCGAGGCTATATCGTCCTCTTTGTCCTTAATATCGTCCTTCGCTCTTTGCGCCGTCTTTTCTATTTTTTGAAGTTCAGCGGAATTTAAAGCGTTTTCCTGCATTAAAGAGGAAAGTTTATCGGACAAAGTTTTGACTCTTTCCACCGTTTCCTGTTGCTGTTCGGAAATGAAACTCTTTTCGGAAGAAAGCGCGCCAATGCTTTGTTTGAGATTTGCGATAGACTCAACGCTTTGGAGTATCGCCTGTTGCGCCGATTGCGCCCTTCTCTCCCCTTCGGTTATTTCGGATATAACTCTCATAAGTTCGGCGTTGAGTTCGCTCGCCCTTAAATCGAGCCTTTGTATTTCGGCTCTGAGTTCCGTCTCTTTGCTTTTATCCGAAGAAATATTTCCTTCGTATTCGGCTTTTTTGGACTTTGCGTCCTCTATCTCTTCCTGCAATCTCTTTACTTCAGAACGGAAGAAAGATATCTTTTCGCCGTATACCTTAGCGTTTCCCGACTGTCTCTCGAAAGCTTGCGTCTTTTCGATGAGTTCTTCGTTAAGTTGCTTGATATATTCGTCCGCAGAGGCGATTTCTCTTTGATGAGCGTTATAACTCTTTATCGTCTCTTCAAGTTCGGAATTTCTAAGCGCCGTCTGCTCTACTATACCCTTAATTCTTGTATTTATGTTCTCTTTTACGGACGCCGCATTATTATGCTTATATAAGTAGGCGTTGACCTCGTGATATTTAAGGTCTTCGGAAAGCGCCCTATACGCCCTCGTCTTTTCCGCTTGTCTGCCAAGCGGTTCGAGTTGGCGTTCGAGTTCTGTGGTAATATCGACTATACGGGTTATATTTTCCCTCGTCCTTTCAAGTTTACGGACGGTTTCAAGTCTTTTCGCCTTGGTTTTAGCGATCCCGACCGCCTCTTCGAAAATCGCCCTTCTGTCTTCGGGCTTGGACGAAAGTATTTCCGATACTTTACCTTGTCCGATTATGGTATACCCTTCTTTACTTACGCCGCATTCGTGCAAAAGGTCGATTATGTCGCGAAGTCTCGCTTGCTTTTTATTGATATAATATTCGCTTTCGCCCGAACGGAAAAGTTTACGGGTAAACTGAACCTCGGTAAAATCGAGATCTTTGAATATCTTATTCGAGTTATCGAAAAAGAGAGACACTTCGCAATAAGACAACGACTTTCTGTTTTGCGTTCCGTTGAAAATAACGTCCTGCATGCTCGAACCTCTCAGCGTTTTCGCCGACTGTTCTCCAAGCACCCATCTTATAGCGTCGGCGACGTTACTCTTGCCGCACCCGTTCGGTCCGACGATACACGTTACGCCGTTATCGAATTGTATCTCCTGTTTGTCGGCAAAAGATTTAAAGCCGATAAGTTCTATTTTATTGAAATTCACTTATTTTTTTCTCCTTTTGCCGCCATTAGCTTTACTTTTATCTTTAACGGGTTTTATCTCCGCCGTCAATTTGGCGTAGGCTATTTCCGCAGCCCCCTTCGAGGCTTCCGACTTAGTCTTGCCATTCGCCCTGCCGTATACTTTTCCGCCGACCGAAACCTCCATTTCAAAAGTGGGATTATGCGGAGGCCCGCTGACTTTTACGGATTTATACTCTATGTTTCCGAGTTTTTGTTTTTGCGCAAAAATCTGCAACAGACTTTTGCTGTCGGAGGGCGTAACGCCTGCCGTTTTCGAATTTTTTGTCGATTTTATCTCTCCGCTTTCTTTTAATGAAGTCTTTGAAAACAAAAAATTCTTGACGAATTTTCTCGTCGGCTCTATTCCGCCGTCGACGTATATACCGGCAACCAACGCCTCGAACAGATTTTCGTGCGCCGCTTCGTGGTTTTCGGGAGAATTCCGACTTTCTCCTTCGCCGTATAAGAGATATTCTCCAAGCCCCGCCCTTTTTATTGCGGCGGCAAGAGGTTTCCTCGAAACGAGCTGTTGTTTAAATTCCGTCAACATCCCCTCGTCCGCCAACGGATATTTCGCAACGAGATATTCCGCCGTCAGATACCCCAAAATCGAATCCCCGAAAAACTCCAACCTCTCGTTATTTTTGCCGTTGCCGTGTTCGTGCGAATAGGAAGAATGAGTAAAACATTGCCGTAATATGGCTTTGTCTTTAAAAGAGTAGCCGAGTTTTTCCTCGCACTCCTGCATATAAAAAATCATAATTTTATTCCGTTTCGAGCTGATAAAGCCCCTCTTTGATTTTTTCGTTTATGGAAAGATTGCTCGCCGAATATGCTTGAAGCAAGGCGTTTTTGAACGCCTCGGCGTTAGACGAACCGTGCGCTTTTACCACGACTTTTTCCATTCCGAGCAAAACCGCCCCTCCCTTTTTATTGTAATCGAGAACGGATTTTAATCTCTTGAACGCCTTTTTCATAAACAACGCGCCTATCATCGCCGACTTTGACGATTTTATTTCTCTTTTAAGCATCGTGAAAATACATTTTGCCGTTCCCTCGACGCTCTTTAAAGCAATATTGCCTGCAAATCCGTCGCAAACGACGACGTCGTAATCGCCCGAAAGCAATTCCCTCGCCTCCATATTGCCGACGAAATTTATCTTCTCCGCATTTTTTAAAAGTTCGAACGCCTCTTTCGTTAAAGCATTGCCCTTTTTATCTTCGGTTCCGTTCGAAAGGAGCGCGACTCTCGGATTTTTAACTCCGCAAACTTCCCTCATATAAACGCTTCCCATAACTGCGAATTGAAGAAGATTTAATGGTTTACAATCGACGTTGGCTCCGCAATCGAGAAGCATAACTTCCCCTCCCGTAAGAGTCGGCAAAGTGGGAGCAAGCGCCGGTCTGTTAACGCCGGCTATTCTTTTAGACAATACGACCGCTGCCGTTAAAACCGCGCCCGTCGAGCCTGCGGATACAAATGCCGAAGCGTTTTCGTCTTCTTTGAGCATTTTGACCGATTTTACTATCGACGAATCGGGCTTTCTCCTTATCGCCTCGGTCGGCGCCTCGTTGCAATCTATGACCTCTTCCGCATTTACGACCGACACCCTGCTCGAATCGTATTCAAGTTCGGAAAGAAGTAATCTTATCCCGCTCTCCTTACCGACGAGAACGAGGTCAAAGCCTTTCTGCTCGTTTAACGCCTGTATGCTTCCTTTTACTATTTCTTCGGGCGAATTGTCTCCGCCGTAAGCGTCAACTATGATCTTCATCAATTTTACTCCTGAAATAAGAAATTTCTTAATATTCGAGATTGCCTACCGTTCTCGGGAAAGGAATTACGTCCCTTATGTTCGCTATTCCCGTAAGATACATTATCATTCTTTCAAAGCCGAGACCAAAACCCGAATGCGTCGTTCCTCCGAATTTACGAAGGTTGAGATACCAATCGTAATCTTCGGGTTTAAGACCTAATTCGTTCATTCTATTTTCCAAAACGTCGAGCCTTTCCTCTCTCTGACTGCCGCCTACGAGTTCTCCGACTCCCGGAACGAGAAGATCGGACGCCGCAACAGTCTTTCCGTCGTCGTTGAGTCTCATATAAAACGCCTTGATCTCCTTAGGATAATCGGTCAGAAATACCGGCTTTTTAAATATTTTTTCGGTGATATATCTCTCGTGTTCGCTTTGAAGGTCGCAACCCCAATACACAGGAAATTCAAACCGGTCCTTTACCGGCTCTAAAAGTTTTATAGCCTCGGTATAGGTCAAACGGACGAAATCGCTGTTCGCGACGTTATCAAGCCTTTCGAGAAGTCCTTTATCGACGAAATCGTTCAAAAATTTAAGTTCGTCGGGACAAGTCCTCTTGACGTGGTTTATTATCGCTTTTACCATTGCCTCGGCAACGTCCATATCTCCTTGAAGGTCGGTGAACGCCATTTCGGGTTCTATCATCCAAAATTCCGCGGCGTGTCTTGCGGTATTGCTTCTTTCCGCTCTGAAAGTCGGTCCGAAAGTATATACGTTACCGAACGCCATCGCATAGGCTTCCGCAGAAAGTTGTCCCGATACCGTCAACGCGGCGGTCTTACCGAAAAAGTCCTCGGCATAATCGACTTTGCCGTCCTTGGTTTTCGGCGTGTTTTCAAGATCGAGAGTAGTAACTTGGAACATTGCGCCTGCGCCTTCGCAATCGCTTCCCGTAATAAGAGGAGTATGAACGTAAACGAAACCTCTTTTATTGAAAAATTCGTGAATAGCGAAAGCCGCCTCGCTCCTTATACGGAAAACTGCGCCGAAAGTATTGGTCCTCGGTCTTAAATAGGCTATTTCTCTAAGATATTCGAGAGAATGCCTTTTCTTCTGTAAGGGATAATCGGGTGTCGACGCCCCTTCAACCTTTATCTCAATAGCCTTTACCTCAAGAGGCTGTCTCGCTTCGGGAGTAAGTTCCACCTTTCCTCTGACGACGAGCGAACAGCCGACGTTTTGCGACGCTATCTCATCGTAGTTTTCTATTTTATCTCTTTCGAAAACGATCTGCAAATTCCTAAAATAACTTCCGTCGTTAAGTTCTATAAATCCAAACGCTTTGCTATCTCTTATCGTTCTTGCCCAACCCATTACGACGACTTCTTTTCCTCCGAAATCATCGGACCTTTCGAAAACTGTTTTTATCTGTTCTCTTTTCTCCATAATATGCCTCTATATTATAAAATATTATATATTATAACATACTTTAAACAAAAAGACAACAAAAATAAATACTCTCGCGCTTTTTTTACTCGAGAGTATCGTAAACTTTATTTTTAGGTTTATGCCTATAAAAGTAAGCCTATAAGTCGAAAATTAACTGTATTTTTCTTTTTCATCGTCCGATATCACGACTTTGGTCGGACGCTCGTCTTTAAGCGACATTATATAATTTTCGTAATCTCGTTCGGTCATCTTCCTTACTGAATGTTTTTTCTTTTTGCTCATAAATCTCTCCTTTGAAAGAAAATTTTGTCTTTCTGTTAAGATTTTGCCCTCTTTCGATTATTTTATACGAATACGCTTGAATTTTAAACTTAAAAAGCATATAATGTTAGAGTGATGAGAGATAATATCAAAAAAGCTATCGGTCTTGCGGCGGCGATCCTATATTTTGCCACGGCGATTTTCGCCGTGATACAGGCGGCGCTTCCGGCGGAGCAATCGTCGGAAGTAAGCGCAAGTTTTGCTATTTTTACAGGGTTGTTCGGCGAAGGCGTTACGGAAATCAAAGTTATGGATAAAACGGTAACTTTTGAAGATTTTGCCGGATTTTTACGCAAATTCATCGGGCATTTCGGTTTATTCGGACTTTTAGGCTTTCTGTCTTTTATAGCGACTTCTTCGTTTAAAGACAAATCTAAATGGCTGATAATCGACCTATTGACTACTTTTTTCTTTGCCTCGCTAACCGAAACCATACAACTTATTACCCCCGGAAGGGGCGGAATGTTTTCAGACGTCGTTCTCGATATGCAAGGAGCGGTTTTAAGCGTCGTTTCACTCACGGCGATACAATCGGTCGTTTACGCAATAAAAAAAGAGCCGCAAGCGAAGCCTAACTATATCGCAACTCTTTTTTTTATATCCTTTATCGCATTATATTTAGGATTTAACAGTGGTTCCGTGAATACAACTATTTGCTTTTATTTTTATTTGATAGTCGGAGGCGTCGCTTCCGTCATCTCTTTGATTTTTTCGTTTATAAACAAAAAAATTTGATTTGGGTTCGAAAGACCTCGCAAGGCGTTATTGCCTATGCGAGGTCTTTTTATAATTCGTATAATAAAGTTACCGGACCATCGTTAAATTGTTCTATCTTCATATCTGCGCCGAACACCCCGTATTTGACCGTCATTCCGAATTCTTCAAGTTTTTTCCCGAAATATTCGTATAGTTCTTTGGCTTTAACGGGTTCTTCCGCTTCGGTAAAACTCGGTCTGTTGCCGTGAGAAAGGTCGGCAAGCAAGGTAAACTGTGAAATCAGTAAAATTTCTCCGCCGACGTCTTTAAGCGCAAGATTCATTTTGCCGTTATCGTCCTCGAAGGCTCTTAATCCCGAAATCTTTTTAGCAAGGTAATCAGCTTTTTCCTTTCCGTCGCCTTTACCCACACCGAAATAAACGGCGAAACCTTTTTCAATTTCGGAAATAAGTTTTCCGTCTACCGACAAAGCGACTCTTTTTGTCCTTTGAACTACTGCTTTCATAAATTTACCTTAACTTTAATAACTCTTTATATTTTTTGAAAACGCCTCGTCGCCGCGAAGAAAAGTCAAACACCAAGCGGAACGACGTATTACGGGATAAGCGTGGTTTTTATAGGGGAAACGATTGTCCGCAAGACAAGGCGCGCGACGAATTTTGAAAGGGAGCGACCTTTTCGGTCGCAGGAATTTCAAAATTCAAGCGG
>CADBUU010000018.1 GCA_902797945.1 uncultured Eubacteriales bacterium | reverse complement strand
TTTTTTTAAAAAAGAATAGTTTCTGCGCTTTTTATCTGCTATGGTAATAACCGTTTAGGTTCTCTTGTCGCTCTCGTTCATCTTTTAATTCCTCCTCAATTTCTTTCAATCTTATTGACCTATTCGTTACTTCCGGCGTAAACAACGATAGCACCGACGAAAAAAATCTCTCCATTGTTCCGCCTATCGGCCTTCCGTAAACTATCCTGTTAAATTCCATAGGATTTTGCTCTTTAAGTTTAACGGCGATTTCTAAGGCTCTGCTCTTTCTCTCATTATCCGCTTTCAGCGCTCGGTTCTCTTTTGCAAAAGCAAGAGTTTCGTTCATAGAAGTTTCAAGGCGTTTCAACATATCTTTGTTTTCGGCAATCAAGGCTACACCAAGTATCTCCTGGAATGGCAGTTTCTATCTCGTAATTAGAGTTTTTAGGCAAATAAATTAAGTCGTTTTTACACACATTGCAAACTGTTCCGTCACTAAAAATAAACTTCTTTTCTCCGTCACAATTCAAAGCAAGTCCGTGCGACGGACGATTTTTATGTACCAGATTACCAGTACCGATAGGAACAAATATCGCCAAAATAATTTGCGTGATAATCCATTTTTTCTTAAAAAAGTCATTCATAGTCACTTCTCCTTTTATTTAATATAGCATTTTGTCGTGAAATGGTCAAGCATATTTGAAATGGTCATTGCATTTTTTTTGTTTATGCTTATAATAAAAGTATATCAATTAATGTGCACGTATGTATAACAACAGGAATATTTCCCGTGGTTATCTATATCCGCCGTAATACCGAGGTCTATCCGTTCGTTCCATTTTTCGCAACTCGGATCTCCCGTCCACCTTAAATAAAGTCCCGGTCTTCCATAACTTGCAAGCGTTACTCCGCATTTAAGCGTTACGATTTGCGGGAAAACGCCTATATCGTCGAATATTTCCGGCTCGCTCCAAGACTTACAATCATCCGTAGACCTCGTTATATAGCAAGGTTTATTCGCTCCCGTTCTCATAAGAATAATATAACTTCCGTCGGGTGCTCTCGTTATGGAAGGCTCGCAAAAACCTTCGCTGTTTGCCGCTATCTCCTTACCTGTCAATATCTGACTGTAATAATTCCACGTTCTTCCGCTGTCCGTAGACGAAAACAAATAGACGTTATAAGCCCCGAAAGTCGCATTTCCCGTCAAACTGTCAAAACCTACGCAATACATTGTAAATACGAGCGTTCCGTCGTCGAGCATAATTATTCCGCTACACGGCGTTAATGCGAATAAAGATTCGGGAGCAATTATCTTATCCCATAAATCGCTTTGAGATTGCTTGCGATTGCCTATTTTTTCAAGAGGCATATATTCCCAATTTATCTTTGCCTGAAATCTTTCTACGCTATCCGTTTTTTCATCGTATTCTTCGGCGGTAAAGACATTTGAAAATCCCTCTATGTCATTTGCATAGTAAAGTGAATAATCTTTGTCTTTATAATTTACTATCGGTTTATGGTTTTTTAAATCGGGTAAAACGTCCGCCTCGTAGGCGTTTTTAGTCAAAAATCCGATAAAATTTTTGTCGTTCGGCATTTTCAGTCCTCTCGACTTGTTTGAATAATCCGTAGCAGAATCGACTTCTTGCCACGTTTTCCCATCGTCTACGGACATATAATTTCTTCTTTCTTTGTTTTCATAATCGTTGGCGGAATCCTGTCCTAAACCTATGGTTGCGTAAATCTTTAAATCGGAAGTCTGAGTGAGTTTTGGAAATTGATATGGTCCCCAACCGACTTCATCGACCGACGGCCCTTGACCTACGACGACGGGCGCGCCCAATTCAAATTTAAATCCGTTTTCGGAAATAGAGTCGTTTCGGCAACCTCCGGCTATTAAAAGCGTTAAAACAAACGAAAGCATTATCGCTGTTTTTTTCATATAATAAACTCCTTTTTGGTGTTTTAAAATAGCAAAAAAATTTTTTGTCAAGCGGTTTTACGACGCTTCGTATTAACTCGATTCCGTTTAAATACGTCGCTCAAAAACCCTTGCGCGCAATCTTTTCAACTTGTATTTTACCACAAACAAAATTTCAAGTAAATATCCGAAAATTGCTTTTTTATTATCCGAAAATTGCTTAATTAAAAAGTCGCCCGAAATCGGGCGACTGTCAACTTATTTTTTCGAGGTAGTGAACGCAATCCAAAGCCGATAGCGCTTCTATTATTTCCTCATGTTTTTTCTTTTTCAATTCCTCGCTTTCCACCGTTACTATCAACGAATAAACTCCGAGCCCCGTATTCGCGTAAGCGGGGTTTATTTCTATGTCGTTGACCGCAAGTCCGAAAGCGCGGACCGTTTCGAGAAATTCACGAAGATTATTTCTCGATTTGAGTTCGAGGTGTATCTCGAAATGGTTCGATCTGTCCTTAAACATAAATTCCATTTTCGGAAATATCATCAGCGACAAAACGAGAGCGACGGCGCCTATTATAAACACGAGATACATTCCGAGTCCCAATGCGACAGCAACTACGCTCGAAACCCAAAGGCAAACCGAAGTCGTAAGTCCTTTCAACTGATTTTTTGAACTGAAAAGTATTGCGTTACAACTTATTATCGCAATTCCTATAACGAGCGCTCCCGAAATCACGGGAACCAAAACGCCCTTGCTTATTAAATAAGTATCGCAAATTCCGCTTAAAACTCCCCCAAGCGAAACGAGCATAAACGTCCTTAAACCGGCGGCGTGTCTTTTTTTAGCCCTTTCTGCGCCGACTATCGCCGAAAAGATTATGGCGAGAACGACTTTAAGCAACACCGAAAATATATTTATATCGCTTGAACCTTTCAAAAATTCTTCAACGAAATTTTCCCACATTTTTCTATCTCCTGTTTATAAATTTTCTTCTTATATAGTCTTTCGGATCGTCTTCTTCCTCGATTGCCGAAATAAACGCCGACTCCTCTTCGCTCCGAGCGTATTCTCTGTCCGAAATTTCCTTTTCTATGGCGTAAAGTTTTTCCTTTAAACTCTCGACTTCTCTCCTCTCTTTTTCCGCTTTTGGTATTTCCTCTTTTATATTCCTTTCAACTTCGTCTTTACCGTAAGAACCCGAAAGATAGAGAGAAACTTTGGCGCACGCGGGGCCTATAAGTTCGTATAAAATACTCGACGACAATATTATCGTCTGCAAGACGCTACCCGACTCTCCGCCTATTATCCTTGCCCCCAAAGCCGCGAGACCTATCGATACACCCGCTTGCGGAATAAGCGCAAGACCGAGATAATTCCTAACTTTTTTGTCTTTTTTCGTAACTTGACAGCCTAAAAACGCTCCGAAATATTTTCCGATTATTCTAACTAAAAAATACAGTATTCCGATAACCAAAATCGGCGATCCGTTTATTGCGCTTTTGACGTCGACGAGAACGTCTAATCTGAACTTTACGCCCGATAAAACGAAAAATAAAAGAAGAACGGGGGGATTAAAATAATTCAACTGTTTGAAGAGTTTTTCGTCGTTAGTCGTGTTTATATACACCGTTCCCATAGCCATACAGGCAAGAAGGGGCGAAACGCCTAACGCCGCGCCTATTCCGCAAATAGCAAATAACAACGCCACCGATACGATAAGTCTGTTATCCGTCGAACGCTTGAACATAAGAAGTTTCAATAAAAGTCCGAAGAGTATTCCGACTACGACCATAACGACGTTTAAGAGTAAAGGCGTTAAAACACTTTCTGCCGAGAATTGTCCGCTCATCGAAGCGAGAGCGACGGATATAGCCATACTGAACGCCAGAAGGCTTACTACGTCGTCAAGAGCGACCACGGACAACAGCGTGTCGACGAAATCTCCTTTTGCGCCCGTCTGACGGATAGTCATCATCGTAGAAGCCGGGGCGGTTGCCGAAGCGAGAGCGGCGAGAATTATCGAAAAAGGAAGTCCGAGCCCCAAGACGAAATAAGTCAGAACGAACACGACTACCGACGCAAGCAACGCCTCGAACAAGGTTATTACGATAACTTTGGTTCCGTTTTGCTTTATCGTCGAAAATTTGAAAAACTCGCCTACCCCGAAGGCTATAAACGCAAGCGCTATATCAGAGATGAAGTCCATTCCCTCGACTATGGGTTTCGGAATAAAGTCGAAGCAATACGGTCCGATGATTACGCCTGCAAGAATATACGCCGTAACGTTCGGAAGTTTCAAAAGTTTGGTTATTCTCGTCATTCCGAACCCCGCCATAAGCATTATTGCGACGGATATTATCACGGCGGAAACTGAATTTATACCGCCGATATTGTCATAGAGAAAATTTAGCATATCTATAAGAAAAATTTAAGACCGTCCCTGCAAATTTAACACAGGGACAGCCGTAAAAATAAATATGCTATATTATACTATCGAACTTTACTTTTGTCAATAGAAATTTTAAAAATTGTTTTTTTTTACGCTTTTTTGAGCGTTTTTTACTCTTTTATGAAAAATAATGAGCGTTTTGCCTTATTTTTCACGCAAAATCAAAGAAGATAGAAAGGAATTTCCTCTTCGCCGAGCCTCTTTATCGCCTCGAATTTCTTTTCGTGAATATCCTCTTTTACGGTTACCTTTCCGAACTTATCGAGTTCGGCTTTGACCTTAGACGCTCCGCCATCTAAAACTACGGCTTTGACCGTCTTTTCGCCGAGCGCTTTAAGAGCCGAAATTCTCTTTATTCCGTCGACAACTTTAACGCCAGTCTTGTCCTTTGCCAAAACTACCGGAAGAATCACGCCGTATTTTTCAATCGACAACTTCATCTTTTCGTCTTTTACTTCGTTAAAAGAAATATTTTCTATTTCAAAATCGACAACGGCGTTAATTACCGCCTTCTGCTTTTCGGAAGAATTGTTTTTCGCCGAAACCGCTCTTTTTAAACTGCCCTTTCCTACCGACATTTTTCTCTCTCCTTATAATTTTTCCAATATTTCGTCCGCAAGAGCCGAATATTCTCCGGCGCTCCTCGCCGACTTTTTATATCCGCCGACGGGTTTAGATGTATCTTGCGCCCATTCGACAGAACTGTCCGTATGTATTACCTGTTGAAATACGTTTATGCCCTCCGTCGCTTTAAGAGTTTCGAGAGTTTGTTTAAAATAATTTCTTCTCGCGTCTACTTTTGTTACGACTACGCCGAGAAGTGAAAGATCGGAATTTATCTCCTTTACGCTTTCGATAAACTCGAACATATTCGCAAGTCCGAACAGCCCCCACGGGCTTGCTTCGACGGGAAGAATTATATAGTCCGACGCAACAAGGGCGTTCATTACCCAACAACCGAGCGTCGGCGGAGCATCTATCAATACGAAATCGTATTTCCCTTCGCTTACTATTCCTAAAAGCATTTTTTTAAGTATGCTTTCTCTTTGCCACTTGGTGAAAAGTTCGAATTCTATCGAACTCATAAGCGTCGACGAGGGAATAAGGTCGACGTTTTCATATTCCGTCTTTACTATGCATTCCTCTAAGCCTTTTCCGTTTTTTACGGCGTTATAGAGGTTTTTTTCACTCTTCGCAAAAGCGAGCGCGTCGTCCTCGTTAAAATACGACAACGTAAGATTGAGTTGCATATCGCCGTCTATCATAAGGACTTTTTTGCCCCTCTCTCCGAACGCGTAGGCAAGGCTTGCGCAAGTCGTCGTCTTTCCGCTTCCCCCTTTATTGTTCGCAAAACATATAACTTTGGTTTTCATCTCGTCTCCTCGGGATACAGACATCTAACGCCCGACTCGTTAAATTTTTGAAGCCATTCTTCGGGAGGTTTAACGTCGCTCACTATGACGTCGACGTCAGAAAATTTACCGACGACGTTAAACGCCACTCGGTTGAATTTACTGCTGTCGACCGCAAGTATCTTTTTATCGCAATGCCTTATCATCGTCTGTTTCGTGAAGGCGTGAAGGTCGTTGGAATCGGTTATACCCCTTTCGATATCGAAGCCCTTACACGAAATTACCGAAAATCCGGCGTGAACGCTCGATATCATTGTATCTGCGTGACTACCTACGAGCGCAAGGCTATCGTCGCCCAGAAGTCCGCCCGTGCAAAAAATTTTAAAATTCTTTTGGTCTTTTAATTCGATCAAAATTTCAATCGAATTAGTTATGATGGTCATATTTCTGCGTTCTTTCAGTTTTTTCGCAATGAAATACGCCGTAGACGAACAGTCGAGCATAACGCTCGAACCGTCCTCGATAAGCCCGGCGACTAATTCCGCTATTTTCTGTTTTCCAACTACGTTGGTTCTCTTTCTGACAGCAAGAGGCATATCGCTCTGCGTGTTTTCGTTCAATACCGCCCCTCCGTAAGCCTTTACGACAAGACCTTCTTTTTCAAGTTTTTCAAGGTCTCTTCGTATGGTTTCTTCGGAAACCGAAAACATCTTCGAAAGTTCGCCTACAACTACTTTTTTTTCGGTTTGCAATATCGAGAGTATTTTGTTTTTTCTTTCGACTGCAAGCATTTTCCACCCCGTTTTTAAAAAAATCGCAAAACTTTTCAATTTTGCAATTTCATTTTTTACAGTATTTTTTCTATGAGTTTTTTGTCCGGTCTTGCGATGACCGAACTATCGAGAAGCATTCCGCTCGGCATTATTATATCTTTCGCCCTCTCAATCGCGGCGTCTACCGCCGCAACTTCGCCGGTAAGCATACAATAAGATTTTCCGCACATTCCCCTCGCAAGTCTTATTTCGATGAGTTTTACGTCTGAAGTCTTTACCGCATTATCCGCCGCAACTATTATCTGCGCCGCGTCGAAAGTCTCCAATACACCGAGAGCGTTTACTTCGGAAATATCCGTCGTTCCGACTATCGCAGGGAAAATCGAAGGATCGGGATTTCCCAAAACGAAACTGTCGATAAGTTGAAGTTCGAAAGTAGATTTCGCATTGTCTACCGCCGCTCTTACGGCGCTCAATTCTCCCGTTATTATTGAAATATATTTACCGGGGCAAACCGTTTGCGCCTCTATTATGTCAACGTCGGCGGTCTTTACCATAAGGTCGGTTGCCGTAACGCCGGCAGATACCGTCTTATATTCCACCATTCCTATCGCTTTGCTCATCTCTCGTCCTCACGGTTGAATTTTATCTTAATGAATTTATCGTTTACGTCGTTTACCACTCCGCATACCGACGCATGTATATTAACGGACAATCCGTCCGCCGCTTTCGCTATAACGCTTCCTCTTGTTACCCTCTGTCCGAGCGCTACGACGGGTATTGACGGCGCTCCTATATGCTGGGATAACTTTATCTTTACTTCGTCTACACCTTTAAGCGTCATATCAAGCGGCGCTTCCGACTGATAACCGCTTACACCAAGCCTCGCCATAAGCCTTGACACGGGAACTTTTCTGTATTCTCTGTTTTTATTGACTTCGCTCGCCTTTACGGTTGGATCGGGCTTTATTCCGTTCGCCCTAAGCCCCCCTTTGACGAGATTTATGAGTTTTCTCGGCGACAAGCCTTGCGGACAGGAATACAATTCGCATACTCCGCACGAACAACAATAAAAGGTGTTCATAAAGGCGTTGACGTCTTTAAAATCGTTACATGCCGCCGCTCTCATTATTTTGTGCGGCTCTATCGGGTGTCCGAGATTGTGTCTGGGACAAAGGTCGGTGCAAAGTTGGCATTGACAACAACTCGCCGCCGCTCTCGCTATTTCTATCTTTAAATCGCTGTCGTGTCTTTTCACGAGATAATGGTCGTCGGGAAAGACGAAAAGCGAATTGGTCGTCTTAGTTACGGGGTCGGAAAGAGAGGACATTACGCCCATCATCGGTCCGCCTACCCAATAAATACAATTATCCCTCTTTTGTCCGCCGGCAAAGGCTATAAGATCCTTTATGGGCGTTCCTATGGGAACTCTTACCGTAACGGGCGAATTGACTTCGCCTGCAACTGTTACGATTTTATCGGTTACGGGTTTTCCGTTAAGCGCCCTATGGGCGTTATACATAGTTTCGACGTTATAAACGATGACGCCTACTTCTATCGGAAGTCCGCCCGGTCTTACCCGTCTTCCCGTCGCTTCGTATATCATCACGACTTCGTCGCCCGCCGGGTATACCGTTTGAAGCTTGCAGAGTTTTAATTTCGGAAATCTGTCCTTTACTCCCTCGAAAGCCGCTATCGCGTCCGTGTAATGGTCTTTAAGACAGACTATTCCCTCTTTCGCTCCGACACACTCTCTCGTTTCGTCGAAAGCGGATAATATCTCCTCGGTCTTCGCTACGAAAAGTTGACGATGAAGCCTTAAAAGAGGTTCGCACTCAGCGCAGTTAAGAAGAATTATTTCCGCTTTCGTATTAAGTTTTGCATAAGAAGGAAAACCGGCTCCGCCTGCTCCGACCAAGCCCGCTTCCCTATATAATTCGCTCAATGCGCTTATATCCATTTTTTACTCCAAATCAAGATTCTGCCCTGCGTCTACGATACCGACTATCGCGGCGTCGATAGGCGCGCGGTCGTTGCTCGTTCCCACTCTCGCCGCGCTTCCCTGCGCCACGAGAACGAGTTCGCCGATACCAGCGCCGACTTTATCAACCGCAACTATTCTCTTCTCGGTATTCATCGTCTTTAACGGCTCGACGATCATAAATTTATTGCCGACGAGTTCTTCGCATTTTCTCGTCGATACGACGAATCCCACAACTTTTCCGATCAACATCTTTTTACCCTTAATTTTTTACTATTTCCGCCCTCATGCCCGTTGATATTCTCGCGGCGTTAGCCTCGTCGGTATCTATGTGCATTTCAAGCGTAAACGAAGGATCGACTCTTATCGTTACGTTATCGTAAGTCGTCGCCCTTTCGTTGTCGACTTTAACCGATACAACGTCGCCGTTTCTAACCCCCGCTCTTTCCGCGTCGGCAGGCGACATGTGTATATGTCTTTTCGCGACGATACAACCTTCGTCAAGGTATATCGCTCCGCAAGGACCTACCACCGCGATCGGAGCGGATCCCTTTATATCTCCCGATTCCCTTACGGGAACTTTTATTCCGAGTTTAATTGCGTCAGTCGCGGAAATTTCCACTTGCGACGCCTTTCTTACCGGTCCTAAAACTCTGACGTTCTCTATCGCCCTGAGTTTCAGCCCGACTATGGTTACGACCTCATTTGCGGCGAACTGTCCGCCCATAAGGTCTTTCTTCTTCGTCAAAACGTATCCCTTTCCGAAAAGAGTTTCGACGTCTTGTTGCGTTAAATGGACATGCCTTGCCGACACGCCTACGGGAACTGTAAATCCCGTCGGTTTTTTCTCGTCGCCGTCTTTAAGCGCCGATATTACCAACCTCGTTATTTTTTCGATTTCCGATGGGGTCATTATCCGATCGTCCTTTTTTTAAAAGTTTGCAACGCTAAAATAAACGGTATGAAAATATACCATTTAAGCGTATATTCCGGACCTTTTCTCCCGCCTTTTAAAAGCGGGAGAATTATGCCGAAATAAGTCTTTGTTTCCAAACAGATAAGTCAAAATCGTCTTTTGACTTATCCGCCTTCGCTAAAAAGAGATTACTTTAAAACGGGTAAAATCTTTTCAACGTCGCCGTGAGGTCTGGGGATTACGTGAGTCGCAACGAGTTCTCCGAGTTTAGCGGCGTTAGCGGAGCCTGCTTCTACGGCAGCCTTAACCGCTCCTACGTCTCCTCTTACCATTACGGTTACAAGTCCGCTACCGATCTTCTCGGTCCCGACAAGAACTACGTTCGCCGCTTTTAACATAGAATCAGCGGCTTCGATTGCAGCAGTAAGTCCTCTGGTTTCAACCATTCCCAATGCTTCAAGTGCCATTTTTATACCCTCCATTTGATTTTCAAAATTTATTTGCTCGACAAGTTTTCAACTTGTTGTTGCTTGCTTTTCATAAATCTGTCAGCGCTCTTTTGAACTATACGTTCGGTTTCACTGTGCGGATTTGCTATTATCGCTTTGCACACGGGTTTTTTTATTGCGCCCGAAGTCGCGGCGTCTATCGCCGCTTTTACGGCGGACACCTCTCCCCGAACTATAAGCGTAACCAATCTTCCGCCCAACTTCTTCTCCCAAGTTACAAATTCGACGTCTGCCGCCTTACACATAATATCGAGAGCGTCCGTGGCGGCGACTACGCCGCTTATTTCAAAAAATCCAAGCGCTTTCCCCATTATTTCTGCCTCGTAAAAAAGTTAAGTCTGTTATTTATTGAAAGTAGGTAAAATCTTTTCAACGTCAGCGTGCGGTCTGGGGATAACGTGAGTCGCTACGAGTTCGCCGAGTCTTGCGGCGTTAGCCGAGCCAGCTTCAACGGCAGCCTTTACCGCTCCTACGTCTCCTCTTACCATTATGGTTACGAGTCCGCTTCCGATTTTCTCAGTTCCGATAAGGGTTACCTGAGCCGCCTTTACCATAGAATCCGCCGCTTCTATCGCCGCGGTAAGTCCTCTGGTTTCTACCATTCCCAATGCTTCGAGTGCCATTTTTTATTTCCTCCGTTTTTGTTTTTAAAATTATTTTTTATCCATTCCGCTAAGACGGAGCATTTTCTCCGTATCTTCCGCGGGATTTGCTATAATATGTTCCGCAACCACGCCCGTGAGGTTTTCGGCGACTTCTCTCGCCGCTTTAAGCCCCGATTCAACTGCCGCAACTTCTCCTCTTATCTTTATCGTTACGAGGAGCGGAACGGGCAATTTGTCGGCGTTTGCCGGTTTGTTTTTATCGAAGTTTTCCAAGGTTACGTCCGCCGCCTTACACGCCGCGTCTGCCGCGACGAAGGCAGTCGTAAGCCCGTAGACTTCGAGTATTCCGACAGCCCTTGCCATTAAGATCACCTTTCAGCCATTACCGCGATCTTAAGTCCTTGCATGGAAAGATTGGTCTTAAGCGCTTCGTTTATCTCCGAAAGAGGGAATCTGTGAGTGATAAGTTCCTTTATGGGAAGTCCTATCGCTATCGCTCTCTTCAAGAAATCGAAAGTCGTAGCGTAATCTCTTAAAGTATATACCCAACTTCCGACCAAAGTTATTTCTTTCGCGCAAAGGTCGAAGTGAGGATTTATCGTCGCGTCTCCTCCGTTAATGAAGAAACCGAGTTCGCAAAGTCCGCCGCCCTTTCTTATCATTTTATAGATATTTGCGTGAGCAATCGGGTTGCCGGTGCATTGGAACGCAAAGTCCGCATAATGTCCGCCGAACGCCTCGTAAACTCCCTGTCCGAGAGCGTCCGCCCCCTTGAAGTTTCTGAAATCGACGGATACGTCGGCTCCCATTCGCTTTGCGAATTGCAATCTGTTTTCGTTGCCGTCTACCGCCATTATGTTCTGTATACCCATAGTTCTTAAAACCGCTATACAGATAAGTCCGATAGGTCCGCAACCTTGAACGACTACTCTCGAATTAAAGCGGAGTATTCCCGTCGTTTTCGCCCTTTCCACTGCGTGAACCAAAACAGCGCACGGCTCGATAAGTATTCTCGAATCGAGGTCCATATCGCTGACGTTAAATACCGTCGAACCCTTTCTTATAAGTATGTAATCGGCAAACCAACCCGTGAATTTATCGGGCGCGTCGGGTAAAAGTCCGTAGACGTCGGCTTTTCCGACGTTCTGTTTATTGAGGTCGAACATCGTAATTTCGGGATCGTCGCTGAATATCATACAAGTAACGACTTTATCTCCGAGATTGAGCGGTTTCCCGGCGCTGTCTTTGCAGACGTTTTTGCCCATTTTTACTATTTCGCCCGTTCCCTCGTGTCCCAAAACTACGGGAATAAGGTTAAAGGGATCGTTTTTAAATTCGTGAGCGTCCGTTCCGCAAACTCCGCATCCTTCGACTTTTACGAGTATATCGTCGTCGCCGACTTCGGGAAGTTTATACTCCTGAATTTCAAATCTTCCCTTTTCAACGAGCGTCGCGACTCTCGCTCTTTCGGGTATATTTCCCGAAAAAGTCTTGGACGAACTTTGCGAGGAATTTCCACCCGTCTGCATATCGCTTATTATTTTTCTGACTAATTCTTCAATATTTTCCATAACTTACAGTTATCTCCTTATTTCACCTTATGCAAAGACTTTCTACCATTACGCATCTTCTCGATTTGGTGAAAGTATGCGCCGCGGTAAGTCCTTCGCCCGTTCTCGAAGCGATAGTGAAGGTGCAATATCCTTCTCCCCCGAATCCGAGCGCCGCATAAGACGGTCCGTTCTTAACGAGTATAGCCGTATCTATCGCCTTGGCGTATTCGGTGATGTGATCTATGTTTTTGGAATGTATATGCGCCGAATGTCTGTTACCGTGTTCGAGCCATACAGCCTTTTCGACGGCGTCCTCGAAGTCCTTCGCCCTTACCATTCCGA
>CADBUU010000017.1 GCA_902797945.1 uncultured Eubacteriales bacterium | reverse complement strand
GGAAACGGGCGCCGCTCCGTCTAAAAAAGTCGATTTGTTCGTCGTTACCGATAAGAAAAAAGTGGTTTCGGACGGAAAGACCTATATCGTATTTCTCCATATTGACCGTAACTTCTTTTATAACGGCATTAAGTTTGGAAATTATCCACTTATCCGCAACGCTTAATTTTATTTCCGATAAATCGTTTTTGATATCTTTACCCTCGCAGTTCATCAGAACGAATCTCGACGCATTCCAGATTTTATTTATATAATTTCTGCAACCTTCGAGTTTTTCTGCGGAATATCTTATATCGTTTCCTGCGGAAATACCGTTTAAAAGACAATAACGAAGAGTGTCCGCGCCATAAGCATCGATAACCTCGATGGGATCAATACCGTTTCCAAGCGACTTACTCATCTTTCTGCCTTGAGAATCTCTTACAATACCGTGAATAAGAACGTCCTTAAAAGGAATTCTGCCCATGTGTTCTATTCCGCTGAAAATCATTCTCGCAACCCAGAAGAAGATTATATCGTATCCCGTTACAAGAACGTCGGTCGGATAGAAATACTTCAAATCTTCGGTCATTTCGGGGTAACCGAGAGTCGAGAACGGCCAAAGCGCCGAACTGAACCAAGTATCCAAAACATCCTCGTCCTGACGGAATTTACCCTTTCCGCATTTCGGACAAACGGTCGGATCTTCTTTCGCAACTACTATTTCTCCACAGTTTTCGCAATAATATGCGGGAATTCTGTGTCCCCACCAAAGTTGACGGGAAATACACCAATCCTTAATATTTTCCATCCAATTGTAATATACTTTGGAAAATCTCGACGGAATAAATTTAATGCTTTTTTTCTTGACAGCCGTTATAGCGGGCTTGGCAAGACTTTCCATTTTGACAAACCATTGTTTGGAAACGATTGGCTCTATCGTTTCGTGACATCTGTAACAATGTCCTACGTTATGAGTGTGCGGCTCTATCTTTATAAGATTTCCGCTCGCCTTCAAATCTTCAACGATTGCCTTTCTGCACTCGTATCTGTCCATTCCGCAATATTTGCCTGCGTTTTCGTTCATAATGCCGCCGTCGTCCATAACCCTTATCACTTCGAGATTATGCCTTAATCCCACCTCGAAGTCGTTGGGATCGTGAGCGGGCGTTATCTTAACCGCTCCCGTTCCGAACTTCATATCGACATATCCGTCGGCAACTATCGGTATCTCTTTATTTATTATAGGCAAAATCAAAGTCTTTCCGACGATATTCTTATATCTCGGATCTTTGGGATTGACGGCTACGGCAGTATCGCCGAGCATTGTTTCGGGACGAGTCGTCGCTACGACGATATATTCGTCGCTGTCCTTTACGAAATATTTAAGATGCCAGAAATTCGAAGGTTCCTCGGCATATTCCACCTCTGCGTCGGAAAGAGCCGTCTTACAACTCGGACACCAATTTATTATCTTTTTGCCTTGATAAATCAAACCCTTATTATAGAGGTTGACAAAAACTTCTTTTACAGCCTTGGAACATCTTTCGTCCATAGTAAACGCAAGCCTCGACCAGTCGCACGAAGAACCGAGGCGCTTCAACTGTTCGACTATTCTTCCGCCGTATTTTTCCTTCCACGCCCACGAACGTTTAAGAAACTCTTCTCTTCCTATCCCCTCTTTTGTAAGCCCTTCGGCGCGAAGCCTGTCGACTATTTTCACTTCGGTTGCGATAGAGGCGTGGTCGGTCCCGGGAAGCCATAACGCTTCGTAACCTTGCATTCTCTTAAATCTTATAATGCTGTCTTGAATAGATTCGTCCAAAGCGTGTCCTATATGAAGTTGTCCGGTAATATTCGGCGGCGGAATAACGATAGTGAAAGGAATCTTCTTTTCGTCGGGCGTCGCCTTAAAATACCCCTTTTCTTCCCAATCTTTATAGATTTTTTCCTCAAAATCTTTCGGATTGTAAGTCTTTGCCATTTCCATAAGCATATCTCCGTTTAAAGGCGCTTTCAATACGCCTAAATTTTACAATAGTATAGTTTATTATATACTCTTTTTCTCCGATTGTCAAACGAAAACGCGACGGCATAGAATATAATATATTATTTTTAAAAGGAGAAAATATGAAAAAAATATTTAAATCAATCATTTTGGTTACGGCTATTCTTCTTTCGACGGTTTGCTGTTCGCAAAAGAAAGACGACGTCGTAACGGTAAGACTAAACGAAGTAACCCATTCGGTATTCTACGCTCCCCTTTATATAGCGATAGAAAAAGACTTTTTTAAAGACGAAGGCTTGGAAATAGAACTTACGAACGGCGGAGGGGCGGACAAAGTAATGACTTCCCTTTTATCGGGAGGCGCAGATATCGGACTTATGGGCGTCGAAGCAACGATATACGTCGTAAACGAAGGTAAAAAAGATAGTCCGAAAGTTTTTGCACAACTCACTAAAAGAGACGGCTCGTTTTTGGTTTCGAGAAAAGAAGAACCCGATTTTAAATGGGAAAACCTCGAAGGAAAGACGATAATCGCCGGCAGAACGGGAGGTGTGCCCGCAATGACTTTCGAATACGTCGTGAATAAACACGGACTTATAAACGGAAAAAACGTAACCTTAAACAACGATATAGCATTTAACATGATGGGGCCCTCTTTTGAAAGCGGAGTCGGAGATTACACCACATTATTCGAGCCGACCGCATCCGACTATCAAAGCGCAGGCAAAGGATTCATCGTCGCAAGCGTCGGCGAAGAAAGCGGAGAAATTCCGTATACGGCGTTTACCGCAATGGACAGTTATTTAAGCAAAAACGAAACCACGGTAAAAAAATTTGTCAGAGCGATGTATAAAGCGATAAAATACCTTTCGACCGCAAACGAAACGGAAGTTGCCGAGAAAATCAAAGACCAATTCCCTTCCACTCCGGTAACTTCGCTCGCCAACGCAATCAGAAATTACAAAAAAATCGACGCCTGGACCACCGATATGACAATGAGCGAAAAAGCGCTCGACAACTTGCAAAACGTTATGATAAACGCAGGAGAACTTAAAGAAAAAGTAACCCTCGACAAAATTGCCGAGAGCAAATTTTCAAGAGATGGCTATAAGGAAATTTACGAGTAGAAAAAATATCGTTTAATACGATATGTTGGAGGTTTCAAAAGATGAAAACAATTCTGAAACTCGAAGGCGTTTCGCTTTCCTATCACACCAAAGACGGCGAAATCCCCGCTTTAAAAAATATTTCTTTCGAAGTCAAAAGCGGAGAATTCGTTTCCGTAATAGGCCCTTCAGGTTGTGGAAAAACAAGCGTATTGTCTTTAATCGCAGGTCTGATTAAACCCGATGAAGGAAAGATAATTTTTAACGGAAAAGAGGTAAAAAAACCGGATAAAGCTATCGGCTATATGCTGCAAAGAGACGAACTTTTTCCGTGGCGAACGATAGAACAGAACGTTTTTTTACCTCTCGAAATAAACAAAAATAAAGATGAAAAAAGAAAAAAGGAAGCGCTCGACCTTCTCGATAAATACGGGCTGAAAGACTTTAAAAAATCTTACCCCAATCAATTGTCGGGCGGAATGCGACAAAGGGCAGCGCTTATCAGAACGCTTTCCACTTCGCCCGACCTTCTTCTTTTAGACGAGCCGTTTTCAGCCCTCGACTACCAGACGAGACTTGCCGTATGCGACGACGTTTATTCGATTATAAAAAACGAAAACAAAACGGCGATACTCGTAACGCACGACGTTTCCGAGGCGATAGCCACTTCGGATAAAATAATCGCGCTGACAAAAAGACCGTCTACAATACTCGGCGTTCACGTTACCGAAACAAACAAATCCCTATCGCCTTTAAAAAGAAGAGAGGAACAGATCTTCGGCAAGACGTTCGAACTTATCTGGAGGGAATTAAACGATGAAAACTAATGATAAAATATCCGAAAAACAGATGATTTATCTTAAAAAAAACAAACGAAACAAATTTTTCGTCAACCTTTCGAGATTACTTATTGCGTTAATATTTTTCGGAATTTGGGAAATTGCGGCAGACGTCGGAATAATCGACAGTTTTTTAATGAGCAGCCCGTCGAGAATAATTAAAACGATAAAAGACCTCGTTGTAAGCGGAGACTTATACGTTCACGTTTTCACGACCTTATACGAAACCTTATCGGGCTTCCTTCTCGCAACCGTCGTAGGAACAGCAGTCGCTCTTGCCATGTGGTGGTCGGAAAATTTCAGAAAAATAATTGAGCCGTATATAATTATACTGAACGGACTCCCCAAAATAGCATTAGGACCTATCATTATAGTATGGTTCGGAAACGGTATGAATTCAATAATTTTTATGGCTTTTTTAACTGCGGTAATCGTTACTACCATCACAATGATAAACGGCTTTTTAGCGTGCGAAAACGGAAAAATAATGCTCTTAAAAAGCATGGGAGCAAAAAAAATACAGATACTCACAAAACTCGTGATTCCCTCTTCCCTCCCGACATTTATTTCGTGTCTTAAGATAAACGTTGGTATGGCTTGGATAGGATCTATAATAGGCGAATATCTTGCGTCGAAACAAGGGATCGGATATCTCATCGTCTACGGCGGTCAGGTATTTAAACTCGACCTCGTTATGGCAAGCACCGTCATTTTATGCGTTTTTGCGGGAGTAATGTATTTTTTGATTTCTCTCTCAGAAAAAACGCTTTTGAAAAAATATTGAAAAAGACGTAAAAAAGCCCTAAAATACCGATAAACGGATAAAGAAATGAAACTATATTTTCAAAACCCAATTTCGACAACCAAATCGTCGATAAAAACAAAACTATAATTTTAAGGGGATATTTTTCCTTTTTAAAGGTCGAAATGGTCGAATAATACGAACAAGCGAGAGTTGAAAAAATTCCGATAAAACAAATAAAAAGAATTGCGGAATACAAAAAATCATTCCCTTCAACGAGCGAAATAAGGGGCATCGTTTCGCCCGATACGCCACCTGAGATAACGGAATTTGAAATAATAAATATTAAAAAAGTCAGAATAAAAGAAAGAATAAAACTAAGGAGTAAATTGCCTTTTTTTGAAAATTTTTTGCCGAAAGTCTTTAAAATCGGAAAAGATAAAAAAGTGTTCATACAAACGTAGATAACCGGTGAATGAAAAAAGTCAATTCCTCTTTCTGAAGAAAATAAATTTAAATTTCCATAACCAACGGAACTCACGCTGAATATCGCAAAAAAAAGAACGACGAGAGAAACAGGTATAAAAATCAAACTGAACGAATTTATATATCCAATACCTTTAAGAGAAATAAAAAATGCTAAAAAAACAGTAACAATCAAAATATTTTCAATGTTTTCTGTTTGACATAAAAACAAATTACAATATATTTCGTTAAGCCCCGAAATCATAGACGACGAAATGATAACATTCAAAAAAGCGGAAATACGAGCAAAAATCCAATCACTGTCTAAGTCGAACGAAAGGGAGATATAAAGAAATAATACAAAAATCAAAAAAGTAGAATAACACAACGAAACAGAAAAATCATCACAGAAAAAAGTCGATATTTCCCTACCCGTAATAAATCCGGCGCCGACTATATTACCGATAATGGAAAATAGCGCGCCGACGAACAAAAAAACCTTCTGCATAGTAAAAAATTATGCGGAAGGTTTTCTTTTAATTACTTTCAATCAGTTATTCTTCAAAATATTAAATGCCTTGTCGGAAGAAAAATCGCGTTTGCCGTTATACTCTCCACCGAATTCTTCAATTCCGAGCTTCAATTCCTTGAAGTCGACGTATTTTATTCCGTCGTCTTTAATAGCTTCTTCAAACAAAGGAAGCGCTCTGTCGTCGCCGTATTTAGTTAAATACGAGGCGTATAGAGCAATTTCGTTCTTATGAGATTTAAACTCTTCGCAAAGAATATCGAAAACTTCGTCCGAATGGGAACAATTTGCAAGTATTTCAACGAGGTATTTCTTTATCTCTCCTGCATTTTCATACACCTCGACCACCTTATCCATGACCATATCGGCGTTATCGCACAGCGTTTCGGTTATAAGTTCCGCCAAACTCTCTTTGGCTTTTCCCGAAAGCAATATTTCAAGATATTTATCGAGCGATTTGACGCTACCGATAGAATTGAGAATATTTACGCAATAAACGGACAATTCGTCGTTTTCGGCGTCAATCAAACTCAAAAGCAAATCTTCCGCCCCCTTTCTCCTTTCAAGTTCGTCGCAAAGAAAATCGGAAGGCGAACTACCCGAATTTACGCAAGTCTTTAAATTTTCGACCAAATCTTCGTCGCTCATTTGCCCGAAATAAGATTTCGGAGATTTATTTCCGAGTTCTTTAAGCGGGGAATTGCCGAAACTTTCAAATAACCCCGAGATTTTGTCTTCGAGTTCGTCTTCGGTATATTTACCGGCGTTTTCAACAAGATAGCTTCTTAAAAATTTTTCAAAAAGATCATCAATATCAATCATTTTTTTCTCCAACAAGTTCCTTTAAAATTCTGTTTACGCTTTGGGGGTTAGCGTCGAAAAATTTATAGACGAATTCGGGTTTTATAAAGCCCTCAATCCCGGAATAAATATATATAGCGCACCCGAGAGGAATCACGTCGTCAGCGCTGAGAACGATACCTCTTTCCGACGCCTTATCCGACAAATCCTCCGCAGAAGCGATCAATTTTTTGTAATCGTTATTCACGACAGAGAGCCTTCCAAAAGCATACGCAAACGCCTTAATAAACAACTCTGCGTATTCCCCATCGATTTTAGGCGTCTTAATCTGTATTTTTTTGAATATCCCGCTATAAACGACGCAATATTTACCCGAGAACCCACTTTCGCACAAAAACGAAACGATTCTGTATTTTACCTCGTCCGAAATAGCCGGATCGATAAGAGCGTCATCAATCAAATGCATAAGTTTTTTAAGTTTATAAGAAATGATGACAACTGCGGTCGCAAGTTGGACGTATCTTTCGCCCGTCGACTTCAAAGCCCATTCGGCAATTTCTTCGAACTCTTCGACACCGACCTTGCTTTCAAGTTTGCCTTTTGCCGAAAATAGTTTTTTAATAAGCAATAATCGCCTTTCGTTTTCTTTTTCCGGAAGCCCGAAAGACAAATCAAGAGATTCGTATTTCCGCTTACCGGAAATAACCTCTTCAAAATAAGCGAGATAATATTTCGAAATCGGATTTTGCGAAATAATATAAGCATTTCTCATCAATTTCACCGCTTTATCGATTTGGCCCTTATTATAATGTAAAATAGCCGAAATATAGTTTACGTTTGCCATATTACACAGTTCGAAATTCCCTCTTTTTACCCAAGATAAAGCGTCGTCGTAAAGAGAAAGGTCGCAAAGAAAATTGAGTTTTTTATAGTTTTCTTCGTCGTCTCCCTCGTATGAGTTAAGCAGTTCTATATATTCCGCAAGTTTATCTGTTTTACCAAGACTCAGACAGATTTTTATTCCGAGATTTAAAGAACGGACGTTTATCTCTTTTCCTTTTATTGCGGCGTCGACATCGACAAGCGCCGTTTCGCTATCTCCGAGTTCGAATTCGGCGTAAGCCTTTTCAACAAGACTTTCCAAGTATAGTTCGCTCGTCTTTTTGATAAGTTCAAATTTCTCTATCGCTTTTTTAAATTCGTTCTCAAGCATAAGGTCTTTGCCGTCAAACAGATTATCCTCGTCTAAATCTATCTGCTTCGGAGGATATGCCACTCTGTAAGTATCGAGTCTCTGTTGATGCAATTCGTTAAAGTAATCTTCCAAAACACTCGAAAACACCATTTCATCAGTAACGCCCGTTTTTATTTGCTCGTTAAAATAAAAACCGGCGAGGTTATCGTTGTTGATAAAATAATAATTCGCGCCGAGCGCATTATAAGCCTCGCAATAATTACTTTCGGGAGAATATTTTAAATACTTATACCAATAAGTTATTGCCGACTCAAACATATTCATCTGCGTATATACGTCGGCTATTTGGGCTATAATTTCCGGATCTTTTGCCTTGAGCGATTCATAGTGCAATACCGATAACGCTCCGACGTAATCCTCTCTATCCCTTCTCGAATATGCAAGATCGGAAATTTTATCCGCATCCCTTGTAAATTTGATTACCTTTTCTTTCATACTTCAAACAATTTTAAAATGTCGTCTTTTGAATAAAAGTATTTTTTATCACAAAATTCGCAGGAAACTTCTATTTTACCGACGCTGTTTACGGTATCAAGAAGTTCCTCTTTACCTATCGTCAATAAAACTTCGTCAATATATTTTTTACTGCAATTACACTTATATTGAGTATTAAACTCACCAAAGGAATATTCTCCGAAATATTTTTCGCATATACCCTTCGCCCCCATCTCTAAAATAAGGGCGCTGACGTTGTTGAAATTCGATATACAATCTTCTATTTTTGTTATATTCTCTTCCGAGCACCCCGGCATAGGCTGCATAACGACGCCGCCGGCGCCAACGCAAGACCCGCCCTTTCCGATAAGGACTCCGAGCGAAATTGCCGTTGGCTGTTGTTCGCTGTATGCGTAATACGCCGCAAAATCTTCGGCTATTTCTCCGCTCACGAGATTACTTCTTCCGACGTAAGGCTCTTTAAGCCCCATACTTTTAACGACGGTCATATAACCGGAATTGCCGACAATAGCGCCAACGTCGAGTTTTCCGTTGGCTTTTTTCGGCGCGTCGGCAAACGGATTATCTATTCTTCCCCTTACGTTCAGAGCGCTGTCACACGAAGTTATCACGCTTCCGCCAAGCCCGTTACCCTTTATCGTTACGGAAAGTCTGTCGTCCTCGTTTTTCAGCCCCGTCGCCATAAACGCCGTAGCCGTCAACGCCCTACCGAGAGCGGCGGCGCAAACGGGGGTAAGTTTATGATATTTTATAGCGTCGTTCACCACGTCCGTCGTTTCGAGAACGCTCAGCGAAACTTCCCCGTCAAAAATTAAAGCTTTATATATTTTTCCCATTAAAAATTTCCTAAAAAAGATTATTTCTTTATCGCAACAAAATTTATCTTCATACTTTTATCCGTCGGAGACAACTCGTTTTCGTCATAAATTTCCGCAATTTCAAACCCCGAGTTTAAAAGAGCGTCCTTAATCGTTTCGAGCTTATGAATATACTGAGTCTGACTTTCGTCAAATCTGTCGTAATTTTTGCCGTTATACGAAAAAAAGGTCAAGTCCATATTCACGCTTTCGTCCGACAAAGTATTAAACCACAAATAAGTTACTTCGTCGTAGTCCTCGGCGAATAAATTGTTGGCTATTACCTCTTTTAACTTATATTCGGACGAAATATCGAAAATCAACGCTCCGCCCTTTACGAGATTATCGCGAGCCCTTGAAAAAGCTTTTTTTAATTCGTCTTGTTTTAAGTAATTAAAACCGTCGTTTATTACCGTAATAAAACCGACTTTTTTTAACGAACGAAAAGTCTTTATATCTCCCGACAAATATTCTATGCGCAAATTTTCCGAAACCGACCTCTTTTTCGCTTCGTTAAGCATCTCTTCGCTTTTGTCGACGCCGATAATATCGAAACCGGATTTTTTAAGCGCCCTCGTAAAATAACCGCTTCCGCACGCAAGGTCTATCCCCGTTTTTTCGGGAGAATAATTAAAAACCTTTTTACAGATTGACTGCGACCATTTTTCATAGTCGCAGTCAACCGAAAATTTTTCGTAAAAGGGAGCGAGCGCGCTATACGCACCGCCTTTATTCTCTTTCATCCTCTTTACCGTCTTCCTTTTCGGAACTCTCCCCTGCGGTTTTCGATTGCTCTTCTTTTAAAAGATCCTCAAAAGTCTCGGGCTGTTTCTCCCCGTCGTTTTTATGTTCTTCGGCATACTTGTCGCTATCTTTTCTCATAGCCTCTTTGGTTTCTTCGAGTTTTTCAAGATCTTTACGGCTGAACGAAGTCGGCAATTCGTAAAGTTCAACGTCGTAGTCGGTTATAGGCTTGACCGCCCTACTCGAATATTTCGATTTTTCTATAACGAGGTTTTCGCCCTCCTCATCGGAAGCCGCCGCAGGCTTATATATACCTCTGTTCTTCTTAGCCCCGGGAACTTTGTCGTTGATATATTTATCGAAAACCCATTGCGTATAGTCCGTCCAAATAAGCATAAACAACGAAAATCCCCATATTCCGCAAATAATTATCCCGATAGTAACAAAAAGCGAAAATCCGCTCAGAACCAAAATAAACCATACGAGCGCAAACGCCGCGAAAAATATATTGAGCGGAAAAAGCGCAATCGTTAAAATAAACGCAT
The DNA here is from genome assembly GCA_902797945.1 of uncultured Eubacteriales bacterium. GTDB lineage: Bacteria > Bacillota > Clostridia > Christensenellales > Borkfalkiaceae > UBA10281. Next base: position 10,967 of record CADBUU010000017.1, on the reverse strand, counting down.
TTTTTACAAGATGAGTAAATTTGAGTTTATACGTTACGCCAAGAGAAAGCATATACAAAAACATTATCGTAACGAATACCATTACGGCGTATGAAAACACCTGCATCGCTATAAGAAGCCAGGTAACGCCTACCCTTCCGTCTATCAAAACGGAAGCCATATTAACCGAAAGGACGGACAATATCATGATCGCCGTGTAAAACACGACGGAAAACAAAACAATAAAAAAGTTTTGCTTTATGCCCTTTCTGAAATCTGCGCCAATCATAACGCCTTCCGCCCAGACCATATTTTTGATTACCTGCATTCCGCCCGATAACCCTATCGCCGCAACGATAACGCCGATTATGATATATTTGAAAGTCTCTTGATTTAACGACAAAGTTAGTTGTGATTCGAGCGCAACGGTTCCCGGATAATAGGGATATCCACCTCCAAGATTTTGGGCGAAAGGATATAAAGATATTTGATACATCTGCATAAGATATCTCAATAAAAATATCGCTATAAGAGGGATAAAAAACAATAACGTCAACCAATTAAGCCCGAAAAGTTTTCCGAGATTGTTTTTAAAAACGTCCCAGCCGAGTTCCCACCTGTTGGTAGGCAGAGTCGACCTCGCATAAGTTTCCGACCTTTCCGGTCCATCTATAAGCCTTGCTATCAAACCCTTCTTTTTTGCCATATTGTATAACACCTCATAATCGGAAAAACACCGAGTAATATTTTTTCAGTAATATAATATACTATACTATATATTTAAAATAATTTCAAACGATTTTAAATAAAAATCGGAAAATCATCAACATTTCACATAAAAAGAGGTCAAAAATGCAAACCGAAATATTTGAAGGAGTCGCAACTGCGCTATATACGCCGATAACAAGCGGTGAAATAGATTTGAAAGCGTTCAGAGAAAACGTCGAAAAACAAATCGAAAGCAATATTTCGGCGCTCGTTTTTCTCGGAACGACGGGAGAAAGCCCGACCATAACACTAAAAGAAAGAGCAAAAATAATAAAAACGGCTATAAAATACAAGAATAAAATAAAAATCATTATTGGTTGCGGTTCAAATTGCACAAAAAATGCTGTTGAACTTACAAGGCAAGCAAAGGATATGGGCGCCGACGGAGTTTTGTCGGTTACGCCTTACTATAACAAATGCTCGCAAGAGGGACTATACGAACATTACAAAGAAATTTCAAAGGCTGAAATATCCTTCATTTTGTATAACGTTCCGTCGAGAACATCTTTAAACACCGAACCGGAAACGGTAGAAAAAATAAGCAAACTGAATTTTTTTGCCGGTGTAAAAGAAGCCTCCACCGACAAGACGCAAATTAAAAATTTATGTTTTTTAGCCAACGGCAAATTCCCTGTATATTCGGGAAACGATAGACTAAACGCGTTCTTTTCATCAAACGGCGGAAGCGGATACATATCAACTTTATCAAACGTAATTCCTTTAAAAATCGTTGATTATTTCAAGAATTTTAATAATTATTATAAAGGTAAAGATGAAGATAAACTCAAAGATTTTTACGATTGCCTCGATAGAGAAATAAACCCCGTTGCAATAAAAGCGATGGCTGAAATTCTCGGAAAAAAAGGAACGGAATTACGACTACCGCTTCTGAAAGCAAAAAAAGAGAACTTCGAATTTTTCAAAAAAGTTTTAGAGAAATTCAAAAAGGAGATATTATGAAAAGACTTATAATCTGCGGAATAAACGGAAGAATGGGTAAAGCGGTATGGGAAAAGGCGAAAAGCGAGAATTTCACCGTAGTATGCGGCGTTGATAAAAAAATTATCGGAGAAGTCGACTGCCCTGTCTATAAGAGTTTTTCGGAAGTCAAAGATTACGCCGACGCAATAATTGACTTTTCAAGCCAAGAAAACCTTGATAATTTACTCAATTTCGCAACACAGACGAATACTCCGACGGTAATTTGCGTAACAGGATATAAAGACAGTCAAATCGAAAAAATCAAACTTGCTTCAAAGTCAATACCGATTTATCTTTCACCGAACACTTCGCAAGGAATAAATATTTTAAAAGAAATATGCAAGGCGATTTCTTCTCAATTATCAAGTTTTGAAGCCGAAATAATCGAAACGCACCATAAAAACAAAGTCGACGCGCCTTCGGGGACGGCAATATCTCTATATAAAGAAATTAAAGGCGAAAAAGATTTTATGTCAACGGGAAGAAACGGAAAGAGAAAAGACAACGAAATTTGTGTCCATTCTATTCGTGGCGGAAACGCTTTCGGAGAACACGAATGCCAATTTTTCTTCGGCGACGAACTATTGTCCGTCAAACACATCGCTTTTTCCTCTTCCGTTTTCGCATTGGGAGCGTTAAAAGCCGCAAATTTTATCATTGGAAAAAAATCGGGATTATACGACCGATACGAAAAAGAATAAAGGTTGTCAAAAAAAATGGCAACCTTTATCTTTTTGAATTTTTAAGACTATCGGCAGTCAATTCCTTTCGGATAAAAACTCCTCGACGGCGTTTACGACATCCTCTTCGTATGCGGGACTTTCGGCGTTTAATAAATGAAGATTTTGCATTTTCTTAAAAAAAGTAATTTGCCTTTTTGCGTATCTTCTCGAATTCGTCTTTATCTCCTCTACGGGCATTTCCTCGCCGTTTAATATTGCGCGCAAAGTTTCTTTATACCCTATGCCCTGCATGCTTTGCATTTCGCCGTTCACGCCCTTTTTAATCAAGCCTTCGACTTCTTCTTTTAAGCCGTTTTTAAACATCTCGTCGACTCTTGTATTTATCCTCGAATAAAGGACCTCTCGGTCAAAAGTCGGCGTTATGGCAACAAAATCGAATCTCGGACGAAGTTCGTCTTTAACGTCCGATTTTTTTACTCCGGTCGTTTCGTATATTTCAATCGCCCTTACAACCCTCATAACGTCGTTTGGATGAAGTTTCGCCGCGCTTTCCTCATCGACTTTTTTTAGCAAATCAAATAAATAATCTTTGCCTTTATTTTTTAAAATCTCGTCATATTTTTTCCGTATCTCCGGCGAAGCGGAATGGTTTCCGTAACTCATTTTATAAAGAACGGAATTGATATAAAACCCAGTTCCTCCGCAAATTATCGGGATTTTACCTTTCGAAAATATTTCTTCAACGGCAATAAGCGCCGATTTTTTATTTTTTTTAACGGAAAACTCGTCGAAGGGCGAAACGACGTCGATCATATAATGTTTAACTCTTGCAAGTTGTTCTTCGGTCGGCTTTGCCGAGCCGATGTCAAGCCCTTTATATATAGCGACGGAATCCGCCGAGATTATCTCGCCTCCGAACTTTTCGGCTATATTTATCGCCGTAGCCGTCTTACCCGAGCCGGTTGGACCGCATACGACTATGATTTTTCTTAAACTATCCTCTTGAACCATTTATCTATTTCCGTTCTCGTTATTTTGACCGAAATAGGTCTTCCGTGCGGACATTTCAAACTCAAATCGTAGTTTATATCTTTTAATAAACTTTCTATTTCGCTCTCGCTTAAATTTTTACCCGATTTTATCGCCGCTTTACACGCCTTTTGAGCGAGTTTATCATATACGGTTTCCGGAACGTCGAGTTTTTTCAGTCCGAGATCGGAAAGCACGTCGTCGAAAAATTCTTTTACGTCGAAATCCTCAAAAAGATAGGGAACGGAATAAACTTTAAAAAGTCCGTCGTTCGATATACCAATCTCGAATCCCATTTTCTCGAGAATTTTTATTTTACCGCTCAAAAACCTCGATTCGGTTTCGTTGACTCTCAAATCATACGGAATAAGCATCGTCTGTTTAGCAACTCCGCCTTCTTTAAAATCTTTCATAAGCCTATTGAAAAGCAATCTTTCGTGGGCGGCGTGTTGGTCGATAAGATAGACGTCTCCCTCTTTTTCGAGAATTATATACGTCGTTAATACCTGACCAACGATCCTGTATCCTCCGTTTACTTCCATGCTTTCCTGTTTTGCCTTTTTAGTCTCTTCTTCTATTGCCTTTTTTCTTTCGAGTTCTTCGATATATTTTTTATTTTCAGCGAATATATCGACGATTTCGGTCGGTTTTTCATTTTCGTCGTCACCGGCGGATTGCAGCGTAAACGCCGAGTTCTTTGCGTCATCCAACCAACCGATTCCACCTTTTTCTTTCTCCCGTTTCACATCGGAGAGCGTCAGACTTCTCGCTTTTCCGGCAATATCCGAAAAATCGTTTTCGTGTTTTTGAGGAGAGGAAAACGCCCTTTCTTGATAGGCCGAAGCCTCTTTTGCCTCACTTTCACCTACAACGTTTTTGTTTAAAAAAGAAAACTCTTCATTTTTTTGATTTTCGTTTCTCTCTACCACAGGAGGCTCGGAAAAATCATTGAGCCGTTTTGAAATTACGGAATAAACCGTTCCGTATACGACTTGATTGTCTACAAAACGGACGTCGGTTTTGTTCGGGTGAACGTTAACGTCGACAAATTCGGGATCGACGTCTATAAAAAGAACGTAAAAAGGATATCTCCTCTTCATTAAAAACGGGGCGTAAGCGTTATGAATTGCCGACTGTATGGTATTGTTTATAACGTATCTGCCGTTTAAAATTACCGTTTGATAAGTTCTGTTCGGCTTGGTAAAATCCGCCTTTCCTATCAAACCGCTTATTCTCATTCCGTTTTTTTCGACGGTAAAATCTATACAGTTTTTTACCGTATCATATCCGTAAATTTCAATGGCGTTTTCACTTAGTCCCCCGCCGTAACTTTGAAGAATCGTCTGTCCGTCTAAATTTAAAGTAAAGGCAATCTCCGGTTTCGCGAGAATAAGTCTCGTCATAATATTCTGTATATCCGCCTCTTCGCTCTTGTCCTCTTTTAAAAACTTCGCTCTTGCCGGCGTGTTAAAAAATAAACTCTCAACCGAAACGCACGTTCCCTCGTCGCACGCAAATTCTTCGGGTTCCGAAACCTCCCCATCTTTCGCCCTGACGCAATATCCCTTATCGCTCCCCTTCGCCTTTGAGACGATTATCATATTCGATACTGCCGCAATCGACGGAATAGCCTCCCCTCTGAAACCGAGAGTAATTATATTTTCAAGGTCTTCCGCCTCTTTTATTTTACTGGTCGCATGAGGCAAAAAAGCCTTTTTCAATTCACTTTTTTCAATTCCGCAACCGTTATCTTTGACCTGAACAAGTTCCTTTCCTGCGGCGTAAATATCGACGACTATTTTTGTCGCCCCTGCGTCGAGCGCATTTTCGACGAGTTCTTTTACTACTGAATAAGGTCTTTCGACAACCTCGCCTGCCGCTATACGGTTATATACCTTTTTATCGAGAATATTTATAGTCGCCATCAGTTTATCTTCTCCTTTAATTCGGAAATAAGTCTTAGCGCTTCGAGAGGCGTGATAGAATTTACGTCGATTTTCTTTATTATCTCTTCGACTTCCGACTTCTTTTCTTCAACGAAAATATCGTCGGAAGGTAAATCTTCTTCCGGAATTTTCCTGTTTAAATCGTTCTTTTCGAGATCTTTAAGTATTTTTTTCGCTCGCACGGTTATCCCCTCGGGAATACCCGCCAAAGACGCAACTTCAATTCCAAAACTTCTGTTTGCGCTTCCTCTCGTTATTTTCCTTAAAAACACGATAGTATCTCCCGATTCTTTGACGGAAACTTTATAATTCTTTACTCCCTCTAATACGCCTTCAAGCTCGGAAAGTTCGTGATAGTGAGTCGCAAACAGTGTTTTCGCTTTGATTTTAAGGGCAATATACTCTACTACCGACCAAGCGATACTAAGTCCGTCATAGGTGCTCGTTCCCCTTCCGACTTCATCAAGAATAAGTAAGCTATTCGAAGTCGCATTCTTTATTATATCTGCAACTTCAGTCATTTCCACCATAAAGGTGCTTTGGTCGAAAATGAGATTATCACTTGCGCCAACTCTCGTAAAAATCTTATCAACGATAGGTATTTCAGCCGATTTTGCCGGAACAAAACAGCCGATATGAGCCATAAGAGTTATAAGCGCTATCTGTCTCATATATGTGCTTTTGCCGGCCATATTCGGTCCCGTAATAATCATCACCCTGTTTTCGTCGTTATCTAAAACTGCATCGTTGGGAACAAACGTATCTTTTTTTACCGCCTCTACGACGGGATGACGACCGCCGACGACGTTCAAAGCGTTTCCCGACGCTTTCATTTCGGGACGAACGTATCCGTTTTTCTTGGCTACAACGGCAAAAGAAATCAATGCGTCCAACTTCGCAATCGCCCTCGCCGTATTTATTATTTCGCCGAGATTTTCGGACAAAAGGGTTTTTATCTTTTCAAAGATCTCCATTTCTCTCTGAATGGCTTTCTCTTCGCTACTCAAAACCTCTTCTTCTATTTTTTTCAAATCCTCGGTAATATATCTCTCGGCGTTAGTAAGAGTTTGTTTTCTTATATAGTCGTAAGGAACGTATTGTTTGAAAGAATTGGTTATTTCGATATAATATCCGAAAACTCTGTTGTAAGAAATTTTGAGATTTTTAATTCCCGTTCTTTCCTTTTCGTTTCTCTCAATCTCCTCTATTTCCTTTTTGGCGGAGTCCTTTCTGTTTCGCAACCTGTCAAGTTCGGCGTCAAAACCTTCTTTGATAAATCCGCCGTTTTTATTGACGATAGTCGCTTTATCGTCTATCGCCTGAGATAAAAGTTTTCCTATTTCGGATAAATCTTTTAAACTGTCGTTTATATCTCTTAAAATTTTACTTTCCGAACCGAAAAGCATCATTTTTATATTTGGAACGGCAAGAAGAGAATTTGCAAGTTCGAGACATTTTTGCGGAACGACGTTTCCCGAAGCGACGCTTCCCGAAAACCTCTCTACGTCGCTGACGTTTTTTAGTTGTTCTATAAGTCCCGCCCTTAAAACGGCGTTGTTAAAAAGCTCCTCAACGCCGTCGAGTCTGTAATTTATTTCACCTACGCTTTGTAGAGGAGAAAGTATCCAATTCGATAAATTTCTCGCTCCCATAGAAGTAGAACATTTGTCTAAAAGCCAAAGCAAAGAACCGAAACGCTTGTTATCTCTCATCGTCCTTACGAGTTCGAGATTTCTTATCGCCGACGAATCGAGGATCATTCTCTCGTCGTCGAGTTCTACGGTTATCTCTTTAATGTTCGCAAGGGAATTCATCTGCGTTTCTTCGAGATACGCCAAAAGCGCTCCGCAAGCGGAAATTATCTCGATTTTACCTGAAATTCCGAATTTTTCCGTCGCATCGTCTCCGAAATGGCCTTTAATCGCGTTTTCACTCTTTACAAGATCGAACTTTTCATTGTCGTAGCCTACGATTTTCGGAACTACGCCGTGTTCGACGACCGAAATAGTCGAAAGCCTATCCACCGCTCCCGCATTACAAATTATCTCAGCCGGAGAAATTCTTACCAAGTCATCCGACAGTTCCCCGAAACCGCTTATATCTTTATATCTCTTAGCATAAAAATGTCCTGTCGTTATATCGCACCAGGAAACGCCGCAGCGTTCTTTTCCCAAAGCAATGCAAAACAAATAATTGTTTGCTTTTTCGTCCATATACGCGCCGTTTGTCTGAGTTCCCGGAGTTACTATTCTTATAATTCCCCTTTCAACCATTTTGCCCGATTCGACTTTGGAAGGATCTTCGAGTTGCTCGCATATCGCGACTTTTTTGCCTGCGTCTACGAGTTTTGCAAGATATTCGTCAGCCGCATGGTAAGGAACTCCGCACATAGGAGCGCGGTTATCTTTACCTTTCCCACACTCTCTTCCCGTCAAAACAAGGTCGAGAATTTTAGAAGCTTCGACAGCATCGTCGAAAAACATCTCGTAAAAATCGCCGAGTCTGTAAAAAATTATACAATCGGGATATTTTTTCTTTATGGAAAGATAATGCTCCATCATCGGAGAGTATTTTTCCTCGTTCTTTCTTTTTTCGTCCATAATTACTCCGTTTCAACGAGTTCGCCCATAAGCGACATTCCGCCCGTCGAATTTATCTTAACTTTAACAAATTTTCCTATAACGTTTTCTTTGCTTTCAAAATACGCCATTTTGCCGTATTCGTCCCTGCCGAGATATTTGTTTTTCTTCTCGTCGTAATCTTCCGCAAGAATCTCGACTACTTTTCCGATATATTCTTTCGACCTTTTGCGGTTATATGTATTCTGATAGTCGACAAGCCTCATTATTCTGTCTTTTTTTACCTCGTCGGATATTTGCCCGTCCATTACCGCGGCTCTCGTTCCCTCTCTCGGCGAATAAACAAAGGTAAACGCCCCGTCGAATCCGACTTTTTCGCAAAGAGAAATCGTATCTTGAAAATCTTCTTCCGTTTCCGTCGGAAAACCAACTATAAGGTCTGTCGTTATCGAACAATCGGGAATTTCTCTTTTTACTTCCTCGATTTTAGAAAGGTAATCGCTCGCCGTATATCTCCTGTTCATAAGTTTCAATATCCTATCCGAACCAGACTGCGCCGGCAAGTGTATCGAATGGGCGGCGTGAGGATTATTTTTTATCGCCCTCGCCACATTCCCGTTAAAATCTTTGGGATGATTAGACATAAACCTCAATCTGAACTTTCCCTCGATTTTCGCAATTTCGTTTATTAAATCTACGAAAGACGAACCGTCGCCCAAATCCTTTCCGTAAGAATCGACGTTCTGACCGAGCAAAGTTATCTCCTTATACCCCTCTTTTACCAAAGATTTCACTTCTTTTAATATATCTTCTTTTTTTCTGCTTCGTTCCCTTCCTCTGACGTATGGAACTATGCAGTATGAACAAAAATTATTACAGCCGTATATTATATTCACCCACGCGTTGGGATAACTCGACCTTAACGGTGTGACTTTTTCGGAAATTTCTCCGTTTCTATCGAGTATTTCGACTATTCTCTTTTTGGTCTCGAGTTTTCGTTTTAAAATATCGGCAAAATCGTCCAAGTTATACGTTCCTATAACAAAGTCTACGAACGGGAACGTCTTCGGCAGTCTTTCGGCAAAATCACCTTGCTGTGTCATACAGCCGCATACGACGATTATAAGTTCAGGATTTTCCGCCTTCGCCTTTTGTAAAGCGCCGATATTTCCGAAAGCGTGCTGCTCGGCGTTTTCTCGAACGCAACAGGTATTGAAAACGATAACGTCGGCCTCTTCGACTTCTGTCGTCTCTTCATATCCCATTCCCGAAAGCGAACCGGCTATTTTTTCGGATTCGTGAACGTTCATCTGGCAACCGTAGGTGCAAATCAAATACTTCTTTCCCATAATAAAATAATTATATCAAAAAACGACTTTTTTTTCAACTAAATTTATGCTTAAGGATAAAAATAAAATTTATTCTCATAATAAAAAAGATGAAAAAAAGCTTAAAGATAATTCTATATATAGCGGGAATAATTCTTATCGCCCTGATCGGACTTACGGTATGGTTTATATCGGTAACGAAAGACGCATATTTAGACGAAGAAAAATTAACGGACAATTTAATCTCAATTAACTTATTTTATTCGGACGGAAGCCCGCTTTTAGACGACGAAGAAGGAAGAATATCTTTAAAAGACACGCCGAAACACCTTCAAAACGCATTTATAGCAATCGAGGACAAACGTTTTTTTCAACATAACGGCATAGACCTGAAAAGTATTTTAAGAGCATTGAAAAACGATTTGACGTCACTTAGCGCAAAAGAAGGAGGTTCAACGATAAGCCAACAACTCGTCAAAAACCTATATCTTTCAAACGAAAAGACGATAGAGCGAAAGCTGAAAGAATTAAAACTTACCCTTTTACTCGAAAATAAACTAACAAAAGAAGAAATACTCGAAAAATATCTAAACACCGTATATTTCGGAGAGGGAGCATACGGGATAAAAAAAGCGGCTAAAATTTATTTCGGGAAAAATCCGAAAGATTTAACGGAAGACGAATCTGCCCTTCTCGCCGCAATAGTAAAAGCGCCGTCCTATTACGATCCGTATATAAATCTTTCGGCGGCAAAAAAGCGAAGAGACCTCGTTTTAGATGAAATGGCAAAGGAAAATTATTTAAGTCAATCTATCGTAAAACAATTAAAAAATAATGATATTTACTTAAATAATACAAATAATTACAACCATAACTCGATTTTAAGAAAGGATATTTTAAAAGAAACCTCTTTACTTCTCGGAATACCGGAAAATCAACTGAAAAATATTAACGTTTATTGCTCGTTAAATAACCTCGACACCACTGAACTGCCAACACCCGACGAATACGGAATCAACGTTGATTTTTCGGAAATTATAATAGACAACAAAGACTCTACCGTCAAAGCATATAAAAGCACCGTAGGCGAAATAAAGAGAACACCTGCGTCAACCGTTAAACCATGGCTTATTTACGCCCCTGCGTTAGAGGAAAAAATAGTTACGGAAGCGACTAAAATAAACGACGAACCAACTGATTTTAACGGATACAAACCACGCAACAGTTCCGATGAATATTACGGCTTAACGAGCGTCAGAGATTGTCTCAGCAAAAGTCTTAATATCCCATCTGTAAAAATACTAAACTCCCTTGGAATAGATAAAGCTATAAATTACGCAAAAAAAATGAATATCGGTATCAGTAACCGTGACGGCTCTATCGCCTTAGGCAATATTAACGGCGGACTTACGTTAAGAGAAATAGCGAGCGCCTACTTACCTTTTTCAACAGACGGATATTACAGCAAAGCAAGCCTGATAGATAAAATAACCGATGAAAAAGGTAAAATTATATACTCTAAAAAAACAAATAAAATCAAGGTTTTTTCTTCTTCAACCTCATATATTATCAACGACGCTTTAAAATTAACTTCGGAAACGGGAACGACGAAAAAACTTAAATCACTTGATTTCGCCGTTCAATCGAAAACGGGAACAAACGGTAACGCGAACG
>CADBUU010000016.1 GCA_902797945.1 uncultured Eubacteriales bacterium | reverse complement strand
TCTACACGATACGAAACTGCTATCGTGCGCAAAAACTCCTGTTTTTACAGGAGTTTTTGCTTGTCAATTTTGCGAAAAATAGGTTTCTATTTTGGTGCTATTTTTTCGGTGTTTTTTTTAAAAACGGGAGTTGAACCCACAACTTAAATAATATGATTCATAAAATGAGTTAAAAAATTAAAAATAATTTAAGTTTAATTTTTTTTAATTAACATTATTCCTTTAAGTTGACTTTGTTTTCGTCAAGATGTATACTTTAGCAGTAAATTTAATTAGCCGAAACGACTTATGGATACTAAAAAAGAAAAATTCGAGACAAATAGATACGACAATGCTTTCTTGTTAAAAAGCAGTTAGAGACGTTGAAAATTTTTTACGACAGAAACTTATTGACCAAAGAGCAATATGAATTTGAAGTTCAAACGTTAAATACCAAAATAAAGACAGATTCTGAATAAGATTATTAAAGTCATTGTAAAAGACCAAATCGCTTTGTCAAGCGGCTTGGTCTTTTTATTGCGCTAATCTTTTCGTTGCTTTATGGTGTTGACTTTTCTTGTTAAAAGAGATATAATATATCTGTCACAAGCTTTTTTGTATGTTTGGAGATGTTCTCGTATGTTGCAATGTAAAAGTCGAAACGTTTTTAACCGATGAAAGGGAAGATTTCGTTTTAGATAAAGTGGAAAATTTACGGAGATAAAATATGATTAAGGTTTTACAATTTGGAGAAGGAAATTTTTTAAGGACTTTTGCCGATCACTATTTTGAAACGCTGAACGGCGAGGGCTGCGATTACGGCGTATACGTTATAAAGCCTATAAATAACGGTAATTTAGATAAATTTAAAAAGCAAGTGAACAAATACCATATAATATTAAGGGGTATGAAAGACGGAAAAGCCGCAGAGGACGTTTACTATATAAAGTGTTTAAAAGACGTCATAGACCCGTTTTCCGAATATGAAAAGTATATATCGCTTGCAACCGACAAGGAATTAAAAATACTCGTATCGAACACGACCGAGGCTGGCATTTGCTTTAACGAAAAGGACGATATAAATGCTTTCGACGGAATAACTTATCCGGCAAAACTGACGAAGTTTTTATTCGAGCGGTTTAATGCCGGACTTGACGGACTGTATATGATGCCCGTAGAACTTATAGACAACAACGCCGACGAACTCTATAAATGCGTCGTTAAGTATATTGAACTCTGGAATTTGCCGAAAGAGTTTAAAGCGTGGATAGAAAATGAAAATTATTTCTGCAATACGCTCGTGGACAGAATAGTTTCCGGTTATCCGAAAGACGAAGTTACGAAAAAGCACTTGACGGAGATAATAGGCGAAGATGACGAACTTATGTCCATCGGCGAGCCGTTCGGACTTTGGGCGGTAGAGGACAAAGGCGAAATAGGCAAATACATAAAAGATGGTCGGCACGGTATCGACGTCGTTCTTACTAAAAATATCAAATACTATAAAAAGAGAAAGGTAAGAGTTCTAAACGGAAGCCATACTAATTTGGTTCCCGTAGGACTTTGGTATGGGAAAGAAACTGTTTACGACTGTATGAAAGACGAAACGCTGCTTAAATTCGTGAACGCCACTTTAAAAGACGAGATAATACCTTTTGTCTCCGACGATATTAAGGCGACGACCGAATTTTCTGACAGCGTAATAGAGCGTTTTTTAAATCCTTATCTCAATCATCAACTTACGAGTATCGCATTAAACAGTATAAGCAAGTGGCGAGCGAGGGATTTACCGAGTTTTAAAGATTACTATGAAAAACACGGGAAAATACCCGAAAATCTTACGCTGGGATTTTCTTATCTTATGGCGACCTATAAGTCGATTATCAAGGAAAACGACGGTAAATTTTACATTCAACTTCCATCGAGGAAAATCGAACTTAAAGACGATTTTACATATCTCGAATACTTTGCGGGTGGCGGCTGCGTCATAGAATTTATGAAAGACGAAAAAGTCTGGGGCGAGGACCTCACGAAATACGACGGTTTTGCGGCTGAAGTCAAGAAAAACGTCAAGGCTATAAGAAGCGGAAATTATCAATTATTAAAATGAAAGAAGTCATAATAAGCGAAAAGGACAACGTCGGGGTGAATCTCGTCGGTGACGGCAAGATACCGGCAGGGCATAAGTTTGCTTTAAAAAACATAAAGAAAGGCGAATATATAGTCAAATACGGCGAAATAATCGGCAGAGCAACGCAAGACGTCGTTAAAGGCGAATGGGTGCATACTCATAACGTTCAGTCGCATTTAGACGAAAAAGCGCACTACGTTTACGAGCCATCTTTTCCAAAAATCGAAAAGGCGAGCGCAACCTTTCAAGGTTATAAAAGAAAGAACGGCAGAGCGGGGATAAGAAACGAGATATATATAATTCCCACGGTCGGCTGCGTAAACAACGTCTGTAGGCGCCTTGAAAAACTCTCGCAGAAATTTATAAGCGGAAGTATTGACGGAATATTCGCGCTTACACATCAGTTCGGTTGCAGTCAATTAGGTCAGGATAACGAAAACATAAAAAAACTGTTATGCTCGGTCGCCCTCAATCCGAATGCGAGTTTCGTTTTGTTCGTCGGGCTTGGTTGCGAAAACAATTCTTTAGCTGGCATAAAAGAGTATTTAAAACCGTATAACAGGGATAATATCGCGTATTTCAACTGTCAGGACGTAAAAGACGAAACAGAGTACGGACTTGATATAATAAAAGACTTTGCGGATAAAGCAAAAGACTTAAAGCGAGAAACGGTAGATATACAAGAACTTTGCATAGGCTTAAAATGTGGAGGGAGCGACGGATATTCGGGGCTTACGGCAAATCCTCTCGTCGGAAAAATTACGGACAGAATAGTTTCGCTCGGCGGTAGCGCAATACTAACCGAAGTTCCGGAAATGTTCGGCGCGGAGCAACTCCTTATGAACAAATGCCGTAGCAAAGAAGTCTTTGAAAGATATAAGAAGATGATAGAGGACTTCAAGGATTATTATCTAAGTCAAGGTTTTCCCGTGTATGAAAATCCAAGTCCGGGCAATAAAAAGGGCGGGATAACGACGCTTGAAGAAAAATCTCTCGGTTGTATAAAAAAGGCGGGAAATACCGAGATAGTCGACGTTTTAGACTACGGCGAACTTGTAAAGGAGCAAGGAGTGTCGGCGTTAAACGCACCCGGCAATGACCTCATCGCGGCGACTGCGCTTGCGGCAAGTGGCTGTCAGATCGTATTATTCACGACGGGAAGAGGAACTCCTTTTTCAACCTTTGTTCCGACAATGAAAATAGCGTCGAATGATAGAATATCGCAATACAAGGATAACTGGATAGATTTCAACGCCTATTCGATGGACGATAAATCTCTATACGATATGCTTGTTTCGGCGATAAACGGCAAGTATAAATGTAAGAGCGAAGATATAAGAGAAATTGCTTTTTATAAAACGGGGGTAACGTTATGAGTTATATAAAAAGAAATTTTATGTTAAAGAATAAAACGGCGGAAAAATTGTATTTTAATTACGCCAAGGATATGCCGATAATCGACTATCATTGTCATTTACCCGAAAAACAGATACTCGAAAACAAAAAATTCAACGATATTTTTGAGATATGGCTTTCGGGAGACCATTACAAATGGCGTTTAATGCGAAATTACGGTATAGACGAAGAGTTTATTACGGGGAATAAAAGCAATAAGGAAAAATTCATTACTTATTGTAAGGTTTTAGGCACGGCATTCGGAAATCCATTATATCACTGGTCGCAAACGGAACTTAAAGAGTTTTTCAACTGCGAGTTAGAGATCAACGAAGAAAACGCCGAACAAATCTGGGAGCACTGCAATGAATATATAAGGATAAATAACATAACCCCGCAATCTTTAATTGAAAAATCCAATGTAACGCACGTTTTTACCACGAACGAGATATTCGACGATTTAACTACTTTTTCCGAGATTGCGAAAAAGGATTATAAATTCAAGGTTATACCCGCTTTCAGGGCGGATAAGATTATGAATATCGAAGCCGAAAAGTATAACGAATTCGTGGATAAACTCGGCGACGTAAAAACTCTTTCAGAACTTGAAAATAAGATAGAGGAAAGACTGAAAGAGTTTATAAAAGTCGGATGCGTGGCGGCAGACGTGGCGCTTCAAGCGGTTTATCCCATTACAGAAAAAGCGGATGCCGAAAAGGTGTTTATTAAACGCAGAAAAGGCGAAAGCGTAAGCGAAACGGAAAGCGAGATTTTTAAAGGCTATTTAACGTATTTCCTGTTTAAATTATACGCAGAATACGATATCGCTACCGAACTTCACGTCGGCGCAATGCGTAACAACAACGCGGTAATGCTTGAAAAATTGGGGCTTGACACCGGCTACGATAGTATAGCGGAAGATAACAGTATTAAGTATATGAGTAGGCTTTTCGACAGACTAAGTAGCGAAAACGCTTTGCCTAAAACGATAGTATTCAACCTTAACCCGAAAATGAATACAGAGATAATGACTTTAATCGGGTGTTTCCAAAGCGGAGAAGCGAAAGGCAAATTACAATACGGTCCGGCTTGGTGGTTTTTAGACAATAAAGTCGGTATGTATAAGCATCTGGAAGATCTTACGGCAACGGGGCATATCGGAGCGTTTATAGGTATGCTGACAGACAGCAGGTCGTTTTTGTCATATCCTCGTCATCACTATTTCAGAAGAATACTCTGTTCGTATTTGGGAGAACTTATCGAAAACGGCGAAATGACTGCAGACTTGGAACTTGTTGGAAAGGTCATAAAAGATATTTGTTATAATAATGCAATAAAATATTTTGGAGTGTAATAAAATGGATAAAATAATACCGGTTGTTACGTTAAAGAACGTAGAAGAAAGAACAAAAGTATTAACCGCGCTAAAAAACAACGGAATAAATAACGCCGAGATATGTTTTCGGACGGAATGCGCGGAAGAGGCGATACGCCTTGCGGTAAAAGAGTTTCCGGATATGAACATAGGCGCCGGAACGGTAATAAACGGTGAGCAGTGCCAAAAGGCGATAGCCGCCGGAGCGAAGTTTATCGTATCTCCGGGGCTGTCGGAAGAAGTGGCTACAATATGTAAAGAGAAAGGACTTGATTATTTTCCGGGTTGCGTAACGCCGACGGAGATAATGAAAGCGTTGGAACTCGGAATAACGGTAGTCAAGTTTTTCCCGGCGAACGTCTACGGCGGATTAAAGGCGATGAAAGCGTTAGCAGCGCCATTTCCTCAGATAAAATTTATACCGACGGGTGGAATAGATAGTTCTAATATAGACGAATATCTCGCATGGGAAAAGATATACGCAGTCGGCGGAAGCAGTTTTGTAAAGGAGGCGCTTAGCAAATGAAGAAAGTAGTGACGTTCGGGGAGATAATGTTAAGGCTTGCTCCCGAAAATTATTTAAGGTTTGTTCAAAGTGAAAAATACGAGGCGTTATTCGGCGGAGCGGAAGCAAACGTAGCGGTAAGCCTTGCAAATTACGGGGTGGAAACGGCATTCGTAACGAAGTTGCCCGAACACGAAATAGGGCAGGCGGCGATAAACAGTTTAAGGAAATACGGCGTAGATACGAGCGAAATAGTCCGAGGCGGCGAAAGGGTAGGAATATATTATTGCGAAAAAGGCGCAAGCCAAAGGCCGAGTAAGGTAATATACGATAGGGCGCATTCGGCGATAGCGGAGGCAAAGCTTTCGGATTTCAATTGGAACAGAATATTCAAAGGTGTGGAGTGGTTTCACTTTACGGGAATAACGCCCGCTCTTTCGGATAACACGGCGAAAATATGTTTAAAGGCTTGTCAGGAAGCGAAGAAGAGAAATATAACAATATCCTGCGATTTAAACTTCCGCAAAAAACTTTGGAGTAAAGAAAAGGCGGGAGAAGTAATGAGCGAACTATGCAAATATATAGACTATTGCATAGCGAACGAAGAGGACGCCAAAGACGTGTTCGGAATAGAGGCGGACGGCACTGATATAAATACGGGCAAATTAAACAGAGAAGGATATATTTCGGTAGCGAAGAAATTGACTGACAAATTCGGTTTTAAAGGCGTTGCGATAACGTTAAGAGAGAGTTTATCCGCAAGCGACAATAATTGGTCGGGAATGCTTTATACTGGTGGCGAGGCGTATTTTTCAAAGAAATACGCAATGCGTATCGTTGACAGAGTAGGCGGAGGCGACAGTTTCGGCGGAGGACTGATATATAGTCTGATAAACGATTACGAACCGCAAAAGGCGATAGAGTTTGCGGTAGCGGCAAGTTGTTTAAAGCATTCAATAGAAGGCGACTATAATATG
>CADBUU010000015.1 GCA_902797945.1 uncultured Eubacteriales bacterium | reverse complement strand
AATTGAAAATGAGTCCGGCTGAATACCGAACTCAATCTCAAATAATTTAATTAAAAAATTTTGTCCAAACTTTGGGGTTCACTTCATGCGGTCTTTTTAAAATTCAAATACTATTTTTTTGTCATCGTCTAATTTTAGTCGGGCTTTAAAATTTTTCCCCGATTTCGAAACGAAATCAAAAATTTCGGTTTTACCGTCGTTGACTAATTTAAGGAGGTCGTAAATTGTAATTGTCTTGTTTAAAATGCGAAAATTCACCTTAAAATCACAATTCTCTTTATTTTGGCAAGCGTAAGCGTATCTGTTTCTCGTTACTTTGCTTCCGCATTTGGGGCAGACGCATACTTCGTCTCCGAAAAAGCCGGTTGCGGAAGAAGAGGATAAATCGAAAACTTCTTTTATTTCTTTTTTTGCCATTTCAACGCTGTCGTCTACGGTAATTTCTCTTCTGTAAACTTTTTTTAACGCTTGCCCGAGTTCGCTCGTCTTGTATTTATCCATCGAAATATTCATATCCGACAGTTGCTCGATTAAAAATCTGCCCGTATTTTCGATGTGATATACGTCTTTTTTTAGGGAAATATATCCGTTTTTACGCGCATTTTCTATAATGCCCGTTCTCGTGGCCTCTGTGCCGAGTTCGAGGCCTTTTAGCATTGCCTTATAGTCCTCGTCGTCGTTTTCGCTATCCGCCGTATCTTCTTTAAACGGGTTTTTAAGATAGTTGTTCAGCGTTTCTATCGTATAGTGTTTCGGAGGGGTGGTCTGTTTTTCTTCGGCGTGAAAATCGACGGGAACTTTATCCCCGACGTTTAAAGGAGGGAGAAGTTTGTCCTTTTTTTCAAGACCGTCGTATTTCGTCCACCCCGGAGAAATTATCGACGTTCCTTTTAGGACGTAGTCCTCTTTTCCTCCGAGACTTATCGTTATTTCCGTCTTTTCCGCCAAGCAATCTTCCGAGCAAAAAACAGCGACGAATCTTCTTAAAATAGCCGTATAAACTATTTTTTCATCGGAAGATAGAGCATTTTTATCGGGTATTTTATACGTTACGGTAAGCGCCGAGTGGGATTCTATCTTCGAATCGTCGAAAATGTTTTTTCCGTCCTTAAAAGTTACCGGATAGCCGAGTTTATTTACGTCCGAGATGATTTTTTTTATTTTGTCTTTTTCGTTTGTGGCTAAATATTCCGAGTTGGTTCTGGGGTAACTGACGTAACCTTTTTCGTATAGAGCCTGCGTTATCGCAAGGCTTTTTTCCATAGGCATTTTAAACTTTTTGCCTAAATAATTTTGTAATTTTGAAAGCGAGTAGAGTTTGCCTGCGAATATTTTTTCCTTTTTAGATTTTTTGTCCGTAACCACGGCTTTAAGAAGATTCATTCTCTGACAACAGATTTCGGCTTTTCTCTTTTCGTTTTCCGAAAATTTGTATTTGGAACAAAGTTCGATCTCTTCGCCGTTTATTTTAGTTTTTGAAATAAGAGCGTAGTAGATTTCGGGTTTGAACTTTTCGATTTCGACGTCTCTGTCGTATATTGCTTTTACGATAGGAACTATAACTCTTCCCACTCTTAAAAGCGAGCCTGTTTTTAAGGTTGCGTAACGAGTCAGATTTACGCCGTAAAGCCAGTCGATATACGTCCTTGCGAACCCCTCGTCCGAAAGACCTTCGTATTCGCTCTCGTCTTTCATTTCGCCGAGGGCGGTTTTGACCGTCTGCGGAGTTTGGTCGGGGAGCCATAATCTTTTAAAAGGCTTTTTATCTTTTAAGGCGTTATAAACGCAAAGCCTTACGATTATTTCCCCCTCTCTGTCCGAGTCTCCGGCGTTAACGATACAGTCTACGTCGTTTCTGTTTAAAATTTGCTTAATAATATTATATTGTTTTGTTACTCCGTCTTCGCCGTTTTTGTCATCTTTGAGTTTAAACTTAAATTTTTGCGGGAAACAGGGAAGCCCTTCCATGGTCCATTTTTTTTCTTTTTTTTCGCCTAAGTAGTCCTCGACGTCGCACAAAGAAAAAAGGTGTCCGAAAGCCCAAGTTACAATATACTCGGAATTTTCGAAATATCCGTTCTTTTTATTCATTTTCCCTATTCCCGCCACTATATTACGGGCAAGACTGGGTTTTTCCGCAATAATTGCAATCATTTGCTAAATATTAACATTTTATCGTGAGATTGTCAAACGAAAAAGATAAATGATGAAAATGAAAAAATAAAAAATAAAAATTTAAAAAGTGGCGTGAAAACGTTTGACAAAGATTTTTTTATAGTGTATACTTTCGGTGTAAATTAAATACGGATTGCCGATATAGGTTTGAATATGATGGCTCAAACGTTTCTACCGCACGCCGAATAAGTTGCGACTATTGACAAGTATTCAGGATTTTTCGTATTTCTTGAAAATCGGCAGACAGGTTATATTATAGGCCTGTTTTTTTGTTTTTAATTTTATATTTCGAAAAATGATTTTTTTTGGAGAATTATGAAAGCGCTCGAACGTAAGATAATCGAAGAAGGGAAGATTTTTCCCGGAAATATCGTAAAAGTAAGCGGCTTTTTAAACCACCGCATAGACGTAAAGTTTATGATGGAAATGGGTAAAGAAATAGCGCGCTTATATCCTACGGGCGTAAATAAAATTCTCACTATCGAAGCGTCTGGCATAGCCATAGCCGTATGCGCCGCATATTTTATGGACGTTCCTGTAGTCTACGCAAAAAAGGGAAAGACTAAGAATTTACAGAGCGACGTATATTCTGCGGAAGTGGAAAGTTTTACGCACGGAACTACCTATAACGTGGTAGTCAGCAAGGAATTTTTGTCGGCAGAAGATAAAGTTCTCGTTGTCGACGATTTTCTCGCTAACGGAAACGCTTTGAAAGGGCTTATATCAATAATAGGACAAGCGGGCGCTGAAGTTGCGGGTTGCGCGGTCGCCATAGAAAAAGGCTTCCAACACGGAGGCGATAATTTAAGAAAAGAGGGAGTCAGAGTAGAGTCTCTCGCCATAATAGACGAGATGACGGACGACTCCGTTAAGTTCCGAGAACAGTAATCTGCCCTTGGACTTTTTTAATTTCGATGTAAATTTTTTACATATATCAAAATGCCTAAAAGGCAAAGGAGAAATCTTATGAAGAAACTTTTAACCTTATTGCTCACGCTTACGCTTGCAATTGGCGTATTTGCGGCTTGCGGAAACACATCCGATTCTTCGGACAACGGAAATAAATCCGTTAAAGTCGGTCTTATCTGTCTTCACGACGAAAACTCTACTTATGATAAGAACTTCATTGACGCGTTCAATGCGGCTTGTAATGCTAAGGGCGTAACAGCGGTTATTAAGACCGGTATTCCCGAAGGTCAGAAATGTTATGACGAAGCCGCTGATATGGCTGACGACGACGTTAAACTCGTATTTGCGGATTCTTTCGGTCACGAATCTTATATGATTCAGGCAGCAAGACAATTTACGAATGTTCAATTTTTCCACGCTACCGGAACTCAGGCGCACACCGTTAAACTTGCAAACTATCATAACGCCTTTGCTTCTATATATGAGGGTAGATATATTGCAGGTGTTGCGGCAGGGGCTAAACTTGCGGCGATGTATAAAAATAAAGAACTTAAACCTGTAAACTTTGACGATGACGGAAACGTTAAAGTCGGATACGTTGGTGCATTCACTTACGCAGAAGTTATTTCGGGTTACACCTCTTGGTTCCTCGGAGTAAGAAATACTTTCGAAGAGCTTGTCGAAGACAAATCAGTTTCTATGCAGGTTCAATTTACCGGTTCTTGGTATGACGAAAAAGGTGAAGAGACGGCTGCAAATACACTCATTTCAAACGGCGCTGCGCTTATATCTCAACACGCTGACTCTTGGGGTGCTCCGAACGCTTGCGAAAAAGCTGGTATCCCCAATGTCTCCTACAACGGGTCTACTGAATCAAGATGTCCTAATACTTTCGTTATCTCTTCGAGAATTAACTGGCAGCCTTATTTTGAATCCTGTATTGACGCATACTTAAACAACGTTACCGTTGGTTATGATTATACCGGTTCGCTCGGAACCACTTATACCGATGGTTCTGTTTGTTTGACCGAGTTGGGCAAAACAGCTCCGACTACCGGAACTCAGGCTCTTATTGATACTGCTGCCGCTAAACTTCGCAATAAGGAATTGTTCGTATTCGACGTTTCAACATTTACTGTTAAAGGTGTTCATCTCGATTCTTATTTAGCTGACGTTGACGACCTTAAAGACGATAAGAACCAAAGTACTTACGAACCCGATACCGAAGTTATTAAAGTTGATGAAAAAACCGGTATTAAATACTTTGCCGAGTCTGAATTCCGTTCCGCTCCTTACTTTGATTTAAGAATAGACGGAATTACTCTTCTCAACCAATTGTACTAAGATTATCTGAATGTGTATTTAGCATAACCAAGACTATGACAGGCGGAAATTCCGTCTGTCATAGTTGACTTTTTATAACGACGGAGGATTTAGCGTGAATAATGAAATAGCAGTCAGATTCGACGGAATAACAAAGGCTTTCGGCTCTAAGGTCGTTGCAAATAAGGATGTAACTTTTGATATTTATAAAGGTGAGATATTATCACTTTTAGGCGAAAACGGCAGCGGTAAGACAACTCTTATGAATATGCTCGCCGGGATTTATTACCCGGACAAGGGTAAGATATTTATCAATGGCGAAGAGGCGGTAATAACGTCGCCGCACGACGCTTTTAGATACAAAATCGGAATGATACATCAACATTTTAAGTTGGTGGATGTTTTTTCTGCGGCTCAAAATATTGTGCTCGGAATAAAAGATGAAAAATATAACATTAAAAAAGCAAGCGCCCGTATTGGCGAAATTGCCAAAAAATACGGTTTTATTATAGATCCAAATAAAAAAATACACGAGATGTCCGTTTCCGAAAAACAAACGGTTGAAATTATAAAAGTTCTATACAGGGGAGCGGACATTCTTGTTCTCGACGAGCCTACCGCCGTTTTAACGCCGCAGGAAATTGAAAAACTATTCGTTATTCTCCGCAATATGCGTCGTGATGGTAAGACTATAATAATCATAACTCATAAACTCAATGAAGTAATGGAAATATCGGATAGAGTAGCCATACTTCGTAAGGGAGAATACGTCGGCACGGTAGAGACTTCCAGAACAAGCGAAAAAGCTTTGACCGAAATGATGGTCGGACAAAAGATAGAATTGAATATCGATAGGTCTGAGCCTAAAAATTCCGAAGACAGATTGATTATCAAGAATATTACGTATAAAAATCGCGAAGGAGTATTGGTCCTCGATGATGTTTCATTTACAGCAAGAAGCGGCGAAATTCTCGGCGTTGCTGGTATTTCCGGAAGCGGACAAAAAGAACTTTTGGAAACTATCGCTGGACTTATTAAACCGGATGGCGGAGATATTATTTTCCATAATCCAAAGAAAGATAAACCCGTTACGTTGTTTCATAAAACACTTAAACAGGTAAAAGAACTTGCGGTAAAGGGTTGTTTTCATTATCCGGACGGCTCGCCCGTAAATCTTAGCGGAATATCTGATAAACAAATAAAACGTTTAATTGACGAAGAAAAGATAATATTCAACGAAGATGAGATAATGGATTTAAGGAATAAAACTCCTCTTCAAATCAGAGAATTGGGCGTAAGACTTTCCTTTGTTCCCGAAGACAGACTTGGGATGGGGCTCGTCGGCAATATGGATATAGTCGACAATATGATGCTTCGTTCTTACAGAAAAGGAAATCCTATTTTCGTAGATAGAAAAAAACCGAGCGATTTGGCGGATAAAATTATTTCCGAACTTCAAGTTGTAACACCGAGTTCCCATACTCCCATTCGTAGGCTTTCGGGTGGTAATGTTCAAAAAGTATTGGTAGGAAGGGAAATTTCCTATGCGCCGAAAGTTTTAATGGCGGCGTATCCGGTCAGAGGGCTTGATATCAACTCTTCTTATGCGATTTATAATCTTTTGACTAAACAAAAAGAAAATGGAGCGGCTGTTATTTTTGTCGGCGAAGACCTTGACGTATTGCTCTCTCTATGCGATAGGATAATAGTTATTTCCGGTGGTCAGATAACCGGTGTTTTAGACGGAAGGACGGCAAACAAGGAAGAGGTCGGTTTACTAATGACAAAACATAGCAAGGAGGTTGAAACAAATGACTAATTCGAATAAAACACAACAAAGAGAACCTCTGTTTCATATTACCAAAAGAACCGATATTCCACTTTGGAAATCTTTACTCATAAGAGTAGGGGCTATTGTTCTGGGGTTGTTGATTATTGCAATTATTTGTTCTATTATGTTCGGAATAAATCCGTTTGCGGTATTTGCAACGATTATCGAAGGAAATTTCGGTACGGAAAGAAGATTTTGGATACTTTTGCAAGATACGGCGCTTTTACTTGTCGTAGGACTTGCGTTGATTCCAGCATTTAAAATGAAATTCTGGAATCTCGGCGGTAACGGACAAGTTCTTGTTGGAGCATTGGCGACCGTT
The DNA here is from genome assembly GCA_902797945.1 of uncultured Eubacteriales bacterium. GTDB lineage: Bacteria > Bacillota > Clostridia > Christensenellales > Borkfalkiaceae > UBA10281. Next base: position 2,772 of record CADBUU010000015.1, on the reverse strand, counting down.
GCCGTTATGAAATTCTTGGGTGGAGAACTTCCTGATGGTATAGTGTGGGTTATAATGCTTCTTGCAAGTGTGATAGCTGGGGCAATATGGGCTGTAATTCCCGCAATTTTTAAGGCGTTTTTTAACACAAACGAATCGCTCTTTACACTTATGATGAACTACATTGCGGAAGCGCTTGTGTTATATTTCGTATATATTTGGAAAACAGGTGCGTCTGACACAATAGAGCCAATGCCTATGGGTAATTTGCCGACTATCGGAAATCCGTTTTTGCTTACTATTATCGTTGCCGCAATAATAACTGTTTTTTTGGCGATATATTTAAAATTCAGTAAACACGGCTATGAAATATCCGTTGTCGGTGAAAGTCAGAACACGGCTAAATATATAGGAATAAACGTAAAAAAAGTAGTGATAAGAACTTTGGTTTTATCCGGTGCAATGTGCGGACTTGTCGGACTTTTGCTCGCAGGAGCAATCGACCATACGATGTCTGCGACTACCGCTCAAAATATGGGATTTACCGGTATTATGGTCGCTTGGCTTGCCAAATTCAATCCTATCATTATGGTACTGTCGGCTTTAGGTATTCAGTTTCTTACCAAAGGTATGGGCAGAGTTCAAAAGAAATTCGGAATTACCAGCGATGCTGTTTCCAATATTATGATCGGACTTATATATTTCTTCGTTATCGCTTGCGAATTCTTTATTTCATATAAAATTCACATTAATTTAAAATCAAAAAATAAAGCGAAAAATTCTGACGGAGGTAACAAATAATGGGTGATTATATAGTTCATATTGTAACCGCTATCGGCGTTGGAATTGTCTTTCTTTACGGTTGTTTGGGCGAAATACTTACGGAAAAATCCGGGCATTTAAACCTCGGTATCCCCGGTATAATGTGTATGGGTGCGGCAGGCGGTTGTTACGGAGTTTCGGTCTATATGGGTACGCTTTCAAATAATGCTGAACCGAGTTGGTTTTTACTTCTTTTTATATCGATAATTTTAGCAGCGTTATTTGCCTGCATAGGCGGATTGATTTATGCGTTTTTAACTGTAAGTTTGAGATGTAATCAAAATGTTACGGGGCTTGCGATAACTACTTTTGGCTCGGGTTTTGCTGAGTATGTTATGAGCATGGTAAAAAGTAATGAAGGAACAGAATTTGCCATTGCAAAACTAAAGTTTAAGGCATCGTTGCCGTTTGCGGGAAATCTCGGTTGGTTTGGACAGATATTCTTATCTCATGGGTTTTTAGTTTATTTTGCAATTGTTTTGGCGATTTTAATGTGGTTTACACTAAAAAAGACAAGAATTGGTTTGAACTTATGTGCAGTAGGTGAAAACCCAGCTACGGCAGATGCGGCCGGAATAAACGTTACGGCTTATAAGTATGTTGCTATTTTAGTTGGCAGCGCAATAGTCGGTGTCGGCGGATTGTTCTACGTAATGGACAGTAATAATGGTTCTTGGGAAAATGCAAGCACTCTTCTCGCATACGGTTGGCTTGCGATAGCTCTCGTAATATTTGCGGTATGGAAGCCGAATTTTGCGATTTTAGGTTCAATTTTATTCGGAATTTTCTACATAGCGCCTAATGCAATCAAAGGTATAGACCTTGCAACTATGAAAATATTTAAAATTTTCCCATATCTTATCACGGTAATAGTTTTGATATTCACAAGCGTATTTGATAGTAAAAACGCTCAACCTCCTGCAGGACTTGGGCTAACTTATTTCCGAGAAGACAGATAAAAAATAATGCGCTGCCCCATTCAGGGGCAGCGCTAAAAACGACTTATGAAAAAAATCAATGTATTAAACGAAATAAAGGGATATGTGTTTATGCTTCTCGCTTGCGTATTCTATTCTTTCGGAACGGTATTATTTCTCGCTCCGAACTCAATAGTTGCAGGCGGAATTTCGGGACTTGCGGTATTATTGCATATTTTAAACGAAAACATTCCTATCGGCGTTGCGATAATTGCCATGAACGTTCCGATACTGTTGTTGGGGCTTAAAACTTGCGGTTGGAAGTTTATTATAAAATGTCTTATTACTATTGCTTGTCTCGGCGGAATAACCGACCTTATGTCTTTGATTCCCCCGATAACCGACAATAAAATACTATCTTCACTTTACGGCGGATTGTGTCAGGGCGTAGGGCTCGGGCTTTACGTCAAATACGAATTTTCGAGCGGGGGAACCGAACTTCTCGGTAGAATAATAGCTAAATTTCTCAAAATTCCGAGTATTCCGCTATGCGTAAGCGTTTTAGACGGAATAATAGTTATTTTGGGCGCGGTATTTACAAAAAACCCCGACAATATGTTATATGCGCTTATCGTTGTTTTTGTCAGTATGAAGGTGTCCGAACTTATCGTAGTCGGCATAGAGAAGTCTAAACTTTGCATCATTATAAGCGACAAGGGCGAAGAGATATCAGACGTCCTCATTTCCAAAAGTCCGAGGGGGATTACCATGCTCGAAGGCGAGGGGATGTATACGAAAAAACAACATAACGTCATTTTAACTTGCGTAAAAGACCGTCAACTTTCTCAACTTAAACAGCTTGTAAAGAGCGTAGACGAAAATGCGTTTATTATAATAAATGAATCCGTTGAAGTTAGAGGAAAGGGCTTCAGCGAACTTGATTGATAAAAATCCGACTTTTTCCTTTATGAAGTGAACCCCAAAGTTTGGACAAAATTTTTTAATTAAATTATTTGAGATTGAGTTCGGTATTCAGCCGGACTCATTTTCAATT
>CADBUU010000014.1 GCA_902797945.1 uncultured Eubacteriales bacterium | reverse complement strand
TATTTATAAAGTTTACATAAAGCGCAAAGAAATAAACGAAAAATTAAAATCCCGCATCAAATCCCTTTGCCCGATTTTAATCAAAGGTTCACTCGAAGAAGGAAAAAATGAAATATATTACTGAAGTAACAAGAAGAGATATAGTTGATATTATAAAAGATGGTTTTATAATTAACGTTAAAAAACAAACCGAAACAGCAGATTATGGCTGGGTTGATGTCGATGACACAGAAGAAATTAAAATGTGTTATTGTGGACGACTTGATGAGATTTCTTTGTTACAACGTTTATATCCTTTAGATAAAATGCCATCTAATGATAGAAGGTTTGATTCAGCACGCGGAGACATTTGGCAACACACCATAAATAATAATGACTGGGACAATTTTTGGGTTTTTACCGATGATAGATTCAGTCTTACAAACGGAAACGAAGACGAACCGCTATTAAAATTTTTGTGCGAAATGCTTCACCCTGCTGTAAGAGATGATAAAGCACCTTGGAAAGAATACTTAAAGAAATTTAATGAATTGCTTTCTCCTGATGGATACGAGCTGTATGAAAAAAGTCATATATCCGGACGTGCTGTCTATGATTTTAGAAGAATAGATTTTATTGAAACTGATTCGCCTTGTGAACCTGTATTTGCCAAATTAAAAACTATTGGCGGCGGATCATATGCTGTTGTTTCAAAGTATTATGATAAACGTTACGATAAATGCTTTGCATTGAAAAAAGCGAAAAACGATCTTAGTGAAAAAGAATTAATTCGTTTTCGTCGTGAATTTGACGATATGAAAAAACTAAAATCGCCATATGTTCTAGAAGTATATAATTATGATGAAACAAAAATGCAATATACTATGGAACTTGCCGATTTTTCATTAGAAAAATATATTACTGAAAACAATGATAAATTAACCATAGCTAAAAGATATAGTTTAATTTCTCAAATTCTCAAGGCTTTTGAATATATACATTCAAAAGGATTATATCATAGAGATATTTGTCCTAAAAATATTTTAATTAAAACTTATGACGATACTTCAATTATTAAAATCGCCGATTTTGGATTAGTTAAAGAAAAAGAAAGCGAATTGACTTCGGATAGTTCTGAAATAAAAGGATATTTCAATGATCCAACATTAAAAATTGATGGTTTTTCAAATTACGATTTAATACACGAAATCTATGCTTTAACACAAACTATTGTTTTTGTTTTAACCGGGAAAAGCCATTTTGATAAAATAAAAGATGAAAAAATATTAGAATTTTTACATAAAGGAACAAACCCTAATAAAGAACAACGATTTCAATCCATTTCCGAAATGGAGAAAGCTTTCTATGCAATAAGGAACAATTTATGATAACAAAAGAATTAAACGAATACATACTTAATTATTTGCAAAACGATAAAACGCAAAGCGCTATTATGCTCACTGCACCTTGGGGTACAGGCAAGAGTTATTATATCAAAAACACTCTGATGCCTGCAATCGATACGAAAGACGAAAAGAAATGTGTCCTTGTTTCTTTATACGGCTTAAAAGATATATCGGAAATAAGTAAAAGTGTTTATTTGGAAATAAGAGCCAGAAGAATCAGTAATCTTTCAGAAAAGGCAAATGCTGTCAAGTTGGTTGGCGGAACAGTTGTAAAAGGATTTGCAAGTTTTTTCGGCGTTGATTTAAGTGTTAGCGAAGAGAAATTACAACAATTATACGAATCAATTGATTTAACAGGGAAACTTATTATATTAGAAGATTTAGAGCGTTCACAAATCGATATTATCGAAGTAATGGGTTACGTTAACAATCTTTGCGAGCAAGACGGCGTCAAAGTTTTATTAGTCGCAAATGAAGACGAGATCCTAAGAAAAGAATATGAAAAACATAATACTAGATGGAAGGTTGAGGGGTTAAAGCTATACAAAGACCAACAACAAGAAGATAATAAAGCAATATCTATTTCTTCAAAAAGCTATGATGAATATAAAACAATAAAAGAAAAAACGGTAAGCGATACGCTTCATTTTCCGCCATACGCAGACGATTCTGTCATAAATATATTAAAAGGTTTTGATAATAAATATTTCAATGCTTTTCTTAAAGAAAAAAATGCAAACAAAGATATTACAATTGTAGATTTGATAGAAAAAAAGGTTATGGGTTATCCAAGCATAAAATGCTATAATTTACGTTCGTTTATTATTGCTTGTCAAAAAACCATTGAATTATATGAACAATTAGAAAAGGATAAAGAACACTATTTAGAGTATTTAAAGTACTTGCTGTTAACAAATACAGCGTTTATTCTAAGGAAAAAACAAGATGATAGTTTAAAGTGGGAATGGGACAAGGATAACTTGCGCTCTGCAAGGCTTGGAACTTCACAATATCCTTTACCGAAATTTTGTTACGATTTTATTTGCTCACAAAGTTTAGATAAATCAGAATTAAATGCTTTTGAAATGATTTATAATAATGAGCAGCAAAAAGATTTGAAAGAAAAAGAGATTAAAGATAATTTAGAAATAATATATACGTTTAGCAAAAAAACGGAACAAGAAGTAAAAGACGCACTTAAAAAACTAAAAAAACAATTAAAGGAATTAAAAATCCCTTTCTCGGAATATTCAAAATTGGCAAATTATCTTGTTGCAATTAAATTCGCTCTTGACGATTCAAAGGCTTATAATGAGTTAAAAGCCATTATGCTTGCAAATTTACAATTTGCAACGCCTGACAATGCCGAAAGCATAAGAGAACATAGCGGCATTTATTTGGACGATAATGAACAAGTACAAGAATTAAATACATTTATGAATGAAATGTTAGCGATTTTAGAAGGTAAAAACAAAGACGCCTTTGATTTTGATTATAAGACGGAAAATATTGAAAAATTTTATAATGAAATAATAAAAAAACGCGATGATTATGTAAGTAAAAGAATCTTTGCAAGGAAATTCGACAATGAAAAATTAGTTGAAATGCTTGAAAAATGCACCCCTGCGCAAATAGCAGATACACGATGGTGTTTTCAAACGGTTTATTCATTTTCTAATATAAATGATTTTTTTAGCGAAGACAAAAAGTCTCTTATCGACCTGAAACAAAAAGTGGAAACATTATTAAGCACAAATACAAAACTTGATAAAATTCAAAGACTGCAATTAAAAAACTTTATCCAAGATTTAGTTGGATATATAGATAGACTTTAAGGAGTAACCCGTATGGATTACAAATTCGAAAGAGGTAAGTTTACCGAAGAAGAACTTGAAAATGCGATAATCGAACTGTTTACAAGCCAAGGTTATACGCACGTCCACGGCGACGATATTCACCGTGAATATAAGGATATTTTACTTATTGAAGATTTAAGAGAATATCTTGTTTCCGCATACCCTTCTTTAACTGAAACGGAAATTAAAAAAGTCATAAGTAAACTTGATAATCTTCCTTATATACCGTTATATGACGGAAACAGAGAGGTGTTTTGGCTTTTAACACAAGGATTTGACCTTGTAAGAGAAAACCCGAAAGAACTCCCCATACATATTGATTTTATCAACTTTGACGATATAAATAAAAACAATTTCAAAATAGTAAATCAATACGTTGTAGAAATAAGCGGAAACGTGCCGACCGACGTAAAGATGCGCCGACCCGATATGCTTGTTTTTATCAACGGTATTCCCGTCGGTATTTTTGAATTTAAAACCGCCATAGAAGAGGATAAAACCGTTCACGATGCGTGGAGGCAAATTACGGTGCGTTATAATCGGGATATTCCTGCCCTTATGAAATACTGTATGTTTTCCGTAATATCCGACGGGGCAAATACAAGGCTTGGGACTATTTTTACACCTTATCAATTCTATTATTCTTGGAACAAGGCAAACGAAACCAATACGGTTGCAAACGGTATAAGTTCACTATTTACCATGATTGAAGGCGTTTTCGCAAAAGAACGTATGCTTTCTATTTTGCGTGATTTTATTTTTTATCCGGACAAAGGGAAAGAACAAGACAAGCATAGAGAAGAAGCGATTATTTGCCGTTACCCGCAATTTTTTGCGGCAAATAAAATGCTCGCAAGCATCAAAATGCATCAAAAGCCTAACGGCGACGGGAAAGGCGGCATTTATTTTGGTGCAACCGGTTGCGGTAAGACATACACTATGATGTTTTTATCTCGCCTGCTAATGCTTCGTGACAGCAATGCTTTCCATAACCCTACTATTATTCTTATAACCGATCGTGAAGACCTTGACGATCAAGCGTCAAAGTTATTTGTTAGAGCAACAAAGTATTTAGGCGATACTAACGTCAGAAGCATTGAATCTCGTCAAGATTTGAAAAACACTTTGGGTATGCGTGAAAGCGGTGGCGTTTACATCACCACTATTCAAAAGTTTTGCGACGAAATCGGCGTATTGTCAAACCGTAGCAATATTATTTGTATTTCCGACGAAGCGCACAGGACGCAAACGGGAGTCGGTGCGAAATTAAAGAAAACCGAGAAAGGGATTTTTACGACTTACGGATTTGCAGAATATTTGCGCCGTAGTTTTCCTAATGCAACTTATTGCGGATTTACGGGAACGCCCATTGACGAATCTATTGCAGTATTCGGCGATATTGTTGACAGTTATACTATGCGTGAGTCTGCCGACGACGGGATTACCGTACGTATTGCATACGAGCCAAGGCTTGCGCGTGTTGTGCTATCGGATGACCAAGCAAAAGAGATTCAAAAGTATTACAATAAATGTGCCGAGCAAGGTTCTAACCCCGAACAAATAGAAGAAAGTCAAAAAGCAATGAGTCATATGACTGCTATTTTGGGACATCCAGACAGGCTTAAAAAACTTGCAAATGATATTATAAATCATTATGAAAAATTGTGCTCCGAAAAACCGCAAATCGTCCAAAAAGCAATGATTGTATGCGCGGATAGGTTAGTTGCGTATCATTTATATGAAGAACTTATTAAAGTCCGCCCCGATTGGGCTGTTGCCAAAAAATGCGACGACGAAAGAAAACTTACAAAAGAACAACTTGACAAACTGCCTAACGTTGCAAAACTTAATTTAGTCGCGACTCGTGGCGAAACCGATAGAGACAAAGGATACGACAAATTATACAACCTTTGCGGGACGAAAGAATATCGTTCTAAACTTGACGAATACTTTAAAAATGACGATTCGAATTTCAAAATCGCCATTGTCGTTGATATGTGGATTACGGGGTTTGATGTTCCGTCGCTTGCGGTTATGTATATAGATAAGCCGTTGCAGAAGCATACTCTCATTCAAACTATTTCGCGCGTTAATCGTGTATTTGAAGGAAAAGACCAAGGCTTGATCGTTGATTATATCGGCATAAAAGACGAAATGATGGAAGCGATTAAAATCTACGGCGGACCGCAGCAAAGCCCCGTTGATGAAATTTCCATTACTCTCGGAATATTCCGTAATCACTTAAAACTTATAGACGATTTGCTTTGCAATTTCAATGCTACGAAATTTTACGTCGGTTCGCCACTTGAAAGATTGCAATGTCTTAATCTCGGTGCGGAATACGTTCAATCTTCCAAAGAAATGGAATTACGGTTCATGGCGCTTTCGCGCAAATTAAAAGCCGCCTACGGCATTGTGTTCCCTACTGGAGAACTTACGGAAGCGGAAATAAATAAGGCGCAATTCTACTTGGCAATCAGGTCTATTATTTACAAACAAACCAAGCCAGATGTCCCAGACGCCGAAATGATGAACGCCGTCGTTGAAGAAATGGTGAGAAAAGCAATTTCCTGCACAGGCGTGGAAAATATTGTTGACGTTAATAAGTCGGTTGATTTATTTAGCGAAGAATTTGAAAAACAACTTTCTGCGATAGATATGCCTATTACAAAGTTCAACGCACTTATGAAACTTTTGAAAAAGGCTATTTCAGGCTATGGAAAAATCAACAAAGTCAAATCTATAGAATTTGACGAGCGTTTGCGTAAAGTAGTCGAAATATACAATACCCGTGATAAACTTGTGTTTACAAGCGAAGTCGTTGCCGATTTTGTCAATGAACTTTCCGACGAGCTAATAAAAATATTTAAGGATTTGGAAGAAGACAAGACTTCGTTTGAAAAAATGGGCATCACCTACGAAGAAAAAGCATTTTACGATATTTTGGTAAAAGTCCGTGATGATCACAGGTTCATTTTTGAAGACGAGAAATGTATTGATTTAGCGAAAAAAATAAAAGTTCTCGTTGATGATAACTTACAATATGCCGATTTCTTTAAGAGAGATGATATAAAAAATTTATTGAACGAGAAACTGACTGTTCTATTATATAAAAATGGGTATCCGCCCGAATGGGACGAAGAAGTTTTTGAAAAGGTCATGGAGCAAGCTGAGAATTTTAAGAAATTTAACTAAAATAAGATTAGGGGAGTTATAATATGCTTATAAACGATAACCAATATCTTTCGGTTGTAGAATCTATCAAAGAGCAAATTAACGAAGCGCGCTATAAGGCAACAGTGCAAGTGAATCGCGAATTGATTTTGCTATATTACGATATCGGTCGCACGATCAATGAACATAAAAGTTGGGGCAATAAGTTCATAGATAATCTCGCAAAAGACATAAAGCATGCATATCCGAGCACAACGGGATATTCCGTCAGAAATCTGAAATATATGGCTAAATTCGCCGCAAAATATCCCGATAAACAAATTGTGCAAGAGGTGCTTGCACAAATTACTTGGTATCATAATATTACGCTGATGGACAAAGTGAAAGACGCCGACGTAACGTTGTGGTATGCAAAGAAAACGATTGAAAACGGTTGGTCAAGAAACGTTCTCGTTCATCAAATCGAAACTCAATTATATGAAAGGCAAATTTTAGCAGAAAAAATATCGAATTTTGAAAACAGATTGCCTTCTCCGCAAAGCGAACTTGCCGAACAGACCATGAAAGACCCTTATATTTTCGATTTTATTCCATTCAGCGAAGATATGAAAGAAAGGGAACTTGAAAATGCACTTATAAGCGATATTACGAAATTTCTTCTTGAACTCGGAACGGGTTTTGCTTTTCTCGGTAACCAATATCATCTGAACGTTGGCGGAGACGATTTTTATATCGACTTGCTGTTCTACAACCTTAATCTTCGTTCCTATGTGGTAATCGAATTAAAAACGGGAGAATTTAAGCCCGAATATGCCGGACAATTAAATTTCTACTTATCGGCAGTTGACGGTATTTTAAAGAAGGACAAAGACAATCCGACAATAGGACTGCTCCTTTGCAAAAGCAAAAACAATCTCGTTGCCGAATACTCGCTTAAAGACGTAAGCAAGCCCATAGGCGTCAGCGAATATAAGGTTACCGGTAATCTTCCGAAAGAACTTGCCGAACAGTTGCCATCTATCGAGGATATTCAAAAACGCATTCAAAAATAAAACAATCGGAGACAAAAATGAAAGCCGTCATATACGCTCGTTATTCATCTGACAACCAAAGAGAAGAAAGTATTGAGGGACAGCTCCGCGAATGTATGGAATTTGCCGAACGGACAGGCGTGACGATTATCGAAAGTTATATCGACCGCGCCTTGTCCGCAAAGACGGATAACCGCCCTGCGTTTCAGCGGATGATTAAGGACAGTTACAAGCATTGCTTCGATATGATTATCGTGTGGAAGTTAGACCGCTTTGCCCGTAACCGCT
>CADBUU010000013.1 GCA_902797945.1 uncultured Eubacteriales bacterium | reverse complement strand
CCCGAACCGCCACCCGAAGAGCCGACGGATTTTTCTTTCGAAAGTCGCGAATTCGCAAAAAAGACCGAAATAAAGGCGGAGAAGAAAGTCGAGCCGAAGGAGTCGACGGTTTCTTATGATAACCCAATCGAGGGTATGAGCGCTTCCAGACTTTGGGGAACGGTATTGAGAAAACTGAGGGCAAACGGCGAAATAATGCTTTGGGTTGCTTGTCAGGAAATGAAAGCAACTTTAAATGGCAAAACTTTGATAATTACCGCCGACGAAGGCGGGTATAAAGCCGTTTCGAAAGCTGAAAATATCGAGACGTTGTCAAAAACCATCAAATCGGTCGGCGACTATGACGTCGAAATCGTTAAAAAAGACGGATTTACTTCCGATGACTCTTCCGAAAAAGATTTTAAAACTCTGGAAGAAAACTTCGGAGATAAAATCGAATATAAAGATTAAAAAAAGGAGATAAAATTATGGGCGGATATAAAGGCGGATTTGGCGGCGGTTTCGGCGGCGGTCAAATGCAACAACTTATGAAACAAGCGCAAAAAATGCAAGAGCAAATGGCTAAGGCGCAGGAAGAACTCGAAGAGGCGGAGATAGTAGGCGAAAGCGGAAGCGGACTTGTAAAAGTGGTCGTAAACGGCAAAAAAGTCGTTACGAGCGTAAGCATAGATAAAAACGCCGTCGATCCCGACGACGTTGAAATGCTCGAAGATCTTATCGTTGCGGCGCTTAACAACGCATACGAAAAGGCGGAAAAACTCCACGATGAAAAAATGGGGCAATTCGGCGGAGCAGGCGGTTTGTTTTAAAATATGAACGTATTTATAGAGCCTATCGGTAAACTTATAAACGAGTTTACTAAACTCCCGGGCGTAGGAGCAAAGACGGCGCAGCGTTACGCTTATAAAGTTATAAATATGAGCGAGGAAGAAGCGGCTGAATTTGCAGAAAGTATATTAAACGCAAAGAAAAAAGTCCGTTATTGCAAAATTTGCGGTAATTTTACGGATAAAGACGTTTGTGATATTTGTTCAGTCAGAGACTCTTCGGTGATTTGCGTCGTTAAAGAGCCGAAAGACGTCCTTGCTATGGAAAAAGCGCACGAATTTAACGGCGTCTATCACGTTCTTCACGGCACGATAAGCCCTATGGACGGGATCGGACCGAACGATATAAGAATAAAAGAACTTTTATCGAGGGTGTCGGGGAAAACTGTTAAAGAGGTTATAATGGCTACCAACCCCGACGTCGAGGGCGAGGCGACGGCTATGTATATATCTTCGCTTTTAAAACCTCTCGGAATAAAAGTTTCGAGACTTGCTCACGGTATTCCGATGGGAAGCGAACTCGAATACGCTGATGAAGTTACGATTTCAAGAGCGCTTATAGACAGAAAAGAAATATAAAAGTTTTACGTTAAAAAAGGTATTATCTTCGAAAGATAATACCTTTTTTATTATTTAACTATGAAGTTTACGAGTCTGCCTTTAACGATTATCGTTTTTACGATTTGTTTTCCTTCAATCGATTTTTCAACGTTCTGATTTAAAAGAGCTGTCGATTTTATGAGTTCGTCGTCGGCGTTTGACGGAACGACGATCTTACATTTTACTTTGCTGTTTATCTGAACGGCAAGTTCGATTTCGTCCTTTACGAGAGCGCTTTCGTCAAATACGGGGTAGGCTTGAAGGAATACCGATTTTTTGTTTCCGAGGATAGACCACAATTCTTCGGCGAAGTGAGGAGCGCACGGCGCAAGCAGTAAAACGAGCGTTTCTACGGTTTTTAAAACAAGTCCTTCGTTTTTATTTTCGAGAGCGTCGTATTTGTATATTGCCGTAACGAATTCCATAAGCCTTGCAATAGCCGTGTTGAACGAGAAAGAATTCATATCTCTGTCGACGTTTTTGATAGCGTAGGCTTCGGCAAATAAAAGCGCTTTTTCATCTTCGCCTTTTTCAAAGTCGGCAAGGGGTTTATAGGAAGACGCTTTTACGACTAACCTTTCGATTTTTTCGGTAAATTTCGCAATTGATTTAATTCCGTTGTCGTCCCACGGACCGCCTGCCGTATAATCGAAGCCGAACATAAGATACATTCTGAAAACGTCTGATCCGTATGTGTCGATATACGTATCGGGGGAAACGACGTTTCCTCTCGATTTGCTCATTCTGAATCCGTCGGGACCTAAAATTATTCCTTGGTGAGTAAGTGATTTAAACGGCTCGTCGAATTTGAGATACCCCATATCGCGGAGCGCTTTCGTAATGAATCTTGCGTATAAAAGGTGCATGCAAGCGTGTTCCGGACCGCCGACGTATTTGTCAACGGGAAGCATTTGGTTTATTACTTCGGGATCGAAGGGCATATCCTCGTTCTTATTGTCGGGATAGCGAAGATAATACCAACTCGAACACACGAAAGTATCGAGAGTATCGGGATCTCTTCTTGCTTCGCCGCCGCATTTCGGACATTTGACGTTCATAAAACTCTCGCATTTGGCAAGAGGGGATTTTCCGTCCGGTTTAAATTCGACGTCTTTCGGAAGAAGGACGGGGAGGTCCTTATACGGAACGGGAACTGTCCCGCACTTTTCGCAGTGAATCATCGGAATTGGGGCGCCCCAATATCTCTGGCGAGAAACGAGCCAGTCGCGAAGTCTGTAATTTATTTTGTGATTGCCTTTCATCTCGGAGTTAAGGCGGTTGAGAATCGCCTTTCTCGCCTCTTCGGACGAAAGTCCGTCGAATTCAAGACTGTTTATCAAATATCCGTCTTCAGTATAGGGAAGCTTATTTCCGCCGTTCGGATCTCTTATTACTACCGAAATAGGTAAATCGTATTTTTGAGCGAATTTATAATCTCTTTCGTCGTGAGCGGCAACGCCCATGACGGCGCCCGTCCCGTAGGAATAAAGAACGTAGTCTGCGGCGTAAATAGGAACTTTTTTGCCGTTTACGGGGTTTATCGCATAGGCGCCTATAAATACGCCCGTTTTTTCACGAGCGGTCGAAAGACGTTCTATTTCGTCGGTTTTCGACGTGTCCTCGATATATTTTTGAACGGCTTCTTTTCTGTCGTTTGTAGTGAGTTTTTGGACGAGAGGATGTTCGGGCGCAAGCGCAACGAAAGTTACGCCGAAAAGGGTATCCGCTCTCGTCGTGAATACGTTGAACTTATCTCCGCTTTCGGTTTCAAAAGTTATTTCTCCGCCGTAAGACTTTCCTATCCAGTTTCTCTGCATAGCCTTGGTTTTTTCGGGCCAATCGAGTTCGTCGAGTTTTTCCAAAAGTTCGTCGGCGTATGCGGTTATTTTAAAGAACCATTGAGTTAGGTTGCGTTTGATAACTTGCGTTCCGCACCTTTCGCAGCATCCGTCGACTACTTGTTCGTTGGCAAGAACGGTGTTGCAACTCGGACACCAGTTTACGGGCGCTTCCTTTCTGTAAGCAAGTCCGTTTTCGTAAAGTTTAAGGAAAAGCCATTGCGTCCATTTATAATAATCGGGCATACACGTTTTTATTTCGGCGTTCCAATCGAACATTGCGCCCATCGCTTTAAGTTGTTTTTCCATCGTTTCGATATTCGAAAGAGTGGACGTTTCGGGGTGGACTCCCGTCTTTATCGCGTAATTTTCAGCAGGCAAGCCGAATGCGTCGAAACCCATAGGCTCGAAAACTTCGAAACCTTTCATTTTCTTATATCTCGCAAAACTGTCGGTAAGTCCGTAATTATACCAATGTCCGAGATGAAGTTTTGAAGCGGAGGGGTAGGAGAACATTTCAAGACAGTAAAATTTCTTGTCTATGTTCTTTTTATTAAATGTATAAAGTTTATCCTTTTCCCATTTGTTCTGCCATTTAATTTCAACGCTTTTCATATCCATAAAAATTTACCTCGCGTAAAAATCACAATTATTCTCGCGCAATATTATATCATATTATCCGATCTTTTTCCACTTTTTTTAAAGGCTAAAACAAAAAAAATTTAAAATCTTTAAAAAATGAATGACAATTTCGGTTGAATATGATATTATTATGAGGAATTTTAAAGGAAAGGAATATTATGGAAAATAATCAATCTTCCGATTTTACGGACGAAACCTCTAATTACGGTGTAAAAAAAGACGGCGATTTTGTAATCAACGAATCAAAAAGGAGCAAGGCTCTAAGGGTGTTTATATTTACCATTCTTTCGGCGTCTTTTTATTCTGTATCTTTCCATTATCTCGTTCAGACGTGCAATTTCGCCCCGGGCGGAATAAGCGGTATACTCGCAATGTTCAAGCACGTCCTTAATATCGAGGAAAACGCCGTTTCGGGATTTGATTTCAGCGCTATGATAATGATAGTTCTGAATATTCCTATTCTTCTCATCGCAACGAGATTTTTACAAAAAGAATTTATAATAAATACTGCTTTAAACGTCGTTTCGGTTACGGCTATTTTAATTCTTTTGGACAATATAGATAAAGATTGTGTATTTACGATCACTCAAAAGCCGAACGAAATGGACGTCGGAATAAGACTCGTTTCCGCAATAATCGGCGGAGCGTTAAGCGGAATTTCACTTGCATTCGCATTGAAAATCAATGCGTCCACAGGAGGCGCCGACGTTATCGGCGCTATGGTTCAAAAGAGAAATCCACACAGAAGCGTTGCGTCTATGATATTTGCGGTCAACTGCGTTATTTTGTTTGTGTCGATTTACATATATAAAGACAATCTTATGCCCGTTTTTTTGTCGCTTATATATATGTTTGTGAGTTCAACCGTCTGCGATAAAATATTGCAAGGTTCTAAAGAAGCGTTAAAATTTGAGGTTATAACCGAACACGCCGAAGAAATATCGGAAGAAATTATAAAAACGCTCCGTCATGGCGTTACTATTACACCGGCGAGGGGAATGTTCGAACGAAAGGACAAAAGTTTGCTTATCTGTATTATAAAACCGAGACAAATAGCGAAATTTCAGAGTATAATAGCGAAATATCCCGAAACTTTCGCATACGTCGGTCACGTAAACGAAATAATAGGAAAATTTAACGCAAAGAGATAATAAAACGCTTGTCAAAAAAATAAAAATATAGTAAAATATAATAAGAAAATTCAATTTTTACTTTTGGGAAGTCGGCAAAATGCGGGCGTAGTTTAATGGTAAAACATGAGCTTTTTAGGCTAGGTCGAGGGTTCGCAATAAGCCGAAGGCGTCATTATTGCCGAGGGCTCCCGCGTTTGCGGGAAACGGCAAATTCCCATCGCCCGATGG
>CADBUU010000012.1 GCA_902797945.1 uncultured Eubacteriales bacterium | reverse complement strand
ACCTCTCGGAGCGTGTATGATTGATCCCGCGCTCCGAAGAGGGTTTAAAAAAAGGGATCAAAAAACTTTTGGAGGATCAACCAAATGAAAAATTTAAGAGAAAAAGAACAATCAGTCAGCCCGTCGGATATCCGCCGGGCTTTACCCGTTAGCGAAATCAGCGAAGAAAAGATATCCGACGTCCTTGACGGGCTAATATGTTGCTTTGAAAATCGCAACTGCGAGCATTGCCCATATATGAGGTGTTCGGGTGTGAGTTGTGCAAACGATCTTGGCGCCGACGCAAGAAAGGTCATCGAATATTTAAAAAGCGTGAGAAAAGAGAAATACCGCACGCCGACGGTATCGGTAATAAAGGGGGAGTAATGCTAACGTATACTCATACCCAAAACGCTTTTCCTGTCGTCGGAATGGTATATAAATTTACGCTGTCGAATGAGCGCCGACGTCTCGTATGCTCGCGAACCGACGGAGAAAAGTCATATTTCACGGATATTGATTCCGGTTACAATTTAAAAGCGATGACGTTGAAGAGATTCAGATACCTTCTTAGAACTGCCGTATGGTCGGGTAATTTACATAAAATTGAAGAAGAGCAAGAGGTTGCCGAACGGTATATCGGAAGCGAGATGATTCTGTTCCTCTCCGAAAATTTGGCATACTATCAGAAAGTCGACGAAAAGGAAAAAGAATTTATCAATATGCACTCGCGATACGACTTCGATGACGTCGCGACCGACCTCGAAGTCTTTCTCGATACATATCGCGACGACGAATTTTATTTTGCAAAGCTCGAAGAAATGAAACCAAAAATAGCAACAATAAACGGACTTTTGGCGGCTTACAGTCTTCGACAAGGAGAAATATGAATAAAAGAAGTTCCTCAAAATTGACGCTTTTAATAATCGTTATTGGAGCGCTTATAATTTTTTCAACGATAGGAACGATATCGTTTAATCAGTTTAACATTTTTCAGCAACGTCCAACCGAAGTGAAAGGTCAAGTAAGCGCCAAAAATTTGAATACGACAATTATCAGCGATAGTTATAGCTATTACGTATCTACAAGCGGATATATCCTCGTTGACGGAATGCCGGACAAGTTGATTTTTGCGCTCGAAGGCCAAAGCGAAAGAGAGATTGACCTCTCTAAGGCAAGCGTTTCCAACGAGCAAGGGCTAAAAAAAATAACGCCGAAAGACGTAAAATTTGTTTATCACTTACAAAAAGGAACTTATAAAGTTGACGTCATTGCAGTTTATGGGAATAAGAGAGTTACCCTGCCGTCAAATGATTTTTATGCAGACGATGAGTATACGCCTCAGTCCGGAGTCGAATTCGAAACGGGCGCTTCGATCGGCGGAATGGCAAAGGAATCTGAATGGACTAAGCCTTTATGGTTGCCTATTTCCGACGGAGGAACTTTTTACGCCGTCGGAGAATATGACGGAGAATGGTTTTAAGGAGAATATTATGGAATTTTCGCAAAGTGAAGCGCTCGAAGACTTAATCAGAGCGAATAGATTGTTAGTAAATTATAAAAACTCAGAAGATGACGTTAAGATTCTTATCGACAACGTCAAGCACGCGCTTAAAGCGTATGATAATGCTTTGCTTAAAAAAGAGAACGAAAGGAATGAGCGCAAGATGTTAAACCGTCAGAGGAAACTCGACGAGAAAATCGCCCGGATATATGGGCATAATAAAGCGATTCAATCGGTTTAAACGCCGTTGAAAATAAAAAATAGGAGAAAAGGAAATGAAAAAACTTGGTTGGAAGGGAATACTCTTAGTCGTAACCTGCGCAGTCGTAATTCTCGGAATGGGATCTACCGCGATCTCGAACGTCAAGGGCTTGTTTAAGGACAAGGAAGAAACCAAAACCGAAAGCACGACGAACAGCACGAACAATGCCGGCGTTGAATACGAATACGTGCTTTAATAGCGTATGCTCATCGAACAGTTGACAGTTCCCGGCTCGATCGGGATCTTATTTGAAGTCGTGAAAAAGGCTTTCGAGCAGCTGCCGACGGTGTTCGCGATGATTTCCACGGCGCCGACTGTCGCGTTACAGTTCGGCGCTATGGTGATCGTCGTCACCAGCGCCGGAGGAATAGTGTTTATCATTGAAAAGGTAAGAGACTTCATTCAGAAGCTCAACGATAAATTATGATTATTGCGATTTTAACGCTATTCGGAATAGCCTATATAAACTCAATTATAAAAAGGTTTACCGGAAACGACGTAATTATGAATATAATCGGTCAAAATCCGCAAATTTTCGGAATAGGAATTGTGATTTTGATCGTTGCTATAATATTTTTTATAAAAAGGAGGAAAAGGAAATGAGCCGACTAAACAGAGGTATTCAATTTATATTAAGCGGAATAATGCTAATTGCGATTGCCTGCTTGTTTCCGCTTCAAAAGGCGAATGCCGCGCACGTTGGAGGCGACGGAACAGCCTTTCACGGCGACGGTAGCGGATATTACGGAACGGACGTATTCCGGAAAAGCGACGAAAATCCCAATAACGTTTTAGTCGAAAGCGAACTTGGATATATCGATGACGCGCTTGGCGAGAACGATCCCTTAATAAAAGCGTCGTCTTTATCTGAAAGCGAGAAAAAGGGAAAGACGGAAGATGAAGTCAACGCTTTGATTCAAGCGAAGCGAAACGCTATACCTTCGTCGAGCGGACCTTTTTCGTTCAGACCGGGCGCGGCGCTTTGGATTGAGGAAAATAAAAGAATCGGCTTTTCCGTCGACTTGACGAGGACGAAAGAGACTTGGAAAATTGCGAACACTCAAAAAACGGGCGAATACGGCGGATTTTATCGCTTTAAATTTTATCTCGTTCGGAGCAACAACAATCAACGAGATACGGATATAAGCGTATCTACATACGTTTTCCAAAATACAAAAACTCAATCCTCGAGAACGTATATAGGCTCCTCGATTTTAGACAAGGATAAATACGATACAATGGAGGGAGTCATTCAGACAAACACTCTTTCTAATTCGGCGACGAAAGTTCCTTATACTCTCGATTGGGGGCAAGAATCAACAGATGACCTTTCCGCATTGTATGATCAAGGAATAGATCCTTTTAGCGACGATTACGTTGAAACTCTTCCGGAGAAAAAAAAGAAGTATTCTTTAAAAGTATTTTTTGACCTCGACAAACTTGGAGTTTATACAAGTTATAGAGTTTACTTTTCTTACGAGTACGTTCCTATCGTTGAAAAGACCGAAAATCAGGATTGGTTTTTATGGATTCATTGGGGGAACGGAACGTATAATTACGCCTTCGGCGAACCGGAATCTTACCTTATAAAAAGCGATGTGCGGTCGTATTATCAAGTGTTAAACAATCTCACGAACGCCGGCGACTTCGATCCGGAGTCTGAAAGCAATTCGAAAGTAAAGCCTTCTCCCGACCTTCGAGAGTTCTGGATAAAACTTTTAAACGACGAGGGAAATACGGTAAACGTCGACTACCTCGCTCAGATCGAGGGAACTCCTTTTGCAAAAAAGGAAAGGGCGCAAATAACTGTGAGGACGACTAACGTTGCAGGCTCTACGCTTTTGCCGGACGACGTTGCAAGCGCAATGGGGATAGAGTCTTTTCACTTCAACACGGCGCCCATCGAAGCGTTTATTTATAACGTAAGCGAGAATGCTTATGTTGCAAAGTATTATAATACCGTCAACTTGAAAACTGTGACAACGGAAGGAAAGAGAATGGAATATTATCTCAATCCGAACAAGTCTTTCAGAGAATTCTACTTCGATTTTGTGACGGGCGACAATCCGGTCATATCCTTAGACTGTTATAACTATATGATAGGCGCGTTAAAATCAAACTATCCGCAACTTCAAGACTTTCAAGATACGGAAATATATGGATTTTGGGGATACGCCGTAACCCCTCAGACGCATTTATTCAGCGATATTTTTGCGACTATTCAAAATAAAGATACGGCTTTTAACGGAGTTGAAAAGCACTACGAATTGTCCGGAACGTTAAGTATCGGCGCATATAATCGTCTTTTAGGAGAAGATTACGGCTACGGTTGGTTGCAGATCGTGTTTTCGGACCTTATGAATGCAATCCCTGCCGGCGGTGTCTTTGAAGTCAAACACTACTTCGTTTACGCCGACGGCAAATACACGAAAACTTCTATCGATCAGACGGGCAGTTCTGACGTGGATAATACGACCTCCGTTTTAAACGGCGACATTCAAGCGGCCGCCAAAATCGGCACGGAAACAGTAAAAGGGGCGTTTAACGCAATCAACTCTTTACTTAATACGATTAGCTCGAATATGCCGACGCTACTCGTTTTCGTCGCCGTAGTCGGTGGAATAGCCGTCATAATTTACGTCAACAATCAGTCGAGGCCGTCAACCGCCAAAGCTTCCGGGGGAGCGACGAGAAAAAGCTCGAAGTCAACCGGCGCCAAAAAAAAGGTAATTCCGAAAAGGAGGAAAAAGAGATGAAAATAAGAAAGATTTTAACGCTTTTTACGCTGACGTTTATAGCGGTTTTGTCCGCCATTTCGTTCGGAACGAGCGCTCTTGCGTATAGCGATCAAGGTATATCCGACGACGAGATAAGAGATAAGATCGGCAAGATTACGATAGGATCGCCCCGGCAACTTTCAACGCCGAACACTCTTGAATACGTTTACCTTCCTGCCGGAGAGGATATTCCGATAGAGGAAGATATTTGGTATAAGAGTGACTACTACGTCGTAGACGAGGAGGTAAAAATTTCGGAGTTTTTATCGATAATCGACAACTCGGAAAATTTCTCCACGTCGGACCTTGACATAGAAACGCAAGTTTCCGATTACTTTATCTATTTCAAGTTTAATCAAGTTGACGGACTTGATTTGAGCGAATTTTCACTCAAATATGCCGAAAACATAAATTTAGACTATGCCTTTCTCGGAGTGCAAAAAGGCTGTGAAACGGCTGAACTTTACGGGCTGGCATTTAGAGAAACTTTCGACGAGCGGGTAAAAAATTCCTTAAATTTAAACGGCGTTTCTATTAAATCTGTCAATTCAGAAGAACACCCGGAAGATTTCGAATATGTTTATTTTGAAAACTGGGACATAAATCAGTGGCAAGATCCGCAATCAAATTTTTACAAGGTCGAGCTTAACGTGTGGTATAGGACGAATATCATGAACGTATCAGAAGGAAGAAGTGAAGTTTATTCATACGCATACAATACAGCGTATATTCGGGGAGATTCCGATATTTCATCATTTTTGATATTGGAGAATATTTACAGTGATTATGTTCAGACCTCAAGGAATTATTCGGTAAGAACGCTTTCAAGAGATTTTTTCGTTGAAAAAACGGTTGATAATTACGTTTATTTTAAGTTTTTAGACGCTTCAAATTTTGACGAAGACGTAGTAACGATTCACTATGATTATCATAACGACTTTCTTTTCTCGCCTATGCTTCGTTTTGCGATTTGTGCCGACTCTGTAAGCGCGGAAAGGTATAACTTAGGCGCCTATCAAGGATATGGCGAAGATCCTGCGGAACAGCATTACGTTCAGATTGGATATCGAGACGACATTCAACTTAATACGTGGTATAAAGTTCAGCGGGGCTACGATGACTATAACTTACTACCGTCATCGCTAAGATACGTCTATAAAGTTGATTCCGGATCTACTTCCGGAACGGGGCAATATGCGAATTTATATAATATTTTTGCGCCTACCGCTTCCGACGGATTTAACGAAAAAATTTTTAATTATGAAACGAAAAAGAACTCTTATTTAAACGGAGTAGTAGTCGATAAAGGCGATGAATTTATCTATTTCAAAATTACAGAAGATAATACGCCGAACGAACATTCTACCTTACTTCGTTTTATGGATGACAATCAAGTAGTAGACAAAACGCAAGGCGCTATCTATCGTTCAAACGGTTTACTTTCAGACTTCCCGGAAGAGCCAACGCCGGAAGAGCCAACGCCGGACGAACCAACGCCGGACGAACCAACGCCGGACGAACCTACGCCGGGAGTTAACCCCGAAGACGTTTTTGATAAAACGCACGACTGGATAAATTCGACGTTTAATCTGGATTGGTCGAAGTCAATGTTCGGGACCTTGCTTATCGGAGTTATAGTCGTATTATTTTTCACAAGGAAAAGATGAAAAAAGAAAATATCGATCTTCCTCGGATCGGAGTTTTTCAATGCACAAAAAAACTCTTCTTTTATTATCTTTTTGGGGCAGTAGTTTTTAATTCAATATTTTGGGGCTTTTTTGGGTTAGATTTGCTTATAAAGGCGCTCGACGTCGCACTCGTGCTTGCCGATTATCCGGGGATAGATCTCTTTATACGACTTAGACTTCTCGGAGAAAGCGTTCTCGTTATAGTTTCGGCAGTTTTTGCCGTAACGTCAGCGATAAAATTCTACGGAATTCTGCTTAATATGAAAAGGATTTCGGATACAAATGAGTTTTGCCAAAATCCCGGGAACTCGCTCGGCGTCGAGGGCGATCAAGGCGTCGGCAAGACGAGATTTCTCGTTTATATGACTATGCAACTTGCGCCGGAAAAGCTTGAAAAAATGCTTATAAACTACTACACCGATTATCCAATTCGCGAAGAACTCGAACTCGAAGCACAAGGGGGAAATATATGGCAATGGGTTCGGTTTAAATCGAGGGAAGAGGCGTATGAAGAGTATTTTGAAAATAACCCGGGGAAGCTTCCCGGCGTGTATTCAGACATTACCATATCTTACAAAGGTAAGACTCCATACGCCCTTACGAGAGATCATTTTGCTATGAAGAAAAGATTATTTGAATCGAACGTCAAACTATTGTCCGAAGCAGATAATATTCTTCCGAACACTCTTCGTCGGGTAAAGCCCGTTGACGAACAAGAAGAAGAGGAAGAAGAGGAAGAAACAAACGAAAAGGGGAAGAAGAAAAAGAAAAAGAAAATCGTCGACACTACGGCGAACGATATCGACGAATTTCTCGGACTCGATCGGCAATATACGGACGGAACGCTTCTTTCCGATTCGCACGACAACGGAGCGATTTATAAGTCGGTCAGAGATTGCCAGCAACTTATACTCGATATAAAAAGGTCAGAATACAAGTATACGCCGAAGATCATATCTTGGTTAGATTCCAAACTTGAAGCAAGAATTCTCAAAAAAGGTAAAGAGACATCGGTTAGGCTTCGGAACCTAAAAAAGAAGATTGAAAAGATTAAGCTTGAAATGGGCGTGACAAAGCTATACTACGTCGAGAGAGTCGGCAGAAAAGTAAGCGAAGAAAAGTTCTTCGTGCTTCCGAATAGCGTGCCTTACGCCTACGATACTCGGGCGCTTCAAACGGAGTATCATTTCGCGCCAAAAATTAAAAAAGATTGAGCGAAAAAGCGACTAAAATTTGACAAAAAAACCAAAAACGAGCGCAAGCGCTTTTGCCTTAAATATAAGGGAAAACACCGCGCAAAATTTTCGAATTTTTAACGCTTTAAAAATCGAAAATTTTGCGTGCGCTTATATTAAGGCGGACAGTATTAAAATAATACGACCGCTTTCCGAAATTTGCCGAAAAATGAGGCAAATTTCGGTCGCGGGGGACGGGGGAGGCGTCCAAAATTTGACGAAAATGATATCGACGAAAAAATTGGGCAAAATCTGCCCCGAGACGGAAATATTAAAGATTTTCGATGTTGAGGCCGAACGCGGTGTAACGTTCATCGAGGGACTACCTCTCTCACTTATAGAAGATGAAGTAGGTGTCTCGCACAATACGCTTAAACGTCATTTAAGGACGTTGCGCGACGCCGGGGTTTTAAAGTTTAATCTTAAAGGAACGTTCGTTTTAAATCCGGACGTATTCGATCTCGAACATTGCGCAGCGGTAAGAACGGCGGAACTCCCGGCAAGAAAG
The DNA here is from genome assembly GCA_902797945.1 of uncultured Eubacteriales bacterium. Lineage (GTDB taxonomy): Bacteria > Bacillota > Clostridia > Christensenellales > Borkfalkiaceae > UBA10281. The sequence continues at coordinate 1,008 of CADBUU010000012.1, read as the reverse complement.
ATCCAATACGATTTATTCGTTTCGGATTGACAATTTTACTATATTGTGTTAAAATCGCTATGATAAAAGAAGAGCAAAACAAACGATACGAATATTTTAAAGCGTTTATGTTCGACGGCGCCTTTTTGGACGGCGAATTCGGGTTTCCCTTTTTGAAGCCTTCCAAAGAAACGCCGGCAAATCCCGTATCATTCGTAGAGAGTCGGTCGAAACGCCGGCTCGATGACAAATGGCTACACTTTTTCGCCGAAGATTTTAACTTCGAATGCGTTTGGAAATGCCCTAATAAGTATCTCTCTCTTTTTAAAAGTTTTGCCGGCGTTATAACTCCCGATTTCAGCCTTTACGGCGATCTCCCGAAGGCTTATCAGATATGGAATTGCTTTCGGAATAGGGCCGTCGCGTTTTGGCTTCAACAAAACGGCATAAAAACGATCCCTACGGTAAGTTGGGCTGACAAAGATAGTTTCGAATGGTGTTTTGACGGACTTCCCGTCGGCGGAACGGTTGCCGTTTCCGCAAACGGTTGTTATTTCAACACCTATGCTCGAAAAAGATTTATAGAGGGTTTTAACGAGATGACGGAGCGCCTTACTCCCGATCTGATCGTCTGCGTCGGTTATCTTCCCAAAGAACTGAAAACCCGTTCCGACGTCTTGATTCTCCCGGGGTTTTCCCAACAAAGGGGGGAACGCGAAAATGGGTAACGGCTCCTCTTTTATGATCGGCAAGTTCGATGAATACGTTACGGTTAAATACGTCGCCGGGGTTAAGGTAATTACACGGCGAAATAAAAGAGATAAAGGCAGAGATAATACACCTATGTTTTCCCATACTCAAAATACTATGTATGCAAGGAGAGGGAAAAGCGGAGATATTGTTCAAATTTCTGTATATAAAAACAATAGGAAAGTTAAAGATATTGAATGGGGGCATAAACACGGTAAATACAACATCGGAACCGTTCATGTTCAGGAATATGATGAGCAAGGAAATAGAAATCCGATT
>CADBUU010000011.1 GCA_902797945.1 uncultured Eubacteriales bacterium | reverse complement strand
TTTCGTTATAAGTCAATCGATGTTCTCGCATATCTAGTATAACAGATATTTTGAATTCTGGCGAATATTTTGTATTATATTGTTTCCTTTGCATAAAAAATGCACCTCCAAAAGTGTCTAACTTTTGGGGTGCATATCATATTTCCGCCGAGGGGCTTTTAAAATTATTTTAGAAATTTTTCAAAAAGTCGGTATAAACTATTGACAAACTTCAATAATAAGGTTATAATATAGCCAAAGTTAGCACTTGAAGGCTTTGAGTGCTAACAACCGTTTAATAGGAGTGCCAAAAATTGGAACTTTCCGACAGAAAAAAGAAAATATTGCAGTTCGTCGTAGACGATTATATCGAAACAGCAGTTCCGGTGTCGAGTAAGAGTCTGACGGAGAAGCATTTGAGTAATATCAGTTCGGCGACGGTCAGAAACGAATTGTCCGCTTTGGAAGAACTCGGTTATTTAACTCAACTTCACACTTCGTCCGGCAGAGTTCCTTCCGCCGAAGCGTATAAACTTTACGTCAGCGACCTTATGGTCAAAGATAAACTTTCCACGAAAGAACTCGATTATATCAAAAAAATCTTTCTCGAAAAGGCGGATAATCTGGAAGAAGTAATTAAAAGCACCACTAAAATCATAAGCGAACTCACTTCCTATCCGTCCGTCGGGCTTAAAAGCAAAGACAGCGGAGAAAAGATAGAAAACATCAAGTTCTTCCGTTTTAAAAAAGATCAGGCGCTCGTAATTATCGTTACGGAATACAGGCTTTTAAAAGATAATTATATAAACGTTCCCGAAAATATGACCGACGAACAACTTCAGGACGCCGAAAAAGTTTTAAGCAATATGTTCAGCGGAAAGAACTTCGAGGAAATATGTAATTTAAAGCCCGAACTTCAAGACGATTTTATGGGGTATAAAAACATATTCGTAAACGTCATAGAAGCCCTTAAAGTCTATATGCAGGCGAACGAGGGGGACGTCGTAATGGAAGGAGAGGACAAAATTCTCCGACATCCCGAATATGCGGATATAAATAAAATTCAGAACTTTTTATCCGTCGTAACGAGCAAAGATAAAGTTATGAATCTCTTGACGGAGGACGGAAAGGACATAAAGATAAACGTCAAGATAGGAACGGACGGATACGACGAAATTCCGGAAGATTGTTCGGTAGTAACCGCAACTTACACGGCAAACGGCAATAAACTCGGGACATACGGCGTTATAGGACCTATAAGAATGGATTATCAGAAAGTCGTGGCGGTGCTTGAAAACGTCGGAAAAGTTCTCGAAAGCATATTGAGTAAAAGGTAGGTAAAAATGTCAAAGAAAAATAACGATAAAAAAGAAGAAGTCAAGGTAAATAGCGAGGAGGAAAAACCCTTCGACGTCGACGGACTCGACGAAGCGGAGGCAAAAGACCTTCTTAAAAAATCCTTGAAAGAAAACGAGGAGTTGATCGTCGAAAACGAAAAACTTCATAGCGAAGCAGAAGAAAATCACAACGATTATTTAAGAGCGAGGGCGGATTGCGAAAACGTCAGAAAGCGTAAAGCCGAAGAGGTCAGAAACGCTTACGACGACGGAAAACTCGAAGCGGTATCAAAAATACTCGCGATCGGAGATAGTCTTGACTGGGCTCTTAAAATGGAACTCGACGACAAGACGAGAGAGGGAATTGAAAAACTCGTGAAAAAATATCACGAAGCCCTCGAAAGTTTAGGCGTAAAGGAATTTTCTCCCGAAGAAGGCAGCGAATTCGATCCCAACACCGCGGCGGCGGTAATGCAAGTCGACGGCGAAGGCGAAGATAAGAGCGGAACTATTAAAAACGTATTCGGAAGAGGATTTAAACTCGGAGAAAAGGTAATAAGATACGCCCAAGTATCCGTTGTAAAATAAAATTATAAATCAAAATAAAATATAAGAGAGGTAAAAATATTATGAGTAAAGTAATTGGTATCGATTTAGGAACGACAAATTCGTGCGTAGCCGTTATGGAAGGCGGCGAGCCGGTAGTAATAGCAAATGCGGAAGGCGCAAGAACTACTCCTTCGGTCGTAGGTTTTCAGAAAGACGGAGAAAGACTCGTCGGACAGGTTGCGAAGCGTCAAGCGGTCGCAAACAGCGACAGAACGGTAATTTCCATTAAAAGACACATGGGTTCGGACTATAAAGTAAGCATAGACGACAAACAGTATTCTCCGCAAGAGATTTCGGCTATGATACTTTCCAAACTCAAAAAGGACGCCGAAGCGTATCTCGGTGAAACGGTAAAAGACGCCGTTATAACTTGCCCGGCGTATTTCACGGACAGTCAGCGTCAGGCGACCAAAGACGCAGGTAAGATCGCAGGTCTTAACGTCCTTCGTATAATAAACGAACCGACCGCGGCTGCGCTCGCTTACGGACTCGATAAAGACAAGACTTCGCACAAGGTTATGATTTACGACCTCGGCGGCGGAACGTTCGACGTTTCTATTCTCGATATAGGCGACGGCGTATTCGAAGTTCTTGCGACCAACGGTAACGGTATGCTTGGCGGCGACGACTTTGATAAGAAGATAATGGATTGGGTAGTAGACGACTTCAAGAACAAAGAGGGCATAGACCTTTCCAAAGACAAAATGGCTATGCAGAGAATAAAAGAAGCGGCTGAAAAGGCGAAGATCGAACTTTCTTCTATGAGTTCGACCAATATAAACCTTCCCTTCATTACGGCTGACGCAACGGGACCTAAACACCTCGACGTAACTTTGACCAAAGATAAATTCGACCTTATGACCAAAGACCTCGTAGAACTCACCAAAGAGCCTATGAGAAAGGCAATGAAAGACGCCGGTCTTTCTTACGGAGATATAGCGAAAGTAATACTCGTCGGCGGATCGACTCGTATTCCTGCGGTTGTCGACGCAGTAAAGGCTGAAACGGGTAAAGAGCCGTTCAAGGGTATCAACCCCGACGAATGCGTCGCTATCGGCGCGGCTATTCAAGGCGGCGTTTTGACCGGCGAAGTCAAAGACGTTCTTCTTCTCGACGTAACTCCGCTTTCTTTGGGTATAGAAACGCTCGGAGGCTTGTTTACTAAACTTATCGACAGAAATACCACTATTCCGGTAAAGAAATCTCAGGTATTCTCGACTGCGGCGGATAATCAGCCCGAAGTTACTATTCACGTTCTTCAAGGCGAAAGACAGTTCGCAAAAGATAATAAGACGCTCGGTCAATTCAACCTCGGCGGAATCGCTCCCGCTCCGAGAGGTATTCCTCAGATTGAAGTTACTTTCGATATCGACGCGAACGGCATAGTTCACGTTACGGCTAAAGACCTCGGAACTCAAAAGGCGGCGGATATAACGATCACTTCGTCTACCAACCTTTCCGAAGAAGATATCGACAAGGCTGTCAAAGACGCCGAAAGATACGAAGCCGAAGATAAGAAGAGAAAAGAAGCGGTCGAAAATAAGAATAAACTCGACAGCCTTATCTTCCAGGTTGAAAAAACGGTAAAAGACAGCGGAGATAAACTCACCGAAGAGGATAAAGCGACGGTAGAAACCGCCGTTAAGGAAGCCAAGGAAGAACTCGCAAGCGACGACAACGACAGAATTGTCAAGGCTACCGAAAAACTTTCCAACGACGTTCAGGCAGTGTTTACTAAACTTTATCAACAGCAAGCCGCTCAAAACGGCGGAGCAAATCCCGGCGACGCCGGCGCTTCTACCGACGGCGACACCGAATTTCATCAAAACTGATAATATAAGATAATCAAATAAGGCGGAGTCGATCTGCCTTATTTGAAACGTATCTTGTTTTTTAACGAGGAAACAGATGGCAAAAAATTACTATGAAATTCTCGGCGTAGACAAAAAAGCCTCTGCCGACGAGATAAAATCCGCGTATAGAAAACTTGCTCGTCAATATCACCCCGACCTTCATCCGAACGACGAAGAGTGCGCGAAGAAGTTTAAGGAAATAAACGAGGCTAACGAAGTTTTATCAGATCCGCAGAAAAGACAACAATACGACTTCGAACTCGAAAATCCCGGCAGAAGCGCAGGCGGTTTCGGTGGCTTCGGCGGTTCAAGCGGCTTCGGCGGTTCAAGCGGCGGTTTCGCCGGATTTTCGGACATATTCGGCGATATATTCAGCCAGTTCACGGGTGGCGGAAGAGCCTCTGAACAGGACAAAACGGGCGAAGATATAACGATTGAAGTCGAACTTTCATTCCTCGATGCGGCTAAGGGTTGCAAAAAGGAAGTTACTTATACGAGAAAAGAACCTTGCGCTGCTTGTCGTTCGACGGGCGCCAAAAACGGCACGGCGTATAAAACTTGCGAAAAGTGTCACGGCTCGGGAAGTATTCAGTATGCGTCGGGTAACAGCATATTCAGAACTATTCAGACGAGAGTGTGTGACGCTTGCGGAGGAAGCGGTAAAAATATTACCGAAAAATGCGCTTCCTGCGGTGGTAAGGGCTATCAACGCAAGTCGACGACCGTTAAACTCGATATTCCCGCCGGAGCGGATACGGGCAGTTATATGAAGAAGAGAAATTTCGGAGAAGCTTCGACTATGGGCGGCGACCCCGGCGATCTCATCGTCGTATTTAAAGTCGCGCCGCATAAGATATTCAAGCGTAAGGAATTCGACCTATATATGGACCTTCCCATTGATTTTAAAACTGCCGCTCTCGGCGGAAAGGTTAAAGTTCCGACTCTCGACGACGTTATAGATATAGATATTCCCGAAGGAACTCAGTCGGGCAAGGTTTTCCTCGTGAGGGGAAAGGGTATTCCTTCAAGACGGGGAACGGGCAATCTTTACGTTACCGTAAACGTCGAAGTTCCGACAAAACTTTCCAAATCGCAAAAACAGACTCTTATGGATTTCGATGAAAATATCGAGATCAAGCAATACGACAAAATGAAAAAATACAGCGACGCTTTACAGTCGCTCTATGGCAAGACGCCGTATAATAAGTAAAAAAAAGGGGAGAGATAACAAAGATCTCTCCTCGTTTTTTTTAAATAAACGACTTAAAGAAGCCTTTTTAACCTTTTTTCGTATTTTTCTTCGAGTGTTTTAAGTTCTTCGGCAAAGTTTTTCGCCTCTATCGGCGCGCCGACGTTGGCGGAAAGCAAAGCGCCGATTTCGGTTATTCCCATAACCGTTCCCTTTATCATCATTTCGGCAACGTGCGAACGCGAATCGTCTCGCATAGTATCCATTTTAACACCGGTAAATATCATCGCCTTTTTAAAAGGACCGATTTCTTTCGGCTCGACTTTCTTTTCTCTCATATACACGCGAAGTCTTTTGATATATTCGTCGTAACCCTCGTATTGCTCGCTCAATTCCTTTTTCATATCCCGATCTTCGGTTTCGGGTAATATATCCGTAATCGATTGCAGTCCTATATGCGCATTTTTATAGAGAACGTTGAG
>CADBUU010000010.1 GCA_902797945.1 uncultured Eubacteriales bacterium | reverse complement strand
CGTTACGTCAAATATATCACTCAATATAAGGAGAGTATCTTCTCCGTTAAGTTTCCAAGGCTCGCCCTCTTCCATATCGAGGAATATTTGTCCTAAGTAACCAAGTTTGACGTCTTCAAAGAGGCTCTTCAAATAGTCTACTCTATCCTCGCCCATTACCTCTTCTACGAAGTGGTATACGGTTTGATCGAGTAACTTTTCAAGAACTTTTAATTCGTGAACTTTATCAATATTTATATATTCGCCGAACGTTCTGTCTTTACCGCTTACCACATCGACAAAATCAAGAATCTTTTCTGTGGTTTCTTCTTCTTTGTTTACAACGTCGACTATTTCTTGTATCGTAACGGCAAATACGTCGCTTATCAGAAGCCCGAAAGTTCCCTCGACGCTATAACCCTCGAATGCGTATCCGGAAAGAGTATAGCCAAGCGCTTCGCCGAAATACATTCTCATTGCGTCGTATATAAAGTCGCCTATTGCAAGTTGGAAGTATCTCTCTTCGGCAAGTTTAATTATTTCGCCTTTTTTGATAGATTCGGTAAGTTCTCTTAAACTGATATTGAAAGTTGCGTCTAAAATCGCTTTGAAACTTCCACCCGTAGCGTATTTACCGGAATTATCTTCGACGTTTTTCTCGCTGTCGACGCTTAAATTGAGTTCCAAAGCGTCGTTTAAATACAATCTCATCAAATCGTATCCGAAATCGCCGATTTTAAGATCCAAGAACGTCTCGTCCGCCCAAGCTCCGAAATTTCCGAGATTGTCGTATATTTCACGGACGGTCAGATTCATCAAAATTTCCATTACGGCAGCAAAACTGCCTTCGATATCGTAGCCGTCGTCGTTATTGCCCGAAATACTCGAATCAACAGCTGCCATAACGTTATTATATACGTCGCCTAAGAGAAAACCGAGTCTGTAATCGCCAACCGCATTAACTGCGTCGTCGGGATAGAGAATGACGTATACCGTTCCTCCGACGACCATTAAAATCGTGCTTAACGGTATATTATATATAGTGTTAATGAAATCGCTTACTTCTTCGCCGTTCTGCGTCCAAGTATCTCCGACTTTTTCCGCTCCGCCGATAAAGTCGCCGATATAGATATCGGACGTATGGCCAAGAATAAGATCGACTATACCGATTCCCGTAAGACCATCTCCGTCGTAGGCTTCTTTATCTAAAGCAACGCCAACGGTATGAGTTATTCCGATATCGAGTAGTTTATTTACGCCTACGTTGTCTATTTCAGCCATATCGGTAACGTAATCTTTTAACGTTCTGTCTTTAAACGTCCCCTTCACGGCGTCGTAAATACCGTCGTTAACTTTGCCGTCGAGTATTTCCTGAACGTAAGAAAGAACGTTTTCTACGGTAAGATCGAATATATCGCCGAGAATTAACAAAATCGCATCGTCGCCGTTTTTCCAGCCATCTGATGTATCTTTAAGATCGGACCAAACGACGGAAACGAAATCGCCCAATTTAACATTTTTATAAAGATCTTTGATATAATCAAGTCTGTCTTCGCCGATAAGTTTTTCTATGAAATCGTAAATTTTTTCATTTCTTAAAGGTTCGAAGGCTTCTTTATCGAAAAACTCGTATTCGTCGAAATATCTTCCGAAAGTATAGTCGGCAAAGACTGCTTTTATTCCGCCAAAGACTTTATCGATTATTTCCTCTTCCATGACGGCGTCGTAAATATCCGTCAATTTAACGCTAAGTAAATCGCTTACAATCAAAGGAAGTTCTTCGTTTAAAGACCACACGCCGTCGCTTTCCGTAAGATCGGACAATGCGATCTGAAGGACGTTTCCTATCGTAACGCCGTCGAAGAGCCCGACTATGTAGTCTATTCTTTCGTCGGATAAGATTTCTTCGACGAAATTATAGAAAGGCTCGTTTAAAATTCCCTCGAAGAATTTTTTATCTTTAAGGAATTCTATATTTTCGAGATATTCGCCTATCGTCCTTTCTTTTCCGCTAAATGCGTTGACGCCGTCGAGAATTTTATCCTTAATTTCGCCTTCCGATTCGATGACGGAGAAAATATCGCCGAATTTAACGTCGAATAAATCGCTCAAAATATACGGCAATTTCTCTTCATCGTTATACCATACGCCGTCAGTTTCGCTCAACGACGAAATAAATGCTTCGACTATATTTCCTATTTTTTCTTCTCCGAAAAGATATTTAAAGTAATCGAGTCTATCGTCCGATAAAACCCCTTCGACGAAACCATATACGCTTTCGTCCGCAAGGACCTTAAACGCTCCCTTATTGAAGAAATCCAAACTGCCGAGATATCTTCCGAAGGTGTTTTCCTTGCCGACTACCGCTTCCACGCCGCGAAGTATCCTGTTACCTATCGGTCCGTCGAAATTAACAACGTCGACTATATCCGAAATTTTCACGTCAAGCAAATCGCATACCGCATTGGGAAGTCCGTTTTCGCCAAAACTCCAACGGTCGTTCTCTTTATTCAAATTACCGAGGAAGAGCTGCGCAACTCCTCCGATCGAAGAATTTCCGAATAATTTCTTTATATACTCTATTCTTTCATCTCCGACGAGATTGTCGACGATATCGAGAAGTCTTTCGTTTTTGATATTCTCGAAGAATTCTTTATCGAATACGGAAGTCATTCCGCCGAATACTTTGCCGAACGTCGAATTTCCGAACACCTCGGCGATAGCCTCTCTATACGAAACACCCTCTCCGCGAATAAGTTTAGCCGCATTATATATTATTTTATTCAAACGGACGTTAAGCAAAGGAGCGACTATTCCCCCGAATTTGCCGTCAAAGATAAATTTTCCGTTTGCGTCCTTTTTAAGGTCGAGAACCAATTCGGCAATATGCCCTATTCTTACTCCGTCCAAAAGCGACTGAGCGTAAGCCAATCTATCCGGTCCCTCTACTAAATTCACCACAAAATCGTAGAGTCTTTCATTCATCAAATTTTCGAAAAGTTCGCGTTCGAAAATATCGGCTATGGGCATAAACAAATCCCCGATCTTTCTTAAACCGTAAACTTCCAAAACGGCAGATTTATAACTTACTTCTTCGCCCTTGATAAGCTTTGAAGCGTTAAATAAAATTTTACTTATTTCGACGTTTAAAAGAGGATCGATTATTCCGCTAAATCTGTTATGAGTTATGTATTCGCCTTTTTCGTCGGTATCGAGTTTTAAGACGACGTTAACGAAATCTCCGACGACGATTCCCTCCATAACTTCGCCGATAGCCTCAATAACGTCTAATTTTTCTTCTCCCGTAAAGAGTCCTACGATTTGACCGATAGTAACCTTGCTCTTGGTAAGGGCGACGAACAATCTGTTTTCGCTCTCGCCGTCGACATTTTTAACGTTACCGTCCTCGTCCGTATAATAGCCGAAAATCGAAGCGAAAAGTTCGCCTATTTTTATATCGAAGAATTTATCTTTGAAATATTCGAATCCGCAATCGGGGTCCATAAGTTCTCCCAACGTAACGGAGAACAAAGCGACGTCTACGCCTTTTGCGAAAATGCGGTTTCCGCCGACTTCGATATACCAAAGTCCCGATTCGTCGTCTTTGACGAAATCGAGAGCGTCGCCGAGTTCGATATCTCCGATTTCGGATATGATATCGAAGGCGTTATTTTCGTCGAAAGCTGCCGCAACTTCCCATATTTTAAGATTGAGTAAACGGTTTACGCCGTCCGTAAACGCAATTTCATCATCGCCTATCGTAAGCGAGAAAACGTCTTTACCCGACTCGTCGTCGACGTTTATAATGCTGACGACGGAATTTAACAACCTTCCGACTGTAAGGTCGGAAACCATACTTTTAATTATATCTGCGGCGTCCCTCTCGCCTTTTAATATATCGAACAAGAAAGCGAAATCGATATCCGAGAGAATATCCATTATATCGGAAAGGGCGTTGCCGTCCTTATCCACCCATTCGCCGTCCTGTTTTTTATTTCCCAAAATATCGCCGACGCGTATTCCGGAAAGAGGTTCGTCGAGGAATTCTATCACGTCGGAAGCCGAAAATTCTTCCTTTGTAAACAAACCTATAAATTCGTCGATTTCGGCATCAAAAAGCCTTTGAAGAAGATAATTGACTTCTCCCTTGTCTGCGTCTGTATAAACATATCCGCCGTTGCCGTCGGATTCAATCCCCAAAAATGCGCCTAAACCTTCTCCGAAAGTTATTCCTTCGGTAAGGCGTTCGATTGCTCCGAGAATATTCGAGGGTATTTTAGCGGGTTCAAAGTTTTCTCCGCCGAGAATATCTGCGAGCGAAATATCGGTAAGAGCGTTCAAAAGATCTCCCTTTAAAATTTCGAAATCGCCGTTTTCGTCTCTGACAAGCCCCAAAGTATCGAACACGTCTCCGATAGTTATATCGCCGAACGCCAGGAGAACGTCGCCGATTTTATCCACAAACGGAGCGTCGGAAGTCAAAGTGAGATAAATCGTAGTTATATCCAACGCCGCAAGGGTTTTCATTACGCCGTCGACTTCTTCCGAATGGGTTTCGTCTTTATACCATTTATCGGTATTTTCGTCGTAGTCGTAGCCAAGTAGCGCACCGACCTTGACGTTATCGGTAAGTTTTTCGGTATCGAAAGAATATTTGCCGTCAGAACCCTTGGAGAAAAGGTCTCTGATTTTCATGTGGTTGAACAATCCGTCGATTTTATTTACGAGGTCGGAGTCGGATATGAATTTACCGAGAATTTCCGCCAACGTCATATTGCCGATGTCGGAAAGACCACCCTCGACTATTTCGGTAGGAAGATCCGACGCTCCCGTAACGAAACTATCTATGACCGCGCCGAACTTAACGTTTGCCAAAAGACCTAAAACGTCGTCGTCGCCGTTTACGGAAACGTATTTACCCGAATACGCGTCGTATTTGAAATTGCTCGTCAAAAGGCCGCCGAGCGTAAGGTCACGCAGCGCCGTCACAAGTCCGAGTTGACCTGTCAATTCGTCCTTTTCGAGAAGTTGTCCGACGCTGTAACGACGGAGTTTAGCCCTCTCTTGTTTGGAAACGAGATTATCCGGAACGAACGCAAGGATAGCGCCGACGGGAAGATTATTTAAAAAGCCTCCCAGACCGTCTGACGATAAGAGCGAAAAGAGCGAAATCGATTTAAGGTCGTCCAAATAGCCTTCGTCTATCTTTTCCTCGCTGACCATTTCCTTGCCTACGAGTTTTTGAAGCAAAGCCGTAAAATCAAGGCCGTATTTCTTTTCGAGATCGCGGAACGTATAATCGTTCGGCGCTTTGACAGCGCTCTGAATAAGCCCGACGAGATCTTCGATTGAATAATCGTTGACTTCGCCAAGTTCGGGCATACTGTCGTTAGTCACACTACCAACGGTTACGTTGCCATACATGTAATACATTGACGTCGCAACGCCTCCGACGGTTGTGACCGCCCCCATTACCAAGCCGAGAAAGAAACAAATCAGCCTTCTGAATACTTTACCCATAAATGCATCTCCTGTTGATTGATAGGTATAATATATTTACTAACGCACGCTCGCGTGCGATTAAATTGATACGAAATTATTATAATATATTATAGAATTTAAGTCAACCTGAAACGGCAAAAAAAAATGACAGATTTATATCTCCGACAAAATTTTTTCGTAAAATTTTATTTTCAATTTATTTTATCTTAAAATCAGCGAAACCTCAAAAAGCGACAAATTGTAAAAATCGGTTGCGTTTTTTCCGTTTGTATTGTATAATCGGAAAAGCAACAGGAAAAACGAGAGGTGAAAAATGGATATAATAATCAATCCGAAAGCCAACGGGGGAAAGGCGCTCAAATCGCTCGAAAAAGTCAAAAAAATACTTGAAAGCAGGGGCGTTTCCTATTGCGTTTACGAAACGAAAGAACCTAAAGACGGGATTAAAATCGCCGCCGAATTGTCTCAAAAAGGCTCGCAACTCATCGTTGCGATGGGCGGAGACGGAACGATCAACGAAGTTCTTAACGGCATAGATACCCGAAAGTCGGCAATGGGAATTATACCGTGCGGAAGCGGTAACGATTTCGTTGCTTCGGCAAATATTCCGCTCGACGAAGAAAAAGCCGTAGACCTGATTTTAAAAGAAAGCCCGAAACCGACGGACTATATGGTATGCGGAGGGATAAGAGGACTTAACATTATAGGAACGGGAATAGACGTCGACATTTTAAAGAGATGTAAAAACAGCAAAATACTCAAAGGAAAACTGCAATACGTCGTTTCGCTCCTGATAAGTCTTATCAAATTCAAATTTTACAAATTCGAAATAGTCGGTAAAAACGGGGAAAAGACCGAGAAAGAGGCCCTTATAGCCTGCGTCGGAAACGGAACGAGATTCGGCGGCGGAATAAGAATGTGTCCGAAAGCGATAATAGACGACGGCAAACTCGATTTCGTAATAGCCGGCAAACTCAAAAAAATAAGAATACCCGGCGCTTTTTTGAAACTTATGAAGGGGAAAATCCTCGAACAGGATTTCACTTCTTTTTCGCTCGAAGAAAACGTAAAGATTCTTTTCGACAAACCCGTAACGATACAAATAGACGGAGAATTATACGACGGTATTGACTTCGATTTATCCATAGAAAAAGGCGGTTTAAATCTCATAAGACCGTAAAAAAAGACCTTTAATCGACTTATAGCGCGATGATATGCACCCCAAAAGTTAGACACTTTTGGAGGTGCATTTTTTATGCAAAGGAAACAATATAATAGAAAATATTCGCCAGAATT
>CADBUU010000009.1 GCA_902797945.1 uncultured Eubacteriales bacterium | reverse complement strand
TTTTCGGTTACTTCGCCTTTTACTAACCCGTAGACCGCTTTCGCCTTGTTCGCGCCGTTTGCTAATATCAATATCTTCTTTGCGTTCATTATGTTTTTAAGTCCCATTGTAAACGCCTGTCGGGGAACTTCGTCAATGCTTTTAAACATTCTCGAATTATCCTTTATCGTGCTTTCCGTTAGGTCGACTATATGCGTTACGCTCCCGAACGCCGTTCCCGGCTCGTTAAACGCTATATGCCCGTTTGAGCCTATGCCGAGAACTTGTATATCTTGCTGCATCTTTTCCAATAATGCGTTGTATCTGTCGCACTCCGCTTGTCTGTCTGTCGCCTTGCCGTTTTCGATATTCGTGTTTTTTAGGTCGATATCTATATGGTCGAACAGATTATCTCTCATAAAATATACATAACTTTGGTCGCTCGAATAATCAAGACCTGCGTATTCGTCCAAATTTACCGTCTTGATATTTTTATAACTCGTTCCGTTTTCCTTATGGTCTTTTATCATTTCTTTATATAAGCCGATAGGCGTCGAGCCCGTTGCAAGACCTATAACCGCATAGGGGTTGTTCTTTACGACCTCGCTCATTACCTCGAATGCCTTTTTGCTCATTTCTTCATAGTTTTTTGCTATTATTACTTTCATATTATACCTCTTTTTTTTCGACAAAAACTCTTGTCGATTTTATTATCGAATTTTCGGGATATGCTCCTCGCAACATTGTCAGCGGATAAACCTGCGTATTCTTACCTATGACCGTCCCGGGATTTAACACGCTTCCGCAACCGACGTCCGCCAAATCGCCGACAATAGCGCCGAATTTTCTCAAATTCGTTTTATAGTCCTTATCCGCATGCACGACTACGTTTTTTCCGTCGCTTCTTAAATTTGAACATATAGCGCCCGCTCCCAAATGAGCGCGGTTACCCAAAATCGAATCTCCGACGTAATTATAATGCGGAACTTGGGCGTGGCGAAGCAGAATACAGTTCTTTAATTCTGTCGAATTTCCGATAACACATTCGTCCGCTATATATACGTTGCCCCGAATATATGCGCCGGGGCGAATTTCGACGTCGTTTCCTATGACAACAGGCGGAATTATGGTTGCGTTCTTGTCGATTTTAACGTTTTTACCAACTAATACCCCTGCGGATATCATTTCATATTCTCCGTCGTTATTTTTTATTATTTCCTCGACTATATCTTTTATTTGCGGAATAATCTCCCACGCATAATCGACTTGTCTGAAATATTTTTCCACGTCTTTTGGAATATCATCAAATAGATCTTCGACTTTCAAACAATATTTATTCACAAATATACCCTCTCTTTTTAATTACGGTATAGATTTTATCAATATATTCGCTGCATTTCCCTTCGTCCGAATACTCTATCATAATTCGTATTACAGGCTCAGTTCCGCTTTGTCTTAATATCGCTCTGCCGTCGTCGCCTATCTCTTCGTTTACTTCTTTAAATTTAGATAAAACGACTTCGTCGTTTGCGACTGCGCCTTTATCTGTAACTTTTACGCTTTTAGTCTTTTGCGGCAACAATTTAACGTCTGAAGCCAACTCCGACAGTTTAAGTTTACTGTCTATTATCTGCTCTGTCAACATTATAGCCGTTAAAATCCCGTCGCCGGTTGTTGCGTATTTTCTGATAATGATATGTCCGGACTGCTCTCCGCCTAATACGTAGTTTTCTTCTAACATTTTTTCATATACGAATCTGTCGCCTACCGCTGTCTGAACGTTCTTTATTCCTATCTCTTTAAGCGCTTTCGTTAAACCGCTGTTACTCATTACGGTCGTTACCACGGTATTGTTTTTTAACGAGCCTTCCGCCTTCATCTTCTTGGCAAGTATATATATGATTTTATCGCCGTCCACGACCTCGCCGTTTTCATCGACAGCAATACATCTGTCGGCGTCGCCGTCAAAAGCAAACCCCATATCGAGCGAATTCTCTTTTACGAATTTCTGCAAGTTCTCGATATGCGTGCTACCTGCGTCTTTATTTATATTGACGCCGTTCGGAGAATCGTTGATAACGCTGACCTGCGCCCCCAAAGCCGTAAAAACAGACCTTGCTATCATCCACGACGAGCCGTTCGAACAGTCAAGTCCTATTCTATGGTCCTTAAAAGAATGTTTCGCCAAAGAGATAAGATAGCCTATATATCTGTTTCTTCCGCTTGAATAGTCCTCTATCGAACCGACGTTTTCTCCCTCTGCAAAAGGCAAATCGCTTGTTTTTATCCCGAGTTTATTCAAGTCGCCGTCTATATAATATTCGATAAGTTGCGCTATTGCGTCGTCGATTTTTTCGCCGTCGCTGTTTATTATTTTTATACCGTTATCATAAAAAGGATTATGCGACGCCGTTATCATAACTCCGCAATCGAAACAATCTTGCCTTATTATATAAGAAACGCTCGGTGTAGTCGTAACGTGAAGCATTTTTACGTTTGCCCCCGACGCCGCAAGTCCCGCCGCTACGCAATACTCGAACATATACGAAGAAAGCCTCGTGTCCTTACCTATTACAACGCTCGGCTTATAGCCGATTTTTTGTTTATTGTATTTGGGATTTGAAAAAAACCAACCTAAAAATCTACCGATTTTATAAGCGTGATCCGCAGTAAGATTTTTATTTGTTTCGCCTCTGAATCCGTCCGTTCCGAAATACTTTAATTGTATACCCTCTTTCATCGGCAAAACAATTTTATTGTTTTTATGCAAAACGATTTTTCTGTTAAGCAGTTCGTCCGCCGTTATCTTAAAAATCTTGCATATCTCAATTACGTTATCGATTTGAGGAAGAGAGTCGTCGCTTTCCCATTTTGAAATCGCTTGTCTCGAAACGTTAAGCATCGAGGCAAGTTTTTCTTGCGAAACTCCGTTTGCTATTCTTAAATGAATTATTTTTTCACCGATTGTCATACAAACTCCACGCAACTTATAGTTGCCAATAACATTTAATTAACCATAATTTTAGATTTTTTTAGATTTTTTGTCAATAAAATAATATGGCAATATTGTCAAGTTCTATTTACATTTTTAATTTTTTTAAAAATATTTATAAAATTTTACACTATTATTATATTTTATTGCTTTAATTTATGTGCTACGAATATTATTATAGCCTATTTTAACGTTTAAAATATCCTTAAATAAAAGTAAATAATTAAAAAAATTTACTCTTTTGCAAAACAAAAGAGCAAGACAAAAAAGCCTTGCTCCGACGTGTCTTTGTTGACCGAAATAACTATCGTTAACTTATAGGCATTACTCCCCAAAAGTTTCTTCTAATATTAAATTGAGACCGTTTATATCTGCCGGAGATGTTTCAATTTCATTAAGTCCCATCGGTCCGCCACAATCGTCTATCACCATATCGCCTTTCGCTTGTAAAAGTTTAGGAGATTCATAAGACTTAATATCTTCAATCTGCTTGACGACTATTTCAATCTCCCAACCATCCCCATAATCGTATTCGTATAAAATTTTCTGCATATTCAAGAAAATAATATCGACAGCGAGATCTGACTCTTCGTGAAAATTTAATGGTAAATCATCTTCATCTTTATAATTATCATAACTGCTTACGGCGAATGCATCCCCGAACACTTACAGGATTATTTCGACTTCGATGCTTACGGCAGGTCTATGCAATACGACGGCATAGAAGAATACAGCGACGGGCTTATAGAATTTTATTATTAAAAAGGAGTTAAAATT
>CADBUU010000008.1 GCA_902797945.1 uncultured Eubacteriales bacterium | reverse complement strand
TACCTCCTCTTACCAACTTGCCTTTTTAACGCCGGGGATCTGCCCTTTATACGCTAAATTTCTGAAGCAAATACGGCAAATTCCGTATTTCCTGAGAACGGCATGCGGTCTTCCGCAGATAGAACACCTCGTATATCCTCTCGTGGTATATTTCGGGGTTTTTTTCTGTTTATTTATCATTGCGAGTTTTGCCATGATTCTTGTTCTCCTTAATTAGCTTTGAAAGGCATTCCCATTGCCTTGAGAAGTTCGCGAGCCTCTTCGTCCGTCTTGGCGGTTGTAACGATACAAACGTCAAAACCTCTGATTTTCTCTACTTGATCGTATTGAATTTCGGGGAAGATAAGTTGCTCTTTAACGCCCATCGCATAGTTTCCTCTGCCGTCGAAAGACTTGGAGGGAACACCTCTGAAGTCCCTGACTCTCGGAAGAGCGATAGATACGAGTTTATCAAAGAAATCATACATTTTGTCCTGTCTCAAAGTAACTTTGATACCGACGTTCATTCCTTGTCTTACTTTGAAGCTCGCAACCGACTTCTTCGCCTTGGTAAGGACGGGTTTCTGTCCGGTTATGAGCGCGAGTTCCTGTTGCGCTATCTGAACGCTCTTAGCGTTGTCCTTGCTGTCGCCGAGACCGTTGTTGATGGTTATCTTGACGAGTTTAGGACATTCGTTGACGTTCTTATAGCCGAAACGCTTCATAAGATAAGGCACGACTTCTTCAACGTAAAGCTTTTTCTTTCTGTTTACATACTTGGAATCGGTTGCAGTTTCTTTAGCAACCTGAATCTTTTTTTCTGCCATTTTATTTCTCCTTATTCGGCTTTATCTGCTTTTTTAGCCCTGGTGGCTCTTTTCTTGGGAGCGGTTTCCTTATCGGCAGCCTCGCTCTTCTTCGCCTTCTTGGCGGTTTTCTTTGCAGCGGGAGCCGTGTCGAGCGACGCTCCGCACTTCTTGCAAATTCTTACTTTCTTTCCGTCCGCAAAAGCGTAGGCAACTCTCGTTCCCTTTCCGCAAGCGGGGCAAACGACCATAACGTTCGAAGCGTCGATAGCGCCGACCTGCGATACGATTTGACTCGTTTCGTTAGCGCTTCTCGCCTTTTTACTCTTCTTCTGGACGTTGACGCCGTCTACTTTTACTTTGTTCGCCTTGGGGTCCGCGCTCAAAACCTTTCCGGTCTTTCCCGCGTCTTTTCCCGTTAAAACGTAAACGTTATCGTTCTTTTTAACTTTCATATTCTCTTCTCCTTAAAGCACTTCGGGGGCAAGCGAAACGATCCTCATATAGTCTTTATCGCGGAGTTCCCTTGCTACGGGTCCGAAAATACGAGTTCCCCTCGGTTGTTTCTGATTGTCGATTATAACTGCGGCGTTATCGTCAAATCTGATGTGCGTTCCGTCGGCTCTTCTCAAACCCTTGGAACTTCTTACGATTACGGCTTTTACGACGTCGCCCTTTTTAACGGCGCCGCCGGGAGTAGCCGTCTTGACGCTGGCAACTATTACGTCGCCGATATTGCCGAACTTTCTGAAAGATCCGCCCAAAACTCTGATGCACATAATTTCTTTAGCGCCCGAGTTGTCTGCGGCTTTTAATCTGGTCTGCGGTTGTATCATTCTTGCTTCTCCTTATAAATTATTTAGCCTTTTCGATTATTTCGGCAACTCTCCAATTCTTATCTTTAGAAAGTTTTCTGGTCTCGACTATTCTGACCTTATCGCCTACGCCGCACTCGTTATTTTCGTCGTGCGCCTTGTATTTTTTGGAAGTGGTTATCGTCTTTTTGTAAAGGGGATGAGTTGCTTTCATCTCGACAGTTACAACGACGGTCTTATCCATTTTGTCGGAAGTTACCAATCCGACTCTTTCTTTTCTTAAATTTCTTTCCATCTTCTTTCCTCCGCTTAAACGTTAGCCTTTAATTCTCTGGCGCGTATTTCGGTCTTTATTCTTGCAATGTCCTTTTTGGTCCCGCTTATAACGTTGGGATTTTCAAGTTGACCGGTAGCGTGGCGGAAATGAAGGTTAAAGAGTTCGTCTTTGAGTTCGGCTAATTTAGTTGCCAACTCGTCATCGGTCATTCCGTGAATTTCTTGCGCTTTCATAATTAACCTTCAACTCCTTCTGTAATATTTTCTTTCTTAATAAACTTCGTTTTAACGGGAAGTTTATAACCTGCAAGACGCATAGCCTCTCTCGCAACCTCTTCGGTAACGCCCGCCATTTCGAACAAAACTCTGCCCGGTTTAACGACCGCAACCCAATATTCGACCGAACCTTTACCCGAACCCATTCTGGTTTCGGCAGGTTTTTTGGTGATAGGTTTATGAGGGAATATGTCTATCCAAACCTGTCCGCCACGTTTGATGAATCTCGTCATCGCAATTCTCGCGGCTTCTATCTGATTTGAAGAAACCCAAGCGGAACTTTCGGCAAGGAGAGCGTAATCGCCGTATGCGATCTTATTGCCCTTCGTAACTTTGCCCGTCATTCTTCCGCGATGTTGCTTTCTTCTCTTAACTCTCTTAGGCATCAACATAATTAAGCCTCGCCTCCTTCGAATCTTTTAACTTCGCCGAGCACTTCGCCCTTATATATCCATACCTTTATTCCGATGATACCGAAAGTAGTGTGCGCTTCCGCAAAACCGTAATCGATATCCGCGCGGAGAGTCTGAAGAGGAATGGATCCTTCGTGATACTGCTCGCTTCTGGCTATTTCAGCGCCGTCAAGACGACCGCTTACCATAACCTTAATACCTTTAACTCCCATTCTTATCGAACGAGAGATTGCCTGTTTCATACTTCTTCTAAAAGAAGCTCTCTTTTCGAGTTGAGCGGCAATCGATTCGGCAACGAGTTGAGCGTCGCAATCGGGTTTTTTGACCTCGACTATATTGACGGCAACCTGCTTACCTCCGGTAATTTTGGAAAGTTTTTTCTTCATTACCTCGATTTCCGCGCCCGCTTTTCCGATCAGAACGCCCGGACGAGCGGTGTGAATGGTTATCGCTATTTTGCCTGCCGCTCTCTCGATATAAACGCGGGATATCGCGGCTGCGAAATATTCTTTCTTAACGAACGTCCTTATGTCGTTATCTTCTTTGAGGAACGCCCCGAACTGTTTCTTGTCGGCATACCACTGAGTATCCCAACCTTTTATTATTCCGACTCTTAAACCATGCGGATTAACTTTCTGTCCCATACTGACCTCCTCACTTACTCATAGCGTCGAGAACGACGGTTATATGGCTCGTTCTCTTCAAGATCCTATAACCTCTGCCCTTGCTCATCGGAGTCATTCTCTTCAAAGTAGGTCCTTGGTCTGCGTAACATTCCGCAACGTAAAGATCCTGCGCGTTCATTCCCAAATTATGTTCGGCGTTAGCCGCGGCGGATTTAACGACCTTTATTATAGGTTCGGCGCCTGCTTTGGAAACGTTTTCCAAGATCGCGACCGCTTGATTATAACTCTTTCCTCTTATAAGGTCGAGAACTACTCTTACCTTAAAGGGAGAAATACGGATATATCTTGCGACCGCTCTCGGTCTTTTATCCTTGTTTTCTTCTATTCTCTGTGCTCTTATTTTAGTATTCTTAGCCATTTTCGTCTACCTCCATCAGCCCGTAGTCTTTGAACCGGCGTGGCCTTTGAACGTTCTCGTGGGAGCGAATTCTCCGAGTTTACAACCTACCATATCTTCGGTTATATAAACGGGAACGTGCTTTCTACCGTCGTATACCGCGATCGTATGACCGACCATCTGGGGGAATATCGTCGAACTTCTCGACCAAGTCTTTAATACCGACTTTTTATTTTCGGCGTTCAACGCTTCGATTTTTTCAAGCAATCTTGCTTGAACGTAAGGTCCTTTTTTAACGCTTCTACTCATATCGATCCTTCCTCCTTAATTTACTCTTTTAAGAATAAACTTGTCAGTCTTATTCTTCTTCTTTCTCGTCTTATAACCGAGAGCAGGCTTGCCCCACGGAGTCATAGGTCCTGCGTGACCTATCGGCGAGCGTCCCTCACCACCGCCGTGCGGGTGATCGTTCGGGTTCATAACCGAACCTCTGACGGTAGGTCTGATACCCAAATGTCTGGTCTTACCTGCCTTGCCGACTCTGATTATTTCGTGATCGAGGTTGCCGACCTGTCCGATCGTCGCCTTGCACTTTACGGAAACGTATCTCATTTCGCCGCTCGGCATTTTAAGAGTAGCCATATTGCCCTCTCTTGCCATAAGCTGCGCCGCCATACCGGCAGATCTCGCGATTTGTCCGCCCTTGCCCGGTTGAAGTTCGATATTGTGAACCATCGAACCTACGGGGATATTTTCAAGAGGAAGAGCGTTTCCTACTTTAATATCGGCGTCCTTACCCGATTCGAGTTTATCGCCTA
Source organism: uncultured Eubacteriales bacterium (assembly GCA_902797945.1). Taxonomy (GTDB): domain Bacteria; phylum Bacillota; class Clostridia; order Christensenellales; family Borkfalkiaceae; genus UBA10281. The sequence continues at coordinate 7,601 of CADBUU010000008.1, read as the reverse complement.
CGCTGAGTCCCAAAGGAGCGAGGATATATCTCTTTTCGCCGTCCGCGTAAACCAAAAGAGCGATGTTAGCCGTTCTGTTGGGATCGTATTCGATAGTCTTTACGGTAGCGGGAATTCCGTCCTTGTTTCTCTTGTAATCGATTATACGATATTTTCTCTTATTTCCACCGCCGTGATGACGAACGGTGATCCTTCCCTGATTATTTCTTCCGGCAGTGTGCCTCTGATCTTCCAAAAGAGATCTTTCGGGCGTCGTGCAGGTTATTTCTTCGAACGTGCTTACCGTCATAAAACGGCGAGCAGGGGAAGTAGGTTTATATCTCTTAATACCCATTATGTTGTTCCTCCGTTATTGCAACGATTCAAAGAAAGCAATAGGCTTGCTGTCTTTCTTTAAAGTTACGATTGCCTTCTTGTAGTCGGAAGTATATCCCTGACTTCTGCCCATTCTCTTGAGTTTGCCGTGGCAATTCGCTGTATTTACCTTTTCTACCTGAACGTCGAACCTCTTTTCCACTTCGATTTTTATCTCGACTTTGTTGGCGTCTTTCGCAACTACAAAGGTATATTTCTTATCCTTTATCATCGAGTAACTCTTCTCGGAAAGAAGGGGTCTCAAAATAACTTCTCTTTCCATTATTCTCCGTCAGCCTCCTCTTGCGCTTCTTCGTCTTCTACGACGTATGCGGCCTGCAATTTTTCAACGGCGTCCTTAGCAATTACCAAAACGTGATTTTTGACTACGTCGTAAGTGTTGAGTTCGTCGATGGAAATCGTTTGAAGTCCGTAGATGTTGCGCGCCGCTCTTATAACGAGCGAATCGTTATCGTTCATAACCATAAGAACGCTCGAATCGAACTTGAACGCATTTTTGAACGCTACCATTTCCTTGGTCTTTCCTTCTTTTACTTCGATATTGTCGATAACGTAAAATTCGCCGTCGGCAATTCTCTTGGAAAGAGCGCTGAAAAGAGCCGTTCTCTTTGCGGTCTTGTTCATTTTCTTACTGAAATCTCTTGACTTGGGAGCAAATACCACGCCGCCTTTGATCCATTGCGGAGCCCTTATAGAGCCTTGACGAGCGTTACCCGTTCCCTTCTGACGCCACGGCTTTCTGCCGCCGCCCCTGACTTCCGTTCTCGTCAAAGTTCCCTTCGTTCCCTGACGAGCGTTAGCAAGTCTCGTAACTACCGCTTGATGAATAAGGGGCTCGTTATACTCGAGTTCGAACAAGTCGCTCGAAAGATCGATAGCGCCTACTTCTTGTCCGTTCATATTATAAACTTTTAAATTAGCCATAATCTTTTCGCTCCTTATTTAACGGTATTGGTTACCGTTATTATTCCGCCCTTAGGACCGGGGATAGCGCCTTTTATCAAAAGGACGTTTCTCGCCGCGTCAACCTTTACGACTTCAAGGTTCTGCACCGTAACTCTTTCGTTACCGTATTGACCGGGCATGTGTTTGTTTTTGAAAACTCTCGACGGCGAGCTGTTGGCGCCCATAGAACCTACTTCTCTGTGAACGGGGCCGACGCCGTGCGTCATCTTAAGTCTTTGCTGATTCCATCTCTTGATAACACCCGTAAATCCGTGACCTTTGGTTAAACCTACCACGTCGACCTTATCGCCTTCGGCGAAGCTTTCGACTGTGAGAACCTGTCCAACGGAATAAGCGGACAAATCGTCAAGTCTGAATTCTTTGAGGACCTTTTGCGGAGCGACGCCCGCTTTCTTGAACTGTCCTGCGTTGGGTTTATTGAGATTTTTCTCTTCAACCTCTTCGAAACCTACTTTCAAGGCTTCATAGCCGTCCTTTTCCTTCGTCTTGATCTGAACGACGGGGCACGGACCGGCTTCGACTACGGTAACCGGGATTACTTTTCCGTCTGCGGAAAAGATCTGGGTCATACCTAACTTCTTACCAATGATTGCTTTATTCATAAGATAAAGTTCACCTCCGTATTATAAATTTTTGTTTTTACAGTTTGATTTTTACGTCTACGCCTGCGGGAAGATGGATGCTGTCGAGAATTTTTGCGTTCGTGGAATAAATATCGATAAGTCTCTTGTGAGTTCTTATCTCGAACTGTTCTCTGCTATCCTTATACTTGTGCGGCGAACGAAGAATAGTAACTACTTCCTTTTCGGTAGGAAGGGGGATGGGACCGCTGACCTTAGCGCCGGCTTTCTTCATCGTTTCAACTATTCTTTCGGTTGCTTGATCGACCATTTTGTGATCGTAAGCAGCGAGTTTGATTCTGATCTTCTGACCTGCCATTTTGTTACCTCCGTTTTATACTAACATATTTGTCAACATTGCCGTGTGTGTCGAGCCTTATGCATTAAAAAAATCACTCGCCGCTGTGTGTTTTGCGAATGACTTTCCAAATGCGTAATACCCGCAGTTAGTCGCAAGAGTTAAACTCTCACATTTGTCAACGGAAATTATCTTCCTTACTTTAAATCGGGGATATCTCCCGAAGAAAAGCGCGGTTTAAGTAACTTCCCGTCTCAACCCATATTCAACACAGCCTACATATAATAACAAATTATCTCGGCAATGTCAAATATTTTTCATAGGTTTTTAAAAATTTTTTTAATTTTTTTCAATACGGCTTTTTCCGCCCTTTATATATATAATGATATAGCAAAAATTATTTTATTTTTTCAACTCTTATCTTGTCGTATATCTCTTCGTATTTATCCCTGTAAAACAAATTCGTTCCGGGAGTCGTAACCGAAGCGGTCCCTGCGGCTACGGCGCATCTTAAAATTTCCTCTTTATCATAACCTCTTTCGGTTGTAACCGCAACGGCGGCTATCATTCCGTCGCCGGCGCCAACCGTGCTGTTGACGGCGACCGTAGCGCTCTTACAGAACCATGCGTTATCTTTATCTACCAATAACGCGCCTTTACGCCCCAAACTCAACAAGACGTTTTCGGCTCCCTTATCTACGAGTTTCAAGCACCCTGCTATCATCTCGTCGAAACCGTCGTAATGTTCTCCCGTTATCTCTTGCAATTCGGTTAAATTGGGTTTTATAAGATACGCTCCCGCCATTAGGGCGTTATCCATATTGTTGCCGGTGGTATCTATTATTCTCTTCGCTTTCGGGGAAACGACTTTCGAAAGCGTATAATAGAAATCTTCGGGAACTCCTCCGGGGAGAGAGCCGCTCATAACGACGACGCTCGCCCTTTTTGACAGTTCGGAAACGAGCGAAACGAGTTCGCTTTGCTTTTCCGCCCTTACTCTTTCGCCCTTGTCGTTTATCTCGGTCATCATCGAGCGTTTATCGACTATTTTATAATTTATTCTGGCGCTGCCCTCGTTCCAGACGAAAGTGTTTTTGACCTTTTCGTTATCGAGAGTTCTGACGAACATTTCTCCGTTGTCGTTGAACATAAATCCCGTCGCAAAACTGTCGGCTCCGAGCCTCGAAACGCCTATCGCGACGTTTAAGGCTTTTCCCGAATAAGTTATTATTTTGTTTTCTATTCTGTTAAGTCCGCCTACTTTAAGTTGATCTATTTCAACGGTGCAATCCACGCTCGGATTGGGACACACGGCTAATATCATTTTTTTCCCTCGACTACCATTATATTCCAAACGCAGTCAAAAAGCAACTTTATTTATGAAAATATAAATACTTTCATTATCTTTTCATTTTTAACCGTTAAAAGTAAAAGCGACGGGTTTTTCCGTCGCTTTTTGCAATCATCTTTCTATCTTTAAAACCGAATATCCCGCTTTTTCGATTGCGGACTTTATTTCTTCGTCGCCCGCCGAGCAGTCCTCTATTACGCCTTTCTTTTCGGATAGGTCGACGCTCGCCTTTCCGAAAGCCGACAAAGTATCCTCAACTCTCTTTCTGCAATGGTCGCACATCATTCCGTCGACCAAAACGGTTACCGAATTTTCACTCATTCGTCTATTCTCCTTTTTATTTTCTTTAAATTTAAAATATCTCAATCTTAAAGCGTTTCCGACGACGAAAAGACTTGACAAACTCATTGCCGCCGAAGAAAGCATCGGATTGAAAGTTATTCCTATCGGGTAAAGCGCTCCGCACGCTATCGGAATTAAAATTATATTATAGAAAAACGCCCAAAAGAGATTTTCTTTAATATTTCTCATAACCGCTTTTCCGAGCCTTAACGCTTCGGGAACGGAAGAAAGTTCGTTCCTTATAAGGACGACGTCGGCGCTCTCAATCGCCACGTCCGTCCCGGCTCCTATCGCCATTCCGACGGTTGCGCTCGTAAGCGCCGGGGCGTCGTTTACTCCATCGCCGACCATTACCGTCTTTTTGCCTTCATTTACGAATTTCTCGACTTCACTGTGTTTATCCTCGGGAAGAACTCCCGCCCTGTATTCTATGCCGAGTTCGCTTGCGACGGAAGAGGCTACGCCCTCGCTGTCGCCCGTAAGCATAACGACTTTAACGCCCGATTTTTTAAGTTGGTCTATCGCCTCTCCGCTCGTCGGCTTGATTTTATCTTTTACGGCGATAAATCCGACTATTTCCTTATCGAACGAGCAATATAAAACCGTCGCGCCCTCTTTTTCAAAAGAGTCGGTTTCTTCCTTGAATTCCGAAAGGTCAACCCCTTCTTCATTCATCATTTTTTTATTGCCGATCGAAACTTCCGTCTTGTCGACGACCGCCTTTACACCCTCGCCTGCAACCGCCGTAAAGTTATCGACCTCAAAATTTTCCGCCCCTTGTTTTTCGGCGAGTTCTATTATCGGTTTTCCCAGAACGTGCGAACTCTTTTTCTCTACCGAAGAACAAATTCCGAGGAAAAATTCGTCGGAAAGTCGGTCTATATGTCGATAAACGGCAACTTCGGGTTTTCCGCTCGTTATCGTTCCCGTTTTATCCAAGACGACGACTTCTATCTTTTCGAGGTTTTGAAGCGCCTCTCCGCTCTTGACTAAAATTCCGTTTTCGGCGGCTTTCCCGGTGCCCGCCATAAGCGCCGCCGGAGTTGCAAGCCCCAATGCGCACGGACACGAAACGACGAGAACGCTGACCGCTATATTTATTGCGAAGCGAACGTCTTTTCCCCCTATTATAAGCCAACCCAAAAACGCAAGGAGGGCTATTCCTATGACCGACGGAACGAACACGCCGGCGACTTTATCGGCGATTTTCGCAATCGGAACTTTGGTGGAATTTGCCTCTTCGACGAGTTTTACTATTTTGAAAATAGTCGAATCTTCGCCGACGGACACGGCTTTGAATTTAACGTAACCGCCCGTAAATTTACTTCCGCAAACGACTTTATCTCCGACTTTTTTATAGACGGGAAGACTTTCGCCCGTAATGACCGATTCGTCCGCCCAACCGTCGCCGAAAATTATTTCACCGTCTGCCGGAACTCTGTCTCCGTCTTTAAGAATTATTATATCCCCTTTACTCAGATCGACGCTCTTTATCGTAATTTCTTTGCCCTCTCTCTCGACAGTAGCCATATCGGGAGCAAGATCTATGAGTTTTTCGACGGCGCTCATCGTCTTATTCTTCGATTTTTCTTCGAGAAATTTTCCGATCGTAATAAACGTCAGTATCATCGCCGAGCCTTCGAAAAACAAACTTCCCGAATATTCTTCTCTGCCGAAAATCAGCATAATAACGGCGAAAAGACTATATAAAAAGGACACGGACGAACCCATTGCGATAAGCGAATCCATATTCGGAGCGCCTGTGAAAAGTTTTTTGAAACCGACCGTAAAATATTGGTAATTTACTATAATTACGGGAATACAAAGCAGCGCTTGAATTATGCCGTTCACGAGTTTATCGTGTAAAAAATTCGGCATCGGAAGCCCTATCATATTCCCCATAGACACAAACATCAACAAAACGACGAGAGGAAGAGAAATAAAAAGTCTGCGTTTTAAGGCTCTCGCTCTCTCGCTTCCTCTTTTTAAAGAAACGCCTTCCTTTATCCCGTAACCTTCGTTTTTTACGGCGGAGAAAATTTCATTCGTCAAATCTCCTTCCATATCAACCGACAAAGTGCCGCTTATAAGATTTACCGTCGCTTTGTTTACACCTTCTATTTTATTGACGCAGCGTTCCACCCTCGCCGAACAAGCCGAGCAAGTCATTCCGCTGACAGTATATTTTTTATCCATTAAAAAGCCTTCCTATAAGTTGATTTTCAATCATATTCGCATATTTTCAAATATGCAGTTGACGCCGTATTTCTTCGCTTTTTTCAAATCTTCTTCGTTTCTTACCGTCCAACAGATGACGTCCGCCCTTCCCCTTATTCTTCTCGGAACGGGAATGAATTTAAGTTCCATATTTATAAAATCGGGTTTGGAGAGAAAGTTCAAAAGTCCGTTAGCAAGGATTTTATAAGTGAGATAAGACACCGTTTTATGTTTGGTTTTGGTAATAAGTTGACCTCTTAAAATATCGGGAGCGAGTTTTCTTACTTCCGCCATTATCCTCGGATCGAAAGACTGGACGGCGAACTCTCCGTTATACCCTTCGAGTATCTTGACCGCTTTATATGCGAGTTCCTTATATCTCTTTTGAGTTTTTATCTCTATCATAAGGGGAACTTTTCCGTCTACGAGACGTAAAAACTCTTCGAAAGTGAGAATTTGCTCCTCGGTGTTATCGAGCCTTAAATTTTTGATTTCTTCGACGGTCATTTCGCTGAGAAGTCTTTTTTCACCCGTCATTCTCTCGGCGCTATCGTCGTGAAAGCAGACTATTCCTCCGTCTTTGGTTATCTGCAAGTCCGTTTCAATGGGAAAATTGTTTACTATCGCCCTTTTGAAAGCCTCGGCGCTGTTTTCGGGCGCGCCGTTGCCGTGAAAGCCCCTGTGGGCGATAGGTCTTTGTAAAATCCAACTGTCTCTTTTTATTCTGCTCTTCATAATTTTTTTAATTCCTACTCGTTTGGTAGGAATTCCTTTTTTATTATTATATACCGAATAATAAAAAGTGTCAAGATAAATTTCCCTCATTTTAAAAATTGACGTCAAAAGTCTTGCAAAATTTTCTTAAATTATATATAATCTATAATAGTATAACTATAAAGGCGGAAATGTATGGCGAAGACCGTAAAGGACAACATAAGGAATTTTTGCATAATCGCGCATATCGACCACGGAAAATCGACGCTTGCCGACAGGATAATGGAAGTAACGGGGCAAGTGGCGGAAAGGGATATGGAAGAGCAACTGCTCGACTCTATGGACCTCGAAAGGGAGAGGGGCATAACCATAAAACTCACGCCCGTGAGAATGTCTTATAAGGCGAAAAACGGCGAGGAATATATTTTTAATCTCATCGACACGCCCGGACACGTCGACTTTACTTACGAAGTATCCCGTTCTCTCGCCGCGTGCGAGGGCGCAGTCTTAATAGTCGACGCAACGCAAGGTATAGAGGCTCAGACGCTTGCAAACTGTTATCTTGCGCTCGACAACGATCTCGAAATAGTTCCGGTAATAAATAAAATAGACCTTGCGTCCGCCGATCCCGATTCGACCGCCAAGGAAATAGAGGACGTCATAGGGCTTGACGGCTCGTCGGCTCCGAGAATATCCGCTAAAAACGGAATAAATATCG
>CADBUU010000007.1 GCA_902797945.1 uncultured Eubacteriales bacterium | reverse complement strand
TGATTTTGGGAAAATAATTACGGGCAAAGTGTTAGCTAAAATGGAAGGGTTAGCCACAAAAACAGAGCATCGTTTGATGCTCTGTTTTTGTGTATTGTCTCAGCAAGAGAGAAGGCGTTTTCCGTAAGGAAACGCGTTCGCGGTGGCATAGCCACCAAGGGCAACGCAGTTGCCTGCCGCCCTGTCAGGGGCAGCCAAAGGAAAAGGGCGCCAACAGGCGCTTTTTTCAGTTATATTCGGCTATCGCCGAGTTATATTGCGCTTCGCGCAGTGGGGGCGAATATTATATAACTTTGCGGCATCGCCGTAAAACTTCATTTGCGCCACAGGCGCGAACTTCAATTTTTCCGGCAGCGGACCCCCACCCACAGAAGCAAGCCCAGCAAGGGAAAGCCATCTTTCACTCGGCAAAAGCAGTCAGTGAATAAAAAAGGCGAGATTTATTCAAATCTCGTTTTTGCAAAAAAACGCATAACATACGACGGAAGGGTTGAACTTTTACAAGAGATGTGATACAATAGATGTTGATGAATAGTTTTTTATTTTATAATTACCCAAAAGAGAAGAAACTGAGTAAGAGAAATCATTTTATCAATAACAGGAGTTCTTTATGGAAAAAATAATAACTTATGAAAATTTAAGGAACTTTGCTTACTCAAACGATAAGTTTATTAAAGGAGATATAAAAGGTATCGTTTTAAACTTTTTCGGTTTGGGTGGTATGAACAGATATGACGATGACTTCGGCGAAGGACTTGATTATGCGGAAAAGAATATTATTTACGTTATTCCGTATTATAATCCGTGGTGCTGGATGAACGGGCAAGCGGTTAAATTTACCGATGAGATTGTTTGGGTATTGCTCGATAAATATTCCTTGGGCAAAGAAGTGAAAATCGTTTCGACTGGGAGCTCAATGGGAGGACTTTCGGCGTTGACGTACTGTGCTTACGCAAAAATTACGCCTTGTGCTTGTATAACAAACTGTCCTGTATGTGATTTGGTATATCATTACACCGAGCGCCCCGATTTACCGAGAACTTTATACAGTGCCTTTTTCGGTTACGACGGGACAATGCAAGACGCGCTTAAAACCTGTTCGCCTTTACATTTGGCTGAAAACGGGAAGATGCCCGATATTCCTTACGTAATATTTCATTGCGAAAAGGACAAAAGCGTTAATTTGGAAAAACATTCTTTGAGATTTGTTGCGGAAATGGAGAAGACACACTCGATAAGAGTTATAAAGGTGCCAAACAGAGGACACTGCGATCTCTCGCCGAGTGCGCGGGCAAAGTATTACGAAGAGATATATAATTGTTTTAGTTTTAAGTGTTTGTGACGGAGACAGTTCCGGTATAGAGTTTATATATGATATGCGTTTATAATCTTATAAAAACTACGATTTCAAAAAGCATTACGGTGGCGGCGAGTTGTTTAAAACACTCTATCAAAGATATTTAAAACTCTATTACATCTTCGAGAGATGTTATGGGGTGTGGAAAAGCAGAAATATAAAAAAGCAAGGAGTTTCGCCTTAATTGTTGCAATGACAGCTTTTTTATGAGCTTAAAACAAACAAACGGTCCCGCCACCAAAAGGTAGCAGGGTCGTTTGTTGTTGTCTCCGACAACAAGGAACAGGCGAGGGATTTGCTGTTGCAAATCCCGTCGTCACTGCTATCCCTGCGGGATAGGCTCCGCCGCTGTGCGGGAAAAATTAAGAGAAAAGGGAACAGGTGCGGCTCCGCTACGAGTCTCTTGGGGCAGCCAAAAGTCAGGGTCTATAAGTATTTTGCTTATAGAACTATATTTTTTTCTTTTCCGCTAAAATCGATATTTTACAGCAAAAAATAAGACCTATAAGAGCATTTTTACGCTTTTAAAGGTCTTTTTTAATGCAATTTTTCAGAAAAGCGCCACGATAGATTTTGTCCCACACACTTTAATCCGTTGTATGCTAAAACTCTCCCACATCTGGATTTGAACCTTGGAAATATTGTAAAAGGTATTAAAAGGGATTGAGTTTTTTGAAAATATATGCTATAATAACCATGCTACACATTTTTAATAGCCTAAAATCAGGGCATACTGTTGGTAAAAACGTATGCTCTCGCCTGGTTTTAGGGAAAATGTGTAGCAACATTGAGAGATGCGTTTTTCGTGCGCTCTCTATGGGCGCACTTTTTATACGAATTTTAGGAGAACTGGTATGGAGAACAACATTTTAAATCAAATGAAACAAGAATTAGAAAATCAATCGAAAGAAAAATTAAAAAGTTTATCAGCCGAAGAAAAAATCAAATATGCAAAAAAAGAACGTGCTCAAAATATCGGTATAGGTATTTTCGCCTTGTTGTATTTAGGCGCAATTGGCATTTTCCTTTTATCTTACTACAGTTCTTCTAATACCGTTGGTCTTGTAGGAGGAATTTTTCTTATAACTGTAGGGGTTGCTTTTATACTTTTTGTTATTTTCGATTGTCGAAAAACAACAGACGAATTAGCATTGCGTCGCATTAAAAGAGAATTGAAACCTATAATAATTGCTCAAATACAAAAAGAAGAACAACAAAAAGCCATTCCAGATTCGGATTTCGTAATTACCAAAGAAATCTCTATCTTAGCAAGTGGTTGGTCTTCCACTAAACTTTTGATAGACAACCAAAACAAAAAATTTTTTTATCAAAAAGGTAAAATCTATTCTAAAGCTTATAAGTTTTCAGATATTATTAATTACGAAGTTTATGAGAATGGTAAGAGTCAAGTCCAGGGACGTGCTGGTTCAGCTTTAATTGGCGGTGCATTTTTTGGACTTGGTGGTCTTATCATAGGTAGTAGTATGAATAGAAAAATCAATGAAATGTGCAATCAATTAAAGTTGATTATTCGCTTAAATGATTTTAATTGTCCGCAAATTGTGATTACATACGTTGACAACGTTGATTGGGATAAAAACGGTTGGATTTATAGAAATATGAAAGAAAACCTGCAATCTGTTTGTTCTATGCTGGAATTTATGTTAAATGAAAAAACGTTAGAGCAGTCTTCTACTGTTAAACAAGAAGAAAAAACGTCTGAACAAAAATCACAAAAAGAACAATTACAAGAATTAAAGGAAATGCTTGATGACGGCTTGATTACTCAAGAAGATTTCGAACAAAAGAAAAAACAAATTTTGGGATTATAATATGGATAAAGATACCCTTGATTTTTTTGATAAATTTATACAAATTAGATTTGGGGACAATCTTTCACAAGAAAGATTAAAGAGAGAATATTTTGCTAAAAAAGTACAATCCAATACTTTATACAAATATATTTCTTTTAATGGAAACGATATTCTTAATGAACAAAAGATTTTTGCAATAAAAAACAATTTATTGTGGTTTTCCGCGCATTACGTTTTGCGTGACAATGACCCGTCCGAATTTCAAATTAATGCCGATGTGACCGAGATAGCGCGGAGAACAAATTGGGCGGAATACAAAATAATTGATTTTTTACGGACAGTGCGAGAGTTAAACGACCTTTGTTGTTTATCAAATAGATTACACGATTATATGTGGATAAATTATGCAAATAATTATTCAGGTTGTTGTTGTGTTTTTGAGATTGAACATGTGGAAATGCTAATGCCCGTTTTATATTGTGATAAAGACAAAACGGATTTCACGAAAGAAATTATAGATTTTTTTAATAATCCTACCATTGATGTTTTAGGTCTACATTCTATAGCGTTTATTAGTCCTTCGTTAAAGGATTCCAATAAATATAGAGAAGAGCAGGAAATTCGCCTATTATGTAGTGATATTTATGATAGTGAAACAGCGGATTTAGGCGGGAAAATTGCTGCTGGCAAAAAGGAACTAATTGGGTATAAAGGAACATATTATTCATATAAAAAAAGTGGATTGAAACTGAAAAAAATTATTATTGGACAAAACACACCTACTCATATTGTGGATAAATTGTTTTCCTTGAATTTAAATATTCCAATAGAACATAAAAAATTTTAGTTTTTAGTACGATACACTAAATAATATTTTTCGTCCCACACACATACACTAAAAACGAGATTTAGTCCCACACATACAAACAAATGGTCCCGCTACCAAAAGGTAGCAGGGCCGTTTGTTGTTGTCTCCGACAACAAGGAACAGGCGAGGGATTTGCTATTGCAAATCCCGTCGTCACTGCTATCCCTGCGGGATAGGCTCCGCCGATAGTAGAGGAGAAGGCAAGGGGAAGGCACAAGAGCGGCTCCGCTACAAGTCTCTTGGGGCAGCCAAAAGACAGGGTCTATAAGTATTTTGCTTATAGACTTGAAGTTTAATGAAAAAACCGTTGATCTGATAGCTTTGTTAGAAATATTAGATGCCGGTGCAGATATTGAGAGTTGTGATTATATCACATATCTCAACGTTACAACGATGTTGAGTCGTTGTTATACTGACAGGCTATTTGAACGCATAATAAAAGTAATCAAGTACCAATATTCTACGATTAAGAGGTTAAGTAATCTTTTGCGTAAAAATTGCATTGAGAATAATTGCATTGATTTATATAAAGATGCGGAGTGTGCTAATTGATTTTTTTGCGTTTTTCAGGTATAATAAAAATGATAAATCGGAGTTTTACGAGGTAAATGACAGTGAAAAATGGGAAAATGCCTGATCCTAATGTTATATATCCGATAATAGGCTATGATAAAGAAATATATGTTAAACCGACAATTAAAAATCCTAATATTATTGTCGGCGACTTTACTTATATAGCCGATTCGGATTTTGAAAGCCATGTGACGCACCATTATGAATGGAATGGCGACAAGCTGATTATCGGTAAGTTCTGTCAGATTGCGGCAGGGGTTGAATTCGTTATGAACGGCGCTAATCATCAGATGAATGCGGTAACGACCTTTCCGTTCTATACGCTTGCAGGATGGAATATGGAGCCACCGGCACAGGTTGATCTGCCGCTGAAGGGCGACACAGTGATAGGAAACGATGTGTGGATTGGTCAAAATGCGGTCGTTCTTCCCGGGGCGCATATCGGTGATGGGGCGATCATCGGCGCAAATTGTGTGGTGGGCGGCAATGTGGAGCCGTATACGATCGTAATCGGAAATCCTGCAAGAATAGTTAGAAAAAGATTTGACGACGAATTGATCGATCTGTTGCTCTGTTTCAAATGGTGGGATAAAAGCATAGAGGAAATCAACGACTTAATTCCCTTGCTGACGTGTAGTGATTTAGGAAAAGTGAAG
>CADBUU010000006.1 GCA_902797945.1 uncultured Eubacteriales bacterium | reverse complement strand
TACGTTATTTCGACAACCCCTCCGTTGACAGAAAAAATGACAGTCTACTTCGGTAGACTGTCGAAATGGTGGAAACGGAGGGGCTCGAACCCGCGACCTCATGCATGTGAAGCATGCGCTCTGACCAACTGAGCTACGCTTCCACTTTAATCATTATATATTATATCATTCTTCGTGTTTTTTTTCAACTGTTTTAAATTCTATTTTTACGGTTTTTTATTTACAAATGTTTTTTTCTATGATATAATATGTGCGTATATTTATTTTTACACAAATTAAAAATTAGCGATATTCGAAATTTTCTCACGAAAACTTCGGACGCGCTCTTGAAAGCAATTATAAAAAAGCTTGTGGCAAAAAGTATTTTTAAACAGGTTAAAATATATAATATTTTTATAAAAAGGGGTTTTAAATGGACTCGGACAGTATACCGATATGTATCGTTGCGATCGTTGTTTTGATCGCGTTATCGGCATTCTTTTCAGCAACGGAAACGGCCTATTCGTCTTTGAACAGGGCTCGTTTGAAATTATTGCAGGATTCGGGAAAGAATTCCGCGAAACTTGCATATAAACTTACGGAACGTTACGACACTTTGTTGTCTACGATTCTGATAGGAAACAATATCGTAAACATTTTGCTTGCGACGTTATCCGCCTTGCTTTTTGCAACGATTATAAAGACCGAAAGCATTGCGACAACCGTTTCGACGGCGGTATCGACGGTCGCGGTTTTGATTTTCGGAGAAATAACGCCTAAAACTCTTGCAAAGGAATTTCCCGAAAAAACGGCGTGCGGAGTTGCGTATATTATAAATTTCTTTATAATATTGCTCTATCCTTTAAACCTTATATTTTCGGGGTGGAAGAAACTTCTTAAAAAAGTTTTCCGCTTTAAATCTGAAGACGTAATAACCGAAGAAGAACTCTTGACCTACGTTGAAGAGGCAAACGAGGACGGAACGCTTGATAAAAACGAGACCAAACTCATATCTTCGGCGATAGAATTCAACGATTCGGAAGTGGGAGATATACTCGTTCCGAGAGTTCAGATAGTCGCCATCGACGTCGATACGTCGATGGAAGAAATAAAAAAGATATTTTTCGACAACGGATTTTCCCGTTTGCCCGTATATAAAGGAACTATCGACAGCATAATAGGAATGATACACGAAAAAGATTTCTATTCGGCTCTCGAACAGGGCGCAACTAACATACGAGGTATAATAACGTCAATGGCGCTTGCGACCGAGAGAATGAAAATTCCCGTTCTTCTCAGAAGTATGCAAAAGCAGAAAGTTCACATGGCTGTGGTCGTCGACGAATACGGCGGAACGCTCGGCGTAGTAACGCTCGAAGATATATTGGAAGAACTCGTCGGAGAGATATGGGACGAACACGACGAAGTCGTGGAATATTTCAACAAATTGTCCGACGACAGTTATCTCGTAGACGGAAACGCCGATATAGGCGACTTTTTCGAACTTTTTTCTCAGGAAGAGGACGAGGAAACGGACGCAAATACGGTAAGCGGATGGGTTATCGAAAAGTGTAGGGATATACCGCCGATAAATTATAAATTCAAGTATAACGATTTGGAAATAGAAGTAACCAAAAGGACTCTTAAAAAAGTTCTTGAAATAAAGGTTACTGTAATTAAAGAGAAAAAAGAGGAAGAGGAATAATTTTCGTATGAAAAAATTGGGCTTAGTTCTCGGATCCGGCGGAGCGCGAGGAATCGCGCACGTCGGTTTTTTACAAGCGATGGAAGAAAACGGAATAAAACCGGACTGCGTTTCCGGCTGTTCTATGGGCTCGGTCGTCGGAGGATTGTATTGTAAGGGAATGAAGCCTTCGGAAATGTTCGATATAGTAAAAGGGCTTAAAAGTTCGGATATAATCGATCTCGATCTCGTAGGTTTTTCAAATAAGGCGATTTTAAAAACGGCGAAAATGACCAAACGCATCGAAGACCTTTTCGGCGGAGTAACCTTTTCGAAATTGAAGATCCCCTTTACCTGCAATGCGTTCGATATGAATAAGGGTAAAACGGTATGGTTTACGAGAGGGTCCGTATCTATGGGAGTAAGGGCGAGTTCGTCCATTCCTATAGTATTTAAACCCGTGGAAGTGAGGGATAAACTGCTTATAGACGGCGGAGTCGTTATGAGAATGCCTATCGAAGGAGTAAAAAAAATGGGCGCCGAAGTAATCGTAGGCGTCGACGTTTTAGGCAAACTTCGCAAAACTTACGACGATAAAAACATGATAACCCACGTTCTGAGAGTAATCGACGCAGTCGATTGGGCGCAGACCGAAAACAATTATCAAAATAGCGATTACGACCTTCTTTTAATGCCCGAACTCGGAGATATGAGCCAATACGTCGTTAAAAATCTCATTTTCGCATACGAAAAAGGTTATGAGTTAGGCAATAAAAATGCGGACAAAATCAAGGAACTTATAAAATGAGAGAACTTAATTACGACCTTGTAATATCCGATTTCGACGGAACTTTGGCTTCGAGCGACGATTCGATTTCAGAGGAAAACAAAAGAGCGATAGAAAAATACCGTGAGGAAGGCGGAAATTTCGTTATTTCTACGGGAAGGTTGCATTATTCGATACTTAAAAGAGCGAGGGAGTTGGGCTTAAAGGGACTTATTTCCTGTTGTCAAGGCGCCGTGATAGTCGACGCCATAGACGGGAAACGCATTTTAGACGAACGACTTCCGTTTGAAGCGACTTATAAAACGTGTAAAAAACTTGTCGAAGAGGATAAGACTTTTCTTATATACGACAGCGAAGAATTTTACGCCAACCGCCGAGACGAATACGTTAAAATTTACGAAAGCATAGTAAAAGAGACGGCGATAGTAATGGACGGCGAAAAACTTCTCGAATTTATTGAAAAAAACGAATTTCGCTCCTATAAAATACTCGTTATAGTAGAGCCGAAAGAAAACGAAAGCGTTTTGAATATGATGAAAGATATGAATATAAACGGCTGTTCTGTAACGAAAAGCGCAGAGTTTTTGGTAGAAATCATAAATTCGAAATTTTCAAAGGGAACGGCAGTCGAATATCTCGCAAAATATTACAATACCTCTATAGAAAGGACGATCGCGATAGGCGATCAGTTAAACGACCTTTCCATGATAGAGAAAGCGGGACTCGGCGTAGCCGTAAAAAATGCGAGCGACGCATTAAAAGAACACGCTTTCGTTTTGGATAAAACCAACGACGAAAACGCAATTAAAGAGGTTATAGAGCGATTTGCGTATAAAAAATAACGATATTGCCCCGACGAAAAGTCGGGGCAATAACTTTTTCAAAAAGATTATTTATGAATTTTGCATTCTATCATCGAGAGGGCGTCGCCTATATCGGAGTTAAGACAAATCGAACGGTCTGAAATCTGCTCGGGACAAACCGCTTCGCCAAGGTTAATACATATATACGTTGAGAGGTTGTTTGCGTAAGTCATTCTCCAAAACGGATATTTAATGATAACGGGAGTATTTCCTCCGACGCCGAGTTCGAGAAAAACAATTTTTTTGTTCGAATATTTTTTTAAAAAGTCCTCGTATCTTGCGTTTGCTTTTTTCCAGCCGTCGTCCTCGACGAAGGTGTCGTCGGCGCGTAAATTCATACTCATTTCTCTTCCGCAAACGGGGCAGGTCGGAATAAGTTCGCTCGGAATTTTCATATTCTTTTGTCGTTTATACATCTCGATTATCGAGTCTTTATTGTCGTAGGTTTTTTTATGGCACGGCTTACTGCATTGAAAAAGTCCGTAATCGCCCTGTGTGTAAAAAAGCCTTAGTTTATCGAAACCGCTCTTTTGAAAACAGTGGTCGACGTTAGTTGTAAGGACGAAGTAATTTTTATTCTTGACAATATTAAAAAGGGTGTTATAGACGGGTTTTGGAGGATCCGTATATCTGTTTATATAAACGTATCTCGACCAGAACGCCCATTTTTCTTCGGGCGTTTCGTAAGGATAAAATCCCCCCGAATACATATCTTTAAAGCCGTATTTCATTTCGAAGTCGTGAAAATTTTCGTGAAATCTTCTGCCGTTGTAAATAAAACCGGCAGAAGTCGAAAGTCCTGCGCCTGCGCCTATTAGGACGGCGTCCGAAAGATTTAAAGCGTTCGCTGTTTTGTCGATAATTTCGTTTAGTTCTTTTTCTTCCATTTGAATTACCTTGCTAAAAGTTCATTATATATTTTAAGGTCCTCGTCTTTAAAGACGTTAAATATTATTTTCATATTCGAGCCGGTTTTATTTAAAAATTCCGTTACGGCGCAAATGGCGATTTCGGCGGCTTGCCTGTTCGGGAAGTGAAATTCTCCCGTGGAAATACAGCAAAAAGCGAGAGATTTCAGTCCATATTCTTTCGCAAGAGCAAGGCAGGATTCGTAACAGGAATAAAGTTGTTTTTTATGCGTATCCGTGAGTTGACCGAAAACTATCGGTCCGACCGTATGAAGAACGTATTTGCTCGGCAAATTATAGGCTTTGGTTATTTTGGCGCTCCCCGTCTTTTCTTCCGCTTTTTGACGAAGCATAATATCGTAACACTCTTTCCTTAATTCAATGCCGGCGAAAGTGTGAATGGCGTTGTCGATACAAGCGTGACAAGGAGCGAAACAGCCGAGCATCTGAGAGTTGGCGGCGTTTACTATGCCGTCCGCTTTAAGTGTGGTAATATCCCCTTGCCATACGGTCAATCCCTGCGTATAGGTCAGTTTTTCGCAGTCAGTAATACCTTTTTTCTCAATTTCTTCTCTTAAATATTCGTCTTGTATTTTTAAAAACTCGTCGCTCGTTGTTTTGGGCATTCTGATATTGAGTAATGACCGCAAAAGTCTTTTGGATTGAATTTCGTCCTTGGGAATCGGTTGATCGAATTTTCCTTCTTCAAGGAGGTAATTTATTAGATAATTTCTTCTTTCTTCTTGTTTCATAGCTGAATTATAGCACAATATGACGTTTTTTTCAAGCGTAGAAATAAAAATAATGCTTGACAAATATTCTCGGAAGGAATATAATTAGTTAAAACTAACAAACAAGGAGAAAGATAATGAAGAAAATCATATTGAAAGTAGACGGAATGTCTTGCGGAATGTGCGAAGCGCACGTCAACGACGCCGTAAGAAAAGCGGCGGCGGTCAAAAAAGTTACTTCATCTCACTCAAAGGGGATCACCGAGATAATTGCAAACGGAGACGTCGACGTTGACGCCGTAAAAAAAGAGATAGAACAGACGGGATATAAAGTTTTATCCGTAAGCGAAGAGGCTTACGAGAAAAAAGGCTTGTTTTCCTTTTTAAAAAAATAATTAAAAAGCAACCTCGGCGGTTGCTTTTTTGTATAATGAAAACCACGCGATAGTCGCGTGGTTCAAAAGAGGTTCAACCGATGAACGATTGAAAAAATTACTCCGATTGTGTATAATAAGTAAGACCTGCCAGTCAAACAAAAAACACAATCGGAGGACATTAAAATGACGAATCAAAATAATGACACAAATAGTTTAGCACATACGAAATGGAATTGCAAGTATCATATAGT
>CADBUU010000005.1 GCA_902797945.1 uncultured Eubacteriales bacterium | reverse complement strand
GGGTTTATCAGACGGTATTTCCCGTATACACAATACTTCTTACTTTTTCCTCTACGGGAGCGCCGTCGGCGTTGTCGAAAATAATATCTTCGACCGACGACAAAAAAGGGGCGTTGAATTGCGCAATTAAAATTTTTATACCACTTGGAATCGTCGGCAGTATTATAATGGCGAGTTTATCTCATTTTATTTCCGTCGTTCAAGGCGAACCCGGAGCGTATCTCGCTTATATCGCTCTTTCCCCTTCCATTGCGGCAGTTTCGGCGATTGCCTGCTTTCGGGGATATTTTCAAGGACTTAACGATATGCGCCCGACGGCATTTTCTCAAATTACAGAACAATGCGTAAAACTCGTTTTCGGATTGACTCTTTGCTCGCTTTTCGGTCATACGCCCGAACAAAAAGGCGCGCTCGCCTGCCTTGCCGTTACGGCAAGCGAAATAATCGCCCTTGCATACTTATTCGTCAAATATCTAAAACGCAAGCCGACTTCCGTCTTAGTCGCCGAAATTTTTCCCGCAAAAAAAATTCTACTCACGGTGATTCCGATCACATTATCGGCGGTCATACTCCCTCTTGCAAGGCTCTACGACGGTTTTACGATTATAAACCTTTTAAAAACCTATTTGCCCGACGCGCTTTCTCTCTACGGCATTTATACCGGGAGCGTCGAAACGGTAATAGGGGTTCCCGTAGCCGTGTGCTATGGAATCGCCGTCGCCGTTCTCCCTTCGGTTTCAAAAACAATATCGGACGGCGATACGGAATACGCCTTCGAACAGGTAGGCAAATCTCTTGTCGTTACGCTCATTTTATCCGTTTTGGCGGCAGCCGCGATTTATTTTTCGGCGGAAATAGTAACGTCGATATTATTCGGGAGGTTCAATGAAAGCGAACGGGAAATTACCGTTAAACTTCTTTCGTCTTCCGCATTTAACGTAATACTTTTATCTTTGATTCAAACCGAAACGGGGTGTCTTATCGCAATAGGTAAAACGTATGCTCCGTGCATCACTTTGTCGCTTGGACTTGCTCTTAAAATAATTTTACAACCGTCGCTTCTTAAAATTCGCGAAATAAATATTTTTGCTCCCTTAATTTGCGATATTTTGTGTTATTTTGTTGCAGTTTTTGCAAATTTAGTATATATTATTATCTGTAATAACAAACGGAGAAAGCAAAATGAATTTGACTTTGATAGGAATAGGCATACAGGCGGGAGACCTCTCCTTAAAGGCTTTAAATAAGGCTAAAGAAGCCGACGTCGTTCTTTTGAGAACGTCGCTTACGGAAAGCGGAAAATACGTTCTTTCCGCATTACATAACGTCCGCTCGCTCGATTTCGTCTACGAAAAATCAAGAAATTTCGACACTCTTTCAAAAAATCTTGCAAAAGAAGTATTGAACTTGGCAAAGGACAAAAACGTAGTATATATGGTCGACGGAGACGTTTGCTCCGACCTTTCTTGCAAAATTATTCTCCAAAAGAGAAAAGACGCCGAAATAATAAACGGCGTTTCAAGAGCTTCGGCGTATGCTTCGCATTTGGGTTTTTCCTCTTTTACGTCAATTTCGGCTTACGATCTCGAAAATACGGAACTTTCATTGCCTCTTATCGTAACGGATATAGACGGGAGTTTTATTGCAAGTAAGTCAAAACTCTTTTTGTCCGACCTTTTCGGCGACGAGATCGAAATTTATAAAATAAAAAACGACTATATTAAAAAAATCAGACTATACGAATTAGATTTCGACGACGATTTCGACTACTCTTCGGCAATCGCGATCGATAAACTCTCGTTTTTGCAAAAAACAAGGTTCAGCGTTCGCGATTTGCGCGAAATATTAAAGTCGCTAAGGGGAGAAAACGGCTGTCCTTGGGATAGAGAACAAACTCCTACTTCAATAAAAATGAATACAATCGAAGAGACATACGAACTACTCGACGCAATAGACAGAAACGACGAGGACGGCATAATCGAAGAACTCGGAGACGTTTTGCTTCAAGTAATGTTTCAGATTCAATTCGGCGAAGAACGTTCGGCTTTTACATACGAGGACGTAATATCTTCGATTTGTGAAAAACTCATTTCAAGACACACGCACATATTCGGTAAAGACAGGGTAAATTCTGCCGACGAAGCGCTATCTTTATGGGATAAAAACAAAAGAAAGGAAAAGGGATTTATAAACGGCGGAGAATATCTCGATTCTATCCCCAAAAACTTCCCCGCCCTTATGAGGGCGCAAAAAGCCGGAAAACGGGCGTCGAAATACAACTTTGATTTTTCCGACAAAAAACAGATAATTTCAAAAATTTACGAGGAAATAGACGAAATAGCCGAAGCGGAAAAAACAGGAAATCAGAATAAAATTAAAGAAGAATATGGCGATTTGTTGTTTTCCGCAGTAAATCTTGCGAGAAAATCGGGAGTCGACGCCGAAGAGGCTTTAACGATCTCAGTCAATAAATTTATCGAAAGGTTTAAAAAACTCGAACAGGCTATATCCGCTGACGGAAAAAATATAAAAAACCTCTCCGAAGAAGAAATCGACGAATACTACAATGAAATTAAAAAAAATTAACGTAAACGGAATAACGACGGATAACAATATTTTCCTCGCCCCGCTTGCCGGGTTTTCGGATTTCGCAATGAGATCTCTTTGCATTTCTTACGGAGCGTCGCTCACGTTTACCGAGATGGTAAGTTGCAAAGGTTTACTTTACGGAAACGCGAATACCGAAGATTTACTTTATACGACCGACGACGAGAAAATAAAATGCGTTCAGATATTCGGAAACAACCCCGATATAATGCGTCGAGCCTGCGAACTTCCCTCACTTGAAAAATTCGATATAATCGACGTCAATTTCGGTTGTCCTATGCCTAAAATTTTCAATAACGGCGAAGGAAGCGCTTTACTTCAAAACCCCTTTCTCGCCGAAAAAATAATTTCCGAACTGAAAAAAACGGGAAAAAGAATAACCGCCAAAATGCGAATCGGAATAGAAACGGGAAAACCGCTCGCCACGGACTTCGCAAAAGCTTTGGAACAAGGCGGAGTCGATATGATAACTATTCACGGAAGAGCGAGAGATAAAATTTACGCCGGTCCCGTAAATTACGGCGAAATCGCAAAAGTAAAACAGACCGTATTTGTTCCCGTGATCGCCAACGGCGGCGTCTTTACGGTTGAAGACGCCGATAAAATGCTCGAAGAAACGGGCGCCGACGGAATTATGCTCGCCAGAGGAGCGCTTGAAAGACCTTGGCTTTTTTCAGAACTTTGCGGGAAAAAAGTAACCGTCCGAAAAAACGAAATCATAAGAAAACATATTGAAAAATTACTTGAAAAATTTGACGACCGAACGGTTGCCGTAAATTTCAGAAAACAAATTTGCCTTTATTTAAAAGGCGAACCGAATTCTTCGATTTTAAAAGAAAAAATATTCAAAATGAAAAATACAGCCGATATTTTGTCCGCCGTAGACGATTTTTTCCTTTCGTAACACTTTTACTCTCTCTTTAATACTATAAAGAGTGGAGAAAAAGATTTTGAAAGTTAAAGTTGTTACGGACATTACAGCCCTATCCTCAGACGAAGCCGATCTCATAATCGCCCCTTGCGAAACGCCGACGGTATATTATAAAAGAGAACTTACGGGCGAAACTTCGATTCTTAAAAAACTTGCAGAAATAACCGAGCAAAGAGATTTTGCTCTTATATCCCCCTTCGATACAGACAATTACGGAATAGTAAAAAGGTCGGCAGGAGTTTTTTCAGACGGAAAACTCATCGGAATAAGCGATATGACGACTGCTTTCGAGGATAGTCCGTATATGCCCTCCGCTTCATCTTCGCTTTATCATCTTAAATGCGGTAAAATCGGCGTCGCCGTTTCCGACGACTTATACTCTTACGAATTATTCCGAGCGTTTACCGTCTGCGGCGCAAATCTTTGCGTGGTAATAAAAAACGATAAATTCAAACAAACCGACGAAATAGTCGTAAGAGCGTATTCATATCTTTTGGGTATTCCCATAGTATACTATTCAAAAAATTTCAGATTTTCCTCCGATTGCAAAGGCGAAATCGTGGAAAAGTCAAATTCCGACGCCGTTTTTGAAACGCTGACGGCAGTAGAATATCATATAAAATTTTCAAGAACAAGATTTAATAAGTAGGTGAAAAATGTTTAACATCGTATTAGTCGAGCCTGAAATTCCGCAAAATACCGGAAATATTTCAAGAACTTGCGCTGCAACTCATTCCGTCTTACATCTCGTAAGACCTCTCGGTTTTGAAATATCCGACAAAACGCTCAAAAGAGCCGGACTCGATTATTGGCAATATCTCGACGTGAGATATTACGACAGTTTTGACGAACTCTACCAAAAATATAAAGACAAAGGAAATTTCTATTTCCTTTCGACAAAGGGAAAAATAATTCATAGCGACGCAAAATTCAAAGACGGAGATTTTCTCGTATTCGGAAAAGAAAGTCACGGACTTCCCGAACCTCTTTTAAAAGAACATTATGATACAACCCTCAGAATTCCGATGTGGCAAGATTTAAGAAGTCTGAATCTTTCGAATTCCGTTGCGATAACTCTTTACGAGGCACTAAGACAAACGGGTTATTCGGAACTTAACCCGGAAGGTCATCTGACGGGAAGAAAAGATTGACGAGGTAAAATATGTATTATCATATAGGCAGAATGCTGATAGATGAAAATTTTGACGAGGGAAAAGACTGCCCCGTTTGCAGAATAAAAAACAAAGTCGAACAAAGGCTCGCCGAACAATATCTCGGCGAAGGCGTTATGGAAGACTCGACGAGAACGGAGGTCAACGACCTCGGCTTTTGTTCGAGACATTTCGATATGCTTTTCGCAATGAAATCCAAACTCGGACTTGCATTGCAAGCGTCCACAAGACTCGACGCTCTTAAAAAAATTCTTTCTCGCCCGACTTCCGCAAAACAAGCGAAAAAGCAGGCTAAAAAACTAAACGAAAAAACCTCTTCATGCGTCGTTTGCAAATACTTAAATGAACATATGATAAGATATTATAAAACGATAGCCGAAGTATACTTGGGAGATTCTTCTTTTTCGGACAGGCTTAAAAGCGGAAACGGTTTTTGTTTTGAACATTACCAAAAACTCCTCGAATACTCCGATCACGCCGGATTAAAAGCCAAAAATTATCTTTCAGACCTATTTGAAGTTCAATGCCGAGTCATCGACAACACCAAATTAAAACTCAAAGAATTTTGCGACCATCACGATTACAGAAATGCGTCTAAACCTCTCGGCGAAGGCAAAACCGCCCTTCCGGACGCGCGAAGTTTATTTTACGGTAAAGAGTGAAAAACGACGGAATTTACTCCGTCGTTTTAATTATACGATTTTTTTCTTATAAGATCTTCTGCGCTTATGCAATATGCTGTCGAATTTTTTCCATTGATTTTGTATTGCGAGATTATCCGCAAGATTGAGATTCGTTTCGGCGTATTCTATTTCGCCGTCGCTTAAAGACTGCATCAATTTCCAAATAATCGCCGTGCTTATTCCTCTCATCGCATACTCCGGCAACACCCCGATAAGCCCCAAATCTATCGACTTCGGCTTTTTCAATGCTTTTAAAAGTCTGAAAATCGCAGGAAGCGTAAGTTTTCCGCCGGACTTAATAAGGGCTTCCCCGATAGATGGAAACGCAAGCCCGAAACAAAGCGCCCTTTCGTTTTTATCGAGAATTATGTAAACGTATTTTATATCTATGATTAACTTAAAATTCGCAATCATCATCTCCTTCATTGCGGGAGTAAAAGGAACTGTGCCGTATAAATTATCGTAAGTTACGTCGAGAAGGTCGAAAATTTTATCGGCGTATTTTTTTAAAAAATCGTTTGTGTTTTTAGCCTCTCCGAAATGAAGTTCGTATTTCTTCATCATCATTTCGCTTATTTTCGGTATTCTTTCGTCAAGTTCTTTGGGAGCCTTTAATCTCCTTTCAACCCAATCGACGTCTTTTTCATAGCCGAAATTTTCAATAAGTTTTTGATAATAGTCGTAATTATACTGTTCTTCAAAAGTCGAAACCCATTCAAAACCATCGATAAGCAAACCCTCTCTTTCAAGATCCGAATAGCCGAGAGGTCCTACCGTTTCTTCCATTCCCTTACTTTTCGCCCAATTTTCAAGTTTACTGAATAAAGCGTTCGCAACTTCTTGATCGTCTATACTGTCAAATCTCGTAAATCTGACTTGCTTCGTATTCCACTTTTGATTTGCGGCGCGCTGTAATATACCTTGTATTCTTCCAACCGTCTTACCGTCTTGATAAGCAAGATAAAAAACGGATTCCGACTGATCGCTATATACGTTCCCGTCGCTGAACAATTTTTTTTCATCACCGTATAACGGGGGAACGAAATAAGGGTTTCCACGGTATAAATTCAATGGAAAATCAATAAAATCTTTGATTTCCTTTTTTGTTTTAACTTCTCTTACTTCTATCATTTTATCTGTGTTTTGCGTGGAAACTTACACCCACACCGTTAGGTCCGCAATGACTTCCCGCCGTCGGATTGGTTACGACGTATTCTATATTCAAGTCCTCGCCGTATTTTTCTTTTAGCATATCCCCGAGCATACGAGCCGTCTCTTCGTTATCAGTATGAGCAATAAGAACTCTATGCCCCTTGATATCTTCCTGCAACTCGTCAACGTAAGCAATTATTTTATCAAGCGTTGCTTTTCTCCCTCTCGCTTTATCGACCGAAACCATTTTTCCGTCCGAGCCGATATTGATAATGGGACGAATTCCCAAAATATTTCCCATAAAAGCAGCCATTCCGCCGACTCTTCCGCTCTTACGGAAAAATTTAAGATCTTCCGCAAAGAAGTAAATTGCGAATTTATCGACTTCGGTTTCAGACCATTTGATAATCTCGTCCAAAGTTTTTCCGGCAAGATACATATCGCCTATTTCCTTAACAATATTAAGGGCTCCGATAGTTATCGCCTTCGTATCTATCTTATATATTGTCCTGTCGGGATATTTTTCTTTAAGTTCGTCTTCGGCAATTTTAAGGGCGCTAAACGTTCCGCTCATTGCCGCCGAAAAATGAACGTATAAAACGTCCTTGCCCTCCTTGAAAAAAGGCTCGAAATAATCGACGTATTTCTGAGGGCTTACGCCGCTCGTTTGAGGTAAAACGCCTCCTCTTAACTCGTTATAGAAGGCTTTATAATCAAAAGTTTCAAAGTCTTCATAAGGAAACACCATTTTGTCGCCTATCAAATAAGGCATACTTATAAGGTGATAACCGTAATATTTTGCTTCTTCCGGCGTAAGGTCGGTATCGGTATCAGTAAAAATAACAAACATATTATCCTCCATTATATGCATATTGTCATTCCGACTTTAATTATTATACAATATAAAGGGAAATTTGTCAATTTTTTTGCAAAAATAGCGAAAATTGTTATATAAATATAATTTTCTATATATAAAAATAAAAAAACGATTTTTGTCTTCTTTTGCTCCCCTTTTTGAAAAGTTCCGAAATACTTTTATTTGCCTATCGAAAAAAGAGGCAGTCTATTGAACGCCTCTTATATTTACCATAATTTACTGAGATAGGAACGAATTAAAATATTTTCAAAAAACAAAAGAGCAAGACCAAAAAGC
>CADBUU010000004.1 GCA_902797945.1 uncultured Eubacteriales bacterium | reverse complement strand
GTATTTTGATGTCATTTTTGGTGAGGGCGAACGGAATAGAATACAAATTCATTCCGTGAAAACTCGCCTAAAAGGGCGCGGCTTAGGCAAGTTCAACTTTGTTTTCATTCGGCTAATCAAAAAAGGCTACAGTAAAAAAACCGCAACCTCTTTTGATTATCCGAAAAACATAAAAAAGGTTGCGCAAATTAAACGCAACCCATTTTTATTATATATTCATTATTTACCGAAATATCTATCCAAAAGACCTTTAAACGCTTTTCCGTGACGGGCTTCGTCGCGAGCCATTTCGTGTACGGTATCGTGTATAGCGTCTAAATTTAAAGCCTTCGCCTTCTTCGCAAGGTCGGTCTTTCCGCTTGTAGCGCCGTTTTCGGCGTCAACGCGAAGTTGAAGATTTTTCTTCGTGCTATCGGTTACGACTTCGCCCAAAAGTTCGGCGAATTTCGCTGCGTGTTCAGCCTCTTCCCATGCTGCCTTTTCAAAGTATGCGCCAACTTCGGCGTATCCTTCTCTGTATGCAACTCTCGCCATTGCAAGATACATTCCGACTTCGCTGCATTCGCCTTCGAAATTCATTTTAAGTCCGTTCTTGATTTCTTCATCGACGTCTTTAGCTATACCTACGACGTGCTCTGCCGCCCACGTCATCTCCTGTTCCATAGCGGTAAACTTTTCACCGGGGCATTTGCAGATGGGGCAAACTTCGGGGGCTTCGTCTCCTTCGTGGACGTAGCCGCAGATAGGACAAACGTATTTCATAATAATCTCCTTTTAAGGCTTTTCGCCTTTTTTATTTATTGTATCAATTTTCATTTCTTTCGTCAAGCGTTATCCGATTTCTTTTGGTGAAATTTATTTCGGAAATTATCTCCGCTCCGAATATTACGACAAAACCTATTATTATGAGCGGAGTCAAATGCGCGTCGCCGAGAATTATTTCGAAAACGACTCCGAAAACCGATTCGAGGGATAAAATTATGGGAACTACCGTCGGAGGAACGAATTTTTGAGAAAAAATCTGTCCGAATTGCGCAAACGCCGTCGCAAAAACCGCAAGATAAAGTATCTTCCAAACGACTTCGCCCGTTATTTCAAACTGCGACGAATACTTCGGAAATTCGGCTATCAAACTCGTCCCCGCCATCAGGACGGAAACTACGGTCAGTTCTACGATGAGTATCTGTATCGCATTTTTACCGCCGGCAAATTTATCGTTATAGATTATCTGCAAGGCGTAAAAAAGCCCGCAACATACCGTTAAAATATCTCCTAAAAGTTGGCTCGAATCGCTTTCGTCCTTACCGATAAAGGAAACGAATGCGACGCCAACTATGCACATTACCGCCGCTATATAGTTGTTTAACGCCGGCTTCTTTTTCAAAATAAGCCAAGATAAAAAGGGAACGATCGCGCAATAAGTCGTCGTTAAAAATGCATTTTTCGAAGCGGTCGTATATTTTAAGCCAACCGTTTGAAAGGCATAGGCAAAATATAATATCACTCCTAAAATAAGTCCGCCGATAAGCGTCTTTTTATCGAAAGTCTTTATACTTCTTATTCCGAACGGAAGAAGAACGAGCGTAGCGCAAAAAAACCTTGCCGCTAAAACGAAAAAGGTAAAATGCCCTCCCCCGAACAGCGACAAAGTGTCTTTTAAAATAATGAAAGAACTTCCCCATATCATCGTTACGAATATAAGGAGAAACCTTCCGAAAATTCCCTTTTTGTCTAAACTCTTATTATTAAGCATATTATACACGAAAAATAAGGCGAATAGTAAACTATCCGCCTTTTTAGGCAATTGAATAAATTATTCCGCTTTCTCTTTTTCGGTCTTGTCAACTACGAGCTTTCCGTCGTAATATCCGCATTTAGCGCAGACTTTATGAGGAGCTTTAAGTTCGTGACATTGAGGACACTCGACCAAAGTCGGAGCGGCTACTTTATAGTTGTTTGCGAATCTTTTATTTCTTCTCTGTTTCGAAACCTTATGCTTAGGAACTGCCATTTATATTCACCTACCTTATTCTTTACATTTGCATTTCGTAATATTAAGATTTGCTCCGCATACGGGGCAAAGCCCTTTACAGTCGTCTTTGCAAAAAATAGCAAACGGCATAGACAAGACGATCTTTTCCTTTACCATTTCCGAAAGGTCCACAAGACCTTTGGCAAAGGAATATTTATCGGGATCGGCTTCTTCCGAATCCGAATAGACCTCGTCGAAAGTTATCACTTTTTGGAAAACGGCGCTTTCCGCGCAGCGAGAACATGCTCCCTCTACGGAATATTCTATCTCTCCTTCCGCGTAGACCTCGTTACCGCCAAGCGTAAGAGTTCCCGTTACGGATACGGGAGTTAAAAATTTTGCGTCGGGTAAAGTGATCAACCCGTCGTCGAATTTCTCTTCAAAATGAAAAGAACACTCTTCTTTACCGCTGAATTTGAGTTTTTTTACGTCGATAACCATAATCAGCCTATAAATTATACAAAAATTTTATAATCTTGTCAATGTTTTTTAATGTGTTTTACGTTTTTATTTTATTTTGCAAGTCTTAAAGTATCTCTTGCGATGACCAATTCTTCGTTGGTGGGGATAACGAGGACTTTTACCTTGGAATCGGCAGCGCTTATATCCGCAATACCGTCGCCGATATTCGCATTTTTCGCCTCGTCTATTTTAAGTCCCATATACTCCATATTTTCGGCTATCGCTGCCCTTACCTTGCCGTCATGTTCGCCGATACCCGCCGTAAATACCACGCAGTCCGCTCCGCCGAGAGCTGCAACGTATGCGCCGAGATATTTTTTACAACTGTAAGTAAACACGTCGAGAGCAAGCGCCGCTCTGTGATTGCCCTTTTTCGCCGCGTCTGACAAATCTCTGAAATCGGAAGATACGCCGCTAAGCCCGCTTACGCCCGATTTTTTATTGAGATAAGTAAGCGTTTCGGAAAGAGTCATATTATATTTGTTTGCAAGAAATTCGACTATCGCCGGATCGAGATCGCCCGATCTCGTTCCCATCGGAACGCCGCCGAGCGGAGTAAAACTCATCGAAGTATCCATACTCTTTCCGCCTTTTACAGCCGAAATCGACGAGCCGTTTCCGAGGTGCATTGTTACGACTTTGAATTCGGGATCGTTTTCTCTTCCGAGATATTTCGCCGCTTCTTCCGAAACGAATTTATGGCTCGTTCCGTGGAATCCGTATCTTCTTACCTTATGTTCGGTATACGCTTCGTATGGAATACCGTAGATATACGCCTTTTCGGGCATCGTTGAATGGAAAGCCGTATCGAATACGCCGACCATAGGAACGTCCGGCATTATTGCCTTACAAGCCTTGACTCCGATAACGTTCGCAGGTTGATGCAATGGAGCAAGTTCCGAAAGACTTTCGATTACCGCCATATTTTCGTCGGTAAGAAGAACAGAACTATTGAACGCTTCGCCGCTGTGAACTATTCTGTGTCCTACGGCGTCGATTTCCTTCATTGAACTTATAGCGCCGTAGTCTTTATCTACGAGAGCGTCCAAAACGACTTGAATAGCCTCTTTATGCGTGGGCATCGGCGCGTTTATTACTTTTTCTACGCCCTTTGCCTTATGCTTGCAAAAAGAACCGTCAAGCCCTATTCTTTCGCAGCCGCCCTTTGCGATTGCCTTTTCGGTATCCATATCTATAAGTTGATATTTAAGCGAGGAACTTCCCGCATTTATTACTAAAACTTTCATTTTTCTCTCCCCTTATTATTTTACTTGAGTCTGAAGCGCCGTTATAGCGACCGCCGCGACTATATCTTCGGTATGACAACCGCGCGAAAGATCGTTTATGGGTTTCGCAAGTCCTTGACAAAGAGGACCTACAGCCTGAAATCCTCCCAATCTCTCGGTGTTTTTATAGTTGGAATTTCCGGCGTCGAGATCGGGGAATATAAACACGTTGGCGTGCCCCGCGACTTTCGATCCGGGCGCTTTGCTCGCTCCGACTTCCGGAACTATCGCGGCGTCGAATTGAAGTTCGCCGTCCGCTAAAACGTCGGGTTCTATTTCATGGAATTTTTCGACCGCCGCAACGACTTTATCTACGTCGGGGTGCTTTGCCGATCCCTTTGTAGAATGAGAAATAAAGGCAATTCTCGGCTCTATTCCGGCAATGGTCTTAGCGCTTTTTGCGGAAGACTGCGCAATATAAGCGAGTTGCTCGCTCGTCGGATTTTGGTTAAGTCCCGAATCGGCGTAAATATAACAGCCGTCTTCGCAATACTTATTTCCGCCCTCCGGCGCGATCATAAGGAAATATGCGGAAACGATAGGCGTTCCCTTCGCTGTCTTTATGACTTGAAGTCCGGGACGAAGGGTATTCGCCGTCGAATGACAAGCGCCCGAAACCATTCCGTCCACGTCGTCGCTTTTAAGCATAAGCGCTCCATACATAGTATAATCGGAAAGAACGGTCTTGTGAGCGAGTTCTTCGGTCATTCCCTTTTCCTTACGAAGTTCGTAAAGAAGATTTGCATATTCTTCGGTCTTGGCGTAAGTTTGGGGATTTATTATTTCTACGCCCATAAGGTCGACTTCGGGATTGTTACTCTTTATCTCGTCGGGATCACCCAAAAGAACGATTTTCGCTATTCCCTCTTTTACGGAAGCGGCGGCAGCCTCTACGACTCTCTTGTCTTCACCTTCCGGAAGAACGATCGTCTTGCCGAGAACGGACGCTCTCTTCTTGATATCTTGCAAAACTTTTGTCATTATTACTCCTTTAAACGGAAAGAAATTATTAAAAACGATTGATATTTCTTCGCCGTTAGTATAAAATATTATATATAGTTAATTATACACCAATAATTTACAAATATCAATCATTCGGGAGCACCTTTTGTGAAAATTTGTTTCGTAATCGCTGAATACAACCCTTTCCATAACGGACATCTTCGACAAATGGAAATAATAAAAAGGGATATACACCCCGACTATACCGTTATCGTAATGAGCGGAAATTTTACGCAGAGGGGCGAAATCGCCGTTCTCGACAAATATACGAGGGCGTCTCACGCCGTTTTAGCAGGGGCCGACGCCGTAATAGAACTTCCCGTAATTTTTTCGACCGCAAACGCAGAAGTTTTCGCAAAAGGAGCGGTAAGTCTTATAAACTCCGTAAACGGTCAAAAGACGCTGTGTTTCGGCGCCGAAAAAGCGGACAAGCAAAATTTTTTAAAGGTAGCAAAAATATTATCCGACGAAACGCAGAAATTCAAATCTCTTTTAAAAGATGGGTTAAAACGCGGACTTTCTCAGGTCAAGGCGAGAGCCGACGCATTCAAAAGTTTATACGGCGATATTGACGACGGTATTATTTCTTCTCCCAACAATCTCTTGGGTTTGGAATACACCAAAGCAATTTTAAATCTTAAATCGGATATTTCTATCTATCCCGTTTTGCGCGAGGGCGACGGTTTTAATCAAAAAGAGATAACCTCTTTTCGTCCGTCGGCGCTTGCTATTCGTTCGGCGATTTCCGAAAACAGAAAAGAAAAAATAAAAAACGCAGTCCCCTCTTTCGTTTACGAAGATCTGCCCAATAAACTCCCGAATATAGACGACTTTATTTTATACTCTATTCTCTCGTCTTCAGAAAAAGATATTAAAAATATCCCCGATTGTTCGGAGGGGCTTGAAAACAGAATAAAATCTTACGCTAAAACCTGTTTTTCGTGTGAAGAACTTAAAGAAAAAGTTAAAACGAAGAGGTATACTTATTCGAGAATTTCGAGAATAATTCTTTCGTCCGCTTTAAAAATCGAAAAAGACATCCTTAAAAAATGTCTTGAAAATCCTCCTTATCTGAACGTCCTTGCCGTAAACGGACAAAAAAAGGAAATTCTCTCCTATCTGCGGTCAAATTCCGATATCCCCGTCTTGACGAGAGTTAACGATTTATCCGAACTTTCAAAACTTGCAAGAGATTGTTTCGATAAAGACGTCCTCGCAAACGATATTTTCGCCCATGCGGTAAAAAGAAACATAAAACAATTCGGAATCGAAATAATAAACGCTTAAAATCAACCTTAAAATTTTCAGAAAAACAGCCTTACCGAAATAACGCGGCAAGGCTGCTTACTATTGATTTTAAAGAGATTGCAACAGTTTAATAACTATTCGGCTCGAATTGTTCGCCGCAATATCCCCGAAATTTTCATAACTCTCGTGAGCGTTTCCGTCCGCCTTATCGGACATCGCTCTTATTACGACGAAGGGAACTCGATATTTTATACACACTACGGCAACCGCCGCCCCTTCCATTTCGCACGCATAGGCGTCGTGATCCCGACTAAGGCGCTCGACGTATTCTTCGGACGCAATAAACTGATCGCCCGTCGCTATCGTTCCCTTAAATGAACGATCCTCTCCTACGACGGAAACCGCCGCGCTATATGCGAGTTCGACCATTTCGCTATCGCAAAAATAATATACGCCATCCTGATTTCCGAACCCCGGATCGCCCGAACGCCAGACAAATCCTTCGTTTGACATTATCCCGTAGTCGTGTTCCAAAAGTCTCGTTGCAACGACCTCGTCAAGCACTTTCACTTCGTCGGCAACGCCTCCGGCAATTCCGGTAAAAATGAGTTTACTTATTTTATAATTGTCGAAAAGACTTGTAATTACGGACGCCGCGCGTATTTTCCCTATTCCCGACTTAACTATTACGACAGGCTTCCCGCTGAGTTTCCCGACGTAATAATTTTCCTCGGATATTTTATCCACTCGGTCTATTTCCGCCTCTTTAATTAAAAGGTCTATCTCGTTATCCATTGCGGACACGACTGCGACATATTCGGTATTATCCTCTTTTTCCTGTCCGCAAGAACAAAGAAAAGTCAAAATCAACGAGCAAATAATAAGCAATGGGACAAGTTTATGTTTCATCTGTTTATACATCCGTCTGATCAATCTCCTATTTTTTCTTTAAGTTACTATACCGCTTTAAATATCAAAAGTCCGCTCTTATTAGCGACACCACCGTCTCGACGTGACGCGTCTGCGGAAAAAGGTCGAAGGGCTTGACTTCTTCAATTTTATATAATGATTTTATCTCTCCGTCGTTTTTGACGGTAACGCCCTTTTCGTCAACTTTAAGAGTTCCGAGCAACAACCCTAAATCTCTCGATAAAGTCTGCGGAGAACACGAAACATATACAATTTTATCGGGAAGGCTCTCCTTTATCGCCTCGATTATATTTCTCTCTACTCCTTGCCTCGGCGGATCGAGAACGAGAACGCATTTATTGTTTTCTCGTCTTTCTTTTTTCATTATTTCGGGCAAGACGTCTTCGCACGGCGCGCAGATATTTTCCATATTGGAAAGCCCGTTCTTTATTTTTAAGTGTTCGGCGCAATCGACCGCCTCTTTTACGATTTCTATTCCTATCGCCTTTTTACTCTTTTCGGCAAGCATTGCGGTCAAAAGTCCGGCTCCGCTATAAGCGTCGATGACGACGGTATTTTCGTCGACGCCTACACACTTCATAACTTCCTGATAAATGCGCCGTCTTACGCCGTCGTTTACCTGCATAAACGATTCCGGACCTATCTCGAATTTTATGCCGAACTCTTTCGTCGTATATCTGCCATTACCGTATAAAAGTATGAATTTATCACCGAATATGACGTTGTTGCCGAGTTTATTTATATTTA
Organism: uncultured Eubacteriales bacterium; assembly: GCA_902797945.1. GTDB lineage: Bacteria > Bacillota > Clostridia > Christensenellales > Borkfalkiaceae > UBA10281. Next base: position 40,711 of record CADBUU010000004.1, on the reverse strand, counting down.
TGTAAAGGCTGAACTCTTTGAAATCCTCTTGTAAAAGTTTGATATATTCTTCCTTTCGCGGAAGGTCGTTCTCCGTAATAACTACCGTAACGATAAGTTTACCGCCGACGTCTCTTACGACGACGTGTTTTATAAGACCTTTACCCGTTTCGTCGTTATATGCGGAAATGCCAAAATTGCGAATAAACTTTTGAGTCGTCGAAATAATCTTGGAATTCCATTCGGGCTGAATGGGACAATTCCTTATGGGAATAACTCTATGGCTGTTTGGAGCGAAAAATCCGACCGTATACCCGACGGCGTTTTCCCTTACGGGAAGTTGAAGTTTATTTCTGTAACCGTATTCGAGGTCGCTCCTTTCGCAAAAAGCGACTTCGGGCTCTAAAAAGGCAATTTTAGAAAGACAATCGACGACGGTTTTCGTCTTTAATTTAAGTTGCGACTTATATTTTATATGTTGAAGTTGACAACCTCCGCATTTCCCGAAAACCTTACATTCCGGCCTTATTCTCTCTTCCGCCGGCGTGATTATTTCAAGCGCTTTTCCGAAAACTATTTTGCCCTTGACTTTAAGAACCTGATACCTGACTTTTTCTCCCGGCAAAGTAAAAGGAACGAATACGGAATATTCACCCTCTTTTATTATTCCCTCTCCGCCTGAACCCATTTTCGTAATTACGCCCGAAAGTATATCGTTTTTATTCATCTTATAGTTTTAACCTCTTGACCGCTATATCCAATATCTTCTGAAATCTGAACATGATGAAATCGTATACGAAAAACAAAAGCCCTCCCCCTATCACGATAATAGGAAGAGCGTACGTTCTCGCCCATTCGGTTTCGAAAGCGAAAAAACTTTCAAACAGAAAATATACGATGATAAGAGAGCCTATAAACCAAATTTCCTTTATTAAAAAAGCGATTACTTTATTAAATTTTCTTTCGCGAAATATAAAATTCACCGTCGGGTGAAGTCCGAAAAAGAGGGCGTAAGTTACAACCACTTCCCACCTTCCCGACGAAAAAATAAGCGTCAGAAGCGCCGAAGCGATAAAGGCGAGAATCCCTCCCCTCACGCTCTTTTTTGTAAGCGGTATCATCATACAGACGCTCGCCATAAAAATGCACGAATAATCGAACATTGGAACAAACACTCCGACGACGAGAAAAACGGTCGCGAGCGCCGCCGAAACTGCCGACAGCGCAATGAGAACGCTTTTCTTCATTATCTGCAATTACAACAGCAGTTGAGTAAAACGTTGCAAATCGCAAGTTGACAACAAAAATCGAAACAACCGTCGCCACCCATCTGTCTTTCGCCCTCGTCGTATGCCCTCGCGCGGTTTTCGTTGGCGTTTCCGCTGTAATCGGTAAACGTCTTGCTCGCGTTATCGTTTATTTTGGCGTTAAGTTTATCCAGAGAGTTTTTATATTTTTGGTTGTTTGCGTCCATCTCTATCGCAATTTCAAGTTGTTTTTTACTTTCGTTCGTCCAATTCTTTTTATAGAAAACGACCGATTGGAGATAGTGCCATTCTGCGTTTCTCTCGTTAAACTCGTCCAAAAGGCGTTGCGCCTCGGTAAGGTCGCCCTTTTTTATCTGATTTTCTATTTCGGCATAGTAAGAACTGTCAGTCGAAGTGAAATTCTTTTCCCTGACGCTTTCGAGATGATCTCTTCTCGCCGCTTCGAGTTCGGTAAGTTTTTTCGCCGCCTCGTTACCGACTTCGCCTTCCGTGAAACGCTGTTCTCCGTAAAGCGCTTTAAGTTCGAGATAGTGAGCCTCGGCTTCTTCTTCCGTAGAGTTTTCGTTTAATCCCAATAATTTAAAATATTCGTCCATTTCAGCCTCCGTCATTTCGCCTTTTTATCTTCGCTCGCTTTCTTTATTACGCCGAGCGTAGTATTCGGCAATCCTTTAAGCAATATATTATCTATCAAATCGTGATTGAATTTCCATTTGCAACCCTCTTTCGCTATCTTTACCCTCGAAAAAACGTCGGCAAATATCAATCCTATTTCATTACCCTTTTCCGTTACGAGAGTCTTTAAATTTCCCATCTTTCCGAACGCAAAATAAAAAGGGTTATAATTTTTTTTCTTAATATCTTTATCGTAATCGTCCAATGCGTCTATAAGATATATCCATTTTCCGAGAAAATAAAACAAATCGCCCGTATCTTCAGTTCTATCCTCACCGAGAAGAAGGTCGCCTATATCTTTGAGCATAAGGCTGAAACAATCGCTTACGACGTCTATCCTGTCCTCTTCTCTTTTTTCCGCCTCTCTTAGTTCGGCGTATCTTTTATCGACTATTTCGGAGTATGCCGAATATTTCCCCGTCGAACGGCGATAGCCCTTTTTAAAAAGCGACCTTTTCAGTTTTCCCTTTCCGCTATCTATAACGTCGTCTTCGCACTTATAGTATGCGAGAATGACGTTTACCGCCGCGCAAGCCTCGGTTATTTCATCTCTCGAAGCCATAGGCCGACTTATTATCGGGTGAACTATACACCTCTCGTTTTTTACCGAGACGTCAACCCCCTTTAAGTTATGCGCTACCGCCGACAAAAAAGCTATATCGTAGGTAAGACCTATCCTCGCTTTCTGTCCGAGATAGGAACCGATATTTTTACACACTCCGCAATATAACGCCTTATATAATCTGTCGTCTTTAAGATAAAGGTAGGGCAAATCGGGTTTAACGTAACCAAACATTATATCTTTCCATAATAAATTTATAAATATACATATCTATTATATAAAAATTAACGGTTTTAGTCAATAAAATTAAAGGCATTTATTTTTTTACACATTTTTATCATAAAAAATACCCTTCCGAAAATCGGAAGGGTGAAAATATATTGAGTTTAACCGAGATAAGAAAGAAGATATTTAGGTAAATCTTCCTTTGCGGCGCTTATAGTGAACTCGCAATTGACTTTATGTCCTTCGCTGAGTTTTGAAACGTCATTAAAGAAGTGTTCGAGTTCGTTAAGTCCGCTTCCCGTAATTCTCGCAATACCGTCGATAAAGATATATTCAATATCGCTGTTGCCGGCAATAAGTCCTTTGACGAAACCTTCGAAAGCGCTCGCCGATTTTATTCCGTATTCTTCGGTATTTACTATACGGACGTTTATATCGATGGAAACAGTATCCATCTTTTTATCCGTGATGAACACGACGTTGCCCTTCGCCGTTTTTACGGTCGAATTTACGTCGTCGATAATAATTTTGGTTTTTCCGAATCCCTTAGGTCCGTAAACGAGTTTGATCATAATATAAGTCCTCCGTTTTAAAACGCAAGTTTTTTAAGCGAGCGTTTTTTCTTTACTATATTGTAAACTATTTTTCTTTTTTTTTCAAGGGTTTTTATGAATTTTATACGAGTTTTTTTAAAAAAGTCGAAATTCTTTTGACTCCCTCTATCTCGTCCTCTTTCGATACGGTATACGCAAGCCTTACGAACCCGTCCTCGCCGAACGCCGCTCCGGGAACTGCGGCGACTCCTTCCGAAAGGAGAAGATTGCAAAAATCTACGCTTCCCGTTATTTTATTGCCGTCGTAACTTTTCCCGAAATAGTCGTCCACCCTCATAAAGACGTAAAACGCTCCGCTCGGATAGACGTATTTTATCCCCTCCGCGTCTAAAAGCGAGGAGAGAATTTTTCTTCTCTCATCGAACTCCGACGCCATAAACCTTATATAATTCTCTCCATCTCTTCCCGTCAGCGCAGTAAGCGCCGCATATTGAGCGACGGAGCAAGCGTTGCTCGTCGTATGCCCCTGCATCTTCGAAATCGCCTTAGCGACGTTTAAGGGGGCGGCGAGATAACCTATTCTCCAACCCGTCATTGCGTAAGATTTCGAAACCCCGTTTATTACTATCGTATTTTCCTTGGCGTATTGACTGACCGAAGCGATAGAAATATGCTTTTTACCGTCGAATACGAGTTTTTCGTAAACCTCGTCGGAAATGATATAAAGTCCGTGGTCTTCGCACACTTTCGCTATATCTTTAAGTTCGCTCTCTTCGTATACGACGCCGGTCGGATTGCACGGAGAATTGAGCAAAAGGCATTTGGTTTTATCCGTTATCGCATTTTCAAGTTGGCTTTTAAACAACTTATAGCCCGACTTCTCGTCTGTTTTTACAACTTTGGCAACACCGCCGCACATTTTTATCTGTTCGCAATAAGTTACCCAATAGGGAGAAGGAACTATAACCTCGTCCCCGTCGTTCAAAATCGCCGCGAAAGCGTGATATAAAGAACTTTTCGCGCCGTCGGAAACGACTATCTGGTCTTCGGTATATACAAGCCCGTTATCCTTTCTGAATTTTTCGGCTATCGCCTTTCTGAGTTCTTTTATGCCGGGCGTTGCGGTATATTTGGTCTTTCCTTCGTCCAAAGCGCTTTTAGCGCCGTCGATTATATATTCGGGCGTATTGAAATCGGGTTCGCCCGCAGTAAACGCTATAATCGACGCTCCCTCGGCTTTAAGCGCATTGGCTTTCGCGGAAACTTCAAGCGTTACCGAAGGCGATATGCTTTTGGCTCTTTCGGATATTTCCATTATCTTTCTCCCTATAAACGATTTATGACTGTTCGGACAGTTTTGCTTCCCTGTCGTATATTGCGAGCGCTTCGACCATCTCTTCTATGTCGCCCATTAAAAATTCCTGTAACGAATAAATAGTAAATCCTATTCTGTGGTCGGTTATTCTTCCCTGCGGAAAATTATACGTCCTTATCCTTTCAGAACGGTCGCCCGTTCCTACGAGGCTCTTGCGGTTTGCCGCATATTCGGATTGATATTTGGTGTTATAATAGTCGTATAGGCGGCTTTTCATAACTTTCATCGCCTTTTCCCTGTTCTTTATCTGCGACCTTTCGTCCTGACAAGTTACGACTATTCCCGTCGGAATATGCGTCATTCTTATACACGATTCGGTCTTATTGACGTGCTGTCCGCCGGCGCCGCTCGAACGGTAAGTATCAATTTTAAGGTCTTTTTCGTCAATTTGAACTTCAACGTCTTCCGCCTCCGGCAAAACCGCGACGGTAACCGTCGACGTGTGTATTCTGCCCTGCGACTCCGTATCCGGAACTCTCTGAACTCTGTGAACTCCGCTCTCGTATTTGAGTTTGCTGTATACCCCTTTGCCGCTTATGGAAAAAACGACTTCTTTAACTCCGCCGAGTTCGGTCATATTGCTGTCGATCTCCTCCGTTTTCCAACGGTTTTTTTCGGCGAATTTAACATACATTCTGTAAAGTTCGTATCCAAAAAGCGCCGCTTCCTCGCCGCCTGCGCCCCCTCTTATTTCGACTATGACGTTCTTGTCGTCGTCGGGATCTTTTGGCAAAAGAAGTATTTTAAGTTCTTCTTTTTGTTTCGAAAGTTTATCTTTGCACGAATAATATTCTTCTTCGAGCATTTCTTTCATATCGGGATCGCTCTCTTCTCCGAGCATTTTTTCGGCTGCGAGCATATCCTCTTCGGTCTTTTTGTATTCCGAATATTTAAGCGCCGTTTCCTCTATATCCGCCCTTTCCTTGGCATATTTTTTCCAAGTGTCCATATCGGCTATGACTTCGCTGTCCGATAACAGTTCGCCCAAACGCTCGTATCGCTCGTAAATCCCTTCGAGTTTTTCTATCATCTTAACTCCGCCTTAATAATTCTGTCCTTTCCGCTTATATCCTTTATGACTTCGGTTTTAAAGCCTTCTTTTTCCATAAGATACGAAACGCTTTCTCCTTGATCGTAACCTATTTCGAAAAAGACTTTACCGTTTTCCTTTAAATATTTTTTACACTTCGGCGCAAACGCCCTGTAAAAATCAAGCCCGTCCTCACCGCCGTCGAGCGCGATTTTCGGTTCGAAATCTTTAACTTCGGTCTGTAATCGACTTATAGCCTCACTTTTTATATATGGAGGATTGCAAATTATAACGTCGAAAAGCCCGTCGATATTTTCGAAAATATCGCTCTTTACCGTCTTTATATTTTCGCCGTAACGGTCGAAATTTTCCCTTGCAAGCGAAAGCGCGTCGTCGCTTATATCGCTTGCGGTAAGCGTCGCTCCCGTCTTTTTACGAACGACGAGCGCAATCGCCCCGCTTCCGGAACACATATCGAGGACATCGTCGCCGACTTTTATTTCCTTTATCGCCCTTTCGACGAGTTCTTCCGTTTCGGGCCTCGGAATAAGCGCCCTCTCGTCCGTCTTTATCTCGTAACCGTAAAAATTACAGTTTCCGAGAACGTAGCAAAGAGGTTTACCCGTCAACCTTTCCTCGGCAAGTTTTCTTATTTCTTCCGTTTTTGAAGCCGAAATTTTAACTTCCGAATCGAGTTGACTTCTTTTTATTCCGCCGACCTCGCTTACAAGCCACTCGGCATCGCTGTCGTCTATATTTTTAAGTCTGAATTTTTCCTTTATCTCTTCGACGAGTTTATTCGCCTTTTCGGGACAAGCGAACTTACAAGTCGGCTCGTTCTCGTCGGCGTCCATTTTAAGAACTTTATTAAAAGAGGTTATTGCGACTTCTATCATATCGTCGGTAGGCTCTTTCGTCGTGAGTTTTTGAAGCAAAAGCCCCGGCAATTTAAAGATAAATACGAGCGGACTGTCGGTTTTGGCAAGCGCTTTCAAAAGTTCGTATGAAAGACCTGCGACAAGCGGAAGAAGAAGTATTTTCGCCACAACTCTTATAAGTCGATACAAAAAACCTTCCCCGTTTAAAAAGGGGAAAATTATCCCGAATACCGTAAAGACGAAAATGCTCACCGTCATTACGAAAAACATAAACGTCGTTCCGCACCTGTCGTGCACTCTCCTGCAACCTCTGACGTTTTCGACAGTAAGAGGCAATCCCTTTTCATAACACGTTATCGTCTTATGCTCGGCGCCGTGATACATATACGTTCTTCTTATATCCTTTAAAAGTGAAGTAAGGAGTATATATATAATGAATATCGCAATTCTCAAAATTCCTTCGAGAATATTCCTCAAAACGTTATCGGGATAGAATTTTACGAACAATTCGCCCAAAAAATTGGGAAGAATTATAAAAAGCCCTATCGAAAAGGCAAGCCCCAACAAAACGCCGATAAAAGTAACGACGCTCATAATATCAACTTTAAACGTCTTTGAAAGCCACTTTTCGAATTTGCTCGGCTCGGCTTCGTCTTCGCCGTAAACTTCCGCGGAACGGGTTATTATCTTTACCCCCGTTACGAGAGATTTGAAAAAGCTTACCGCTCCCCTTATTACGGGAAGTTTTAATATCTTGCTCTTTTTCTCCTCTATTCTGTCCGCCTCTAAACGGATCACGCCGTCGCTATCACGGACGGCGGTCGCTATCGAGCGCTTTCCTCTCATCATTACGCCCTCTATTACCGCCTGACCGCCTATATACGTTTTATTACAATTCTTTTTTTCTTTCATATTTATTATAAAAAAACAGGCTCTAAGTATAAAAACTCAGAGCCGAACCGCCGTTTTGGCATAATACAACCTCGGCGAGCCGCCGATTAAAGACTGTATCTTTTCTTGAATTTATCAACGCGTCCACCGGTATCGACAAGTTTCTGCTTGCCGGTGAAGAACGGGTGGCATTTACTGCAAATATCCACTTTGATAACGTCTACGTCTTTAGTAGTTCCCGTAACGAAAGTCTCTCCGCACGCGCATTGCACGGTTACCTTTTTATAATTAGGGTGGATTTCCGATCTCATTCTACTCACCTCACAACTTTTAATGCTTATACATTATATATTATTTTTTTGCGCTTGTCAATCGTTTGCACGCATAGTTGAATAAATTTTCTCGTTTATTTTACTTGCAAAATAATCGTAGATGTAATATAATATTACAAAAGGTTAGAAAAATGAATTGTTGGCAAATAAATTCAAACGGAAAAATCGAAAAAATAAATAAGACCGAACTCCTCGACGACGTCGACAGCGTTAAAATCAAGATAACCAGAACTCTTATTACCGAAGAAGATATTGCGCTTATTTCCGGCGAGGGAAAAGCCGTTTCCTATCCGATAATACCGGGAAGAATGGCTATAGGTCAGATAATCGACCTCGCCTCTCCTTCGGAATACCTTAACAAGGGAACGAAAGTTTGTATTTCCGCGCTTCGGGCGTGCGGTAAATGTTACCATTGTCTCGAAGGCAACGAAAAAAAATGCTTTGATTTTAAAATAGCAGGGCAAAACTCCGACGGCTTTTTAAAAGATTTCGCCGTATTAAAGACTGCGGACGTCTTTCCGCTTCCGCAAAGCGTCAAGGAAACGGACGCCATCTACCTCGAATACATAGCCCTCGCTCTTTCGGTAATAGATAAACTCGGTATCGAAAAAGGTCAGCACGTCGGTATTATCGGCGCGTCCGTTTTCGGTTCTATATTATCTCAACTCATTATTTATTATCAAGGCGTTCCGATCCTTATCGACGACGACGAAGAAAAACTTCTCCCCGCCAAAAAATCGGGTATTTACTATACTTTAAAGGTAAGCCACAAAATCGAAGAGGACGTAAGCGCGTTAACAGGCGGAAGAATGATAAGCAAAGTCGTCTACGTTTCGAGGTCGAACGTTCCCGTAGATCTTGCATTCAAAATATCTTCGGCTTTCGCAAAAGTCGCTTTCGCCGGATTTTCGTATCCGCCGATAAAGGCGCCGATGAATCTCGCTATCCGCAAACAACTTTCCTGTATCGCCGTAACCAACGGCTTCGGCAACTACGAAACAGCGATAAACACGCTTGCAAACAAAGCGGTTGACCTCTCGCATTATCCCCTTTCTCTTACCAAGATGGAAGATATTGAAACAAATCTCAATAATATGATGACAGCCTTTAAGGAAAAACGAAAATTCGACAGTTTACTCATAAATATGTTGGGATAAGCCACTCTATAAATCGTTACCGTTCGGGTTACCGAACGGTTTTTATTTTACCCTTTTAAACAAATCGTAAATATCGCCTGCCCCCAAGACGAGAAGAATATCCCCTCTCTTTAATTTGTCTTTATAATAAGAAATCATTTGGTCAAAGTCGCCGAAATACTCTCCTTTTTTTCCGCACGCCAAAAATAGGTCGTATGCCGAACCGCCGTAAATATAATCTTCCCTTGCGGGATACGTCTTATATAAAACGAGTTCGTCGATTTCAGTTAAAACGTCGACGAATTTATCTTTAAGACTTATCGTCCTCGAATACGTATGGGGCTGAAAGACAACGTAAAGTTTTTTTCTCGCTATTTTTTCCGCCGTTTTAACCGCCGCCCCTATCTCGTCGGGATGATGCGCGTAATCGGCAATTATCGTCGCGCCATTTAACTTCCCGATATTTTCAAATCTGCGCTCGACGCCTATAAACGAAGAAAGTCCTTCTTTTATTGCCTCTTCGCTTATGCCGTTTTCTATTGCGGCGGCGCATGCGGCGAGAGCGTTATATACGTTATGTTTTCCGTATACCTTTAATTTTATCGGAATTTTTTTATCTTTACCGTAATTAAGCGTAAAAGAATATTTTCCCCTTTTCTCCCGTATTTCCGTCGGATAATAATCGTTATTTGATGAAGCGCCGAATTTTACGGCGTTTTCACCCGTATAGGCGGAAAGATTTTGGTCGTCGCCGTTTATTATTGCTTTTTTACCTTTTCCTATAAACTCGAAATAGCAATTTTTCAAGTCTTCTTCGTCTTTATAACTGTCCGGATGATCGAACTGCGTTCCGAGACAAATCGCCGTATCGGGATTTAAAAGCAATAAATTTTTTTTAAACTCACACGCTTCCGTTATAAAATAATCGTCGCCGTCGGAGTAACAATTCCCCAAAACGAGGTCTATCCCTCCTATATGCGAAGTAAATTGCTTTCCTGCGCATCTGAAAATATGAGCGAGCATACAAGTTGTCGTAGTCTTACCATGGCAACCCGAAATCGCAAGGACCGCTCCGAAATTTTCGGAAATCATTTTAAGAAGTTCCGCCCTCGATAAAATATAAAGCCCTCTTTTTCTCGCTTCTATAAGTTCAGGATTGTCCTCGCCGATCGCCGAACTGTAAACGACTATCTGAGCGTCGCCGATATTTCTCCCGTCGTGCCCTATATACGTTTCTCCGCCGAGGGCTTCTATCTCGTCCGTCAACTTACTTTTTACGCTGTCGCTCCCCGAAATTTCAAATCCCATACCAATCAAATACTTCGAAAGCGCGTTCATACTTATGCCGCCGATACCGATAAAATGGGTTTTTAACCCTTTTTTTATTTCTTTCATACCCCATTTATATGCTTTTTGCACCAAAAAATTGCAAAAAATGACCAAAATTGCAAAAAATTTTTAATTATTTTTAATTTTCTGTTGAAAAGTATAAAATTTTAGTGTATTATTAAATATGATAGAGATATCAATATTGACTAACAGGGGTAAAAACGATGAAAATCTCAGACGTAAGGATCCGAATGGTCCAAAAACAAGACAGCAAACTCAAAGCGGTCGCTTCTATCACGATAGACGATTGTTTCGTAATTCACGACATCAAAGTTATCGAGGGAACCGAAGGTTACTTTATAGCGATGCCCAGCAGAAAGACGGCGGACGGCGAATACAAAGACGTTGCGCATCCTATCAACACCGAAACGAGACAGCAAGTAAGCGAAACCATACTCGCCTCGTTCAATCAAGCGCTTACGGAAGCGTAATTTTTCAAACAACGAAAAAGACGGAAATATCTCCGTCTTTTTTTATTCCAAATATTGAAAAGGCGGAGCAAACTCCGCCTTTTCGTTTTATATCATTGCGTTTTGCGACTTATAACTTATTCCTCGGTCGGAACTTCCTTTTCTCGATTTGCCATTTTGCCTCCGACTACTCCGGCAAGGAGAGCTGCTAAGTCTAATCCCGTGGACTCTTTCATTCCTTCCATTACTTGATTTGCGCTGTTCATAACGTCTTTTACGACTTTGGTCGCATTTCCGTCGCCATACATAACTATCTTGTCGGTCTGAGACAAAGGAGTTGCGGCGTTCTTGACGACTTCGGGAAGCGCGTTGAGATACATTTCGAGAACGGACGCTTCGCCCATTTTCTTCTGCGCTTCGGCTTTCTTCTCTATCGCTTCCGCTTCGGCAAGTCCTTTCGCCCTTATACCGGCGGCTTCTTGTTCCATAGCGTATCTTACCGCTTCGGCTTCCGCCTTTTTAGCTTCCGCTTCCATAAGAGCTTCGTATTTCTTGGCTTCCGCTTCTTTCTGACGGCGAACGAGTTCCGCTTCCGCTTCTTTTTCTATCTTATAGTTCATTGCGTCGGCTTGTTTTCTGACTTCGGCATCGAGTTGCTTTTCTTTAAGAGCTATCGCCTTTTCGGCAAGTTCGGATTCCTTTTCCTTTCTCGCTATATCTGCGTTTGCCTTGGTGATTTCTATGGTCTTACGCTGATTTTCCTGCTGAATAGAATATGCGGCGTCAGCCTCTGCTTTTTTAGTGTCCGCCTTAACCTTCATATCCGCCTGTTGGACGGAAAGAGCGGCGTTCTGTTCGGCAATCTTCTTTTCAGCCTCAACCTTTACGGCGTTAGCCTCTTCTTGCGCATGAGAAGTCGCTATCGCTATATCTCTCTGCGCGTTGGCTTTCGCTATCTGCGCGTTCTTTCTTATCTGTTCGACGTTATCAATACCCATATTTTCTATGGTGCCGGCATTGTCTTTAAAGTTCTGAATGTTGAAGTTTACGACTTCGATACCCAACTTTTCCATATCCGGAACGACGTTTTCGGTTATCTTCTTCGCTACGCCCTGTCTGTCCTGAACCATTTCTTTAAGTCCTACCGAGCCGACGATTTCACGCATATTACCTTCGAGAACCTGTGTAACGAGACTAATAAGTTCCGCCTGACGCATACCGAGCAAACTTTCCGCCGCCTTCTTTAAAAGTTCGGGGTCGGAAGATATTTTGATATTCGCTACGCCGTCGACGTTGACGTTTATAAATTCGTTCGTGGGAACGGCTTCGCTCGTCTTTACGTCCACTTGCATAACTCTTAGAGAGAGTTTATCAACTCTTTCGAAAAAAGGCACTCTCCAACCGGCTTTACCTATAAGAATCCTTCTCTTGCCGAGACCGGAAATGATATAGGCGGTATCCGGCGGGGCCTTTAAGTATCCCGCTACGCCCAAAAGAACCAAAGCGATTGCAACTATTACTATAATTGTGATTAAAATCGGTGGCATTTTGCTACCCTCCTAAAAAAATTTTCTTGTATTGAAAGTTTATTCGCGATTGCAAAAGAAAAGACTTCCGCCTTTATTTTCAGGCGAAAGTCTTGAACAAACCAAAGTTAAACGGCGCCGAGTCTTTCGACCGTCCTGACGGCGACGTTACGTCTTTTACGACGCGTCTACTCCCTTTCAACGATGATATTATATCATATATATCTTCACTTGTCAATAGTTTTTTAATTTTTTTTAAACTGTCGGCTTTGGCTTTTTTACCATTTCTTTTAACGAAAAATTTTCTACCCATTTTCTTATAAAAACGGGGGTTAAATAAAATATACCGCAAAATGGTAAAAGGACGCTTTTGTCCCTACGGGTATGACAACCTCGTCCCTCGGGGCCGTCCGTGTCCCCCTAATAAAATAATATATAATAATAAATAATATAAAAGAGAAAAAAATTAAATAAATAATCGTTTCCCGAAAAAAGATTGATTGTTTTTCTTTTTTTTGTGTCAGTAAATATTTACAAATCAAAAAACGGGTGTTACAATATTTACGACTGAACGGGTTTATTAAGGACGTAGCCGTTAAAATTGGTTTTAAAATCTATCCTTAACGTTTTTTCGGAATTTGAATATACGAGTTCCACGGCAAGCCCCGCATTGCTGGCAAGGTTAAGCCTTCTCGTATCGGAATCGACTTCGTTTGAACATATAAAAGTATAGATTATTTCTCCCTCTCCGTGTTCAATGCAAAATTCCTCCATACTGTCGCACGGAACGAATTCGTAATCGGGACTCGCTCCGAAAAGCGAAGAAACGTATTGCCCCTGCGTTCCGAAATAAGTATAATTTTTCCCCTGTAAATACTCGTAAACTACGCCGACGTATGAGAAATATTCCTCCTGAGAAGAAGAATAAGTCGACTTGGCGTTGTCCTTATCCTCGGCAATAAGCCTTTCGCTTTCGGGAAAAGGAAAATCCTGCATATTCCTCGAAGAGAGGTATTCCCCCGAACTTTCGCTGCACCCGACGGCAATAATAAACATTATTACCGCTAAAAATAATACGATGATTTTCTTCATACTTATATTGTATTACATACGGAAAGAAAAGTCAACCGAAAATCAAATAAAATACTTATATTTTTTTGAACGTTGTTTTTTAAACAAAAACAAAAATACCGAAAACGCCGATGACGACAGGAAAAACTCGACTTTTAATCTTACGGAAGAATTGCAACCGCCCTCGGTTATACTCTCGGATTTTTCTTCCGTTCTATCCTCTTTTTCGTATTCGGAATATGTAAGGACGGGACTTTCGCCCGAATTCCATTTCGGATCGAAAACGTCGTTTTTTATCTCTCCGTCGAAATAAATTTTTCCGTCCGTCAGACAGACTGCGTTTTTCCCGACTTTTTTCAAAGTCGAAGGCAAAAACACGGAGGAATAATTTCCCTCTACGGCGTATTCCCTTATCTCGGTTATCCCGTCGGATATGGTTATTTTTCCGCTTCCTCCCCTAAACGCTCTCTCGCCGATGGCATCGACTTTTTTTCGATAACCTCCGACTATCATCTGTCCGGGAACGCAAACGTCGCCTTCGCCCAAATATTTTTTAATAATTATTTTTCCGTAATCGTCTACCGAATAATCAAAAAGTCCGTCGGTCGGTTCGTCGGTTATTTTAGCGAAAAAAGTCGTTCCCGCATAAACCTTTTGATTGTAATAGGAAACTTGATTTTTGCATTCTATATCCTTATACCAACCGCCGAAATATCCTTCAAAATCTTCTTTATCGGGGAAAGGATATTCTTGCAAGACCTTGCCTTCCGTTCCTTCGGCGTATAGGGACAATCCGCTTTTGACGAAAAATTCTGTCCTTATCTTTTTGGCGAATATAAAATCGGAAATATTAAGCGCCCCGTAGCCGTATCGGTAATCCCTGCCCCTGTCTCCGCAATCGTCTGCCGAAGAAAAGAGGTCGGACAATACTTTATCGTAACTTGCGTCGGGATAGACCGATTTATAAAGGGCTATTGCGGAAGTTACTACCGGAGCGGCGAGCGAAGTTCCGAAATTTAAGCCTTTCGTGGTATAAAACTCGCCCGGCGCGCAAATTGACAAATTTTTATCCCCGAACCCCGAATAGGACGACAAACCGTATCTACCGGGCTTAGAATATTCGAGATTTGAAAAAGCGCCTACTCCCACGACGTTCGGATTTGCCGCCGGATATCTCGGACTGCTCGTCGGCTCGTTGCCCGCCGTAGCGACTACGACCGCCCTGACGTCTTTAAGTCCTTGTATTTCTTCCTCGAAGGGATCGTCCTTTCTCGTCCAGCCGAGAGATAAATTTACGACGTCGGGTTTAAGCGTTTTAGCATAACTAAGCGCCTTTTTTACCCTTTCTATCGTATATCCTCCGCTTTCCGACAGAGGAGTTTTTATAAATATCAATTCGCATTCGGGGGCAAGCCCTTTAACGCCGTTTTCTTCGTCCGCAAAAATCACACCCGACACCTGCGTCCCGTGTTTAAGTTCTGAAAAATCGTCGAGAAGAATATCGTAGCCCCCTTCTTCCGCCGTTTTTTCCATATCGACGTTATAACTTAAAGGACTTATCCTCGTATTGCCCTCTCGGTCCGAAAACGCCGGGAGATAGTAATCTATACCGCTGTCTATAACGACTACTCTCGCCCTCTTTTTATCCGTATTTCCCTTAGTCGTTTGCCACACCCTTTCAATATCCCCGATATGTGAATACAGAAGTTTTACGTTCTTCTCATACGTAGAAACCTCTTCGTCGGCAAAAACGAAAAGAGTCGCTGAAAAGGCAATTAAAGAAAATATTAAAATTGTGATAAAATAAAGGACATTTTTTTTCATTTATCTTATTCCAATACTATTATTGATAATAAATATAAAATTATTACGCCAGAGCCGATTCGGCGAGTTTGGTATTCATATCGTTTAAACTTTTAAGTTCGAAGAATTTACCTTTCTTTTCCATAAGTTCTTCGTAAGTTCCCGACTCTACCATTTTACCCTCTTCCATAACGACGATAAGGTCGGCGTTACGGATAGTAGAAAGTCTATGGGCAACTATAAACGTCGTCCTGCCGTTTATCGAAGCACTTATGGCTTTTTGAACGTGATATTCCGAAATGTTGTCGAGAGCGCTCGTCGCTTCGTCGAGAATTAAAATTTTCGGATCTCTTATAAGCGCCCTTGCAATGGTAATACGCTGTTTTTGTCCGCCCGAAAGTTTATCGCCGTGTTCGCCGACCTGCGTATCAAGTCCGTCGGGAAGTTCGTTTAAAAATTCGTTTATATTCGCCATTTCGATTACTTTTGCCAGCATTTCTTCGGTATAGCCGTCAAGCCCGTAGGTTATATTTTCCCGTATCGTCCCCGAAAAAAGTATGCTGTTTTGGGGAACGACGGAAATATTTTGCCTGTAATTTATGAGGTCGAGTTCTTCCATAGGTTTGCCGTCGACAAGAACTTGCCCCTCGGTCGGAGTCAAAAGTCCGATAACGAGATTCATTACCGTCGACTTCCCCGAACCCGAAGAGCCGACGAAAGCGACGCATTTGCCCTTTTCGACTTTTAGCGAAAAATCTTTAATTACGTCCGTCTTGCCGTTCGGATAACGGTAAGTTACGTTCCTGAACTCGACTTCGCCGTCTATCTTGTCGACTTTGATTTTGCCGAAAGTATTTTCGACTTCCGTTGCCGTCATTATCTCCGAAATCGAAGAAAGCGCGTCAAGACCTTTTCCCATAGTCGGAGCAAAGCCGATAAGCGAAGATATTCCGCTGCTTATCGATGCGAACATAGATTGATATAATATTATCTCGCCGACTGAAATTATCTTATTTACGGCAAGGAAACAACAAAATAAAAGGCAAAGAAAATTCAGTATCTGTTGTATGACGAAAGACAACGAACCGAAATAAGCGTTGACTTTATCTACTCCGTAACCCGACACCGTAACTTTTGCGATAGAACGGTTTAAAGAGGCGATCTCCCTTGACTGTAAACCGTGAGATTTGGTTACGGGCGTCATCTCCATCATGGTAGTAAGTTGAGCGCTCATATCTTCGGTTTTTACACGAAAATCTTTATTCGTCTGCCTTATTTTCTTTCTGAATGCCATCGTAAGCCAGACGTTAAAAGGCACGACTATTACGAAGAAAAGAGATACGAAAATATTTTTGTAGAGAGATATTGCGGACGACACGACTACGCCTATCACCGTAGGAATAAAACTGAACATTATCGCATTAAAAAGCCCGTCCACAGACTCGACGTCTCTTAAAAACTTGGCTTGAATTTTACCCGACTGCATATCCTTATGATAGGTAATGGATAGATGTTGAAGTTTTCTCACGACTGCGCTTTTAAGTCCTGCGCTCGCCCGACGGAGCATTTTGCTGACTATTCTCCACCTTAAAACGGTGAACGGAACGTTTAACAGAATACTCGCCGCGGCAATTACGGCGTTTATGATCAAATATACGGTAATATTTTGCCCGTTGCCTTGTTCGATGGCAACGGTTACTCCGTCGATTATATTTGCCGTGCAAATAGGAACTACCCAAACGGGAAGAGCCTGAAAGAAATAGACGATAGTCGACCAAAACAATGACTTGACGTTGGTTTTGGCGAATTTTTTTAAAATTCCCGTCTTTTTCCTTTCGCTTTCCCTTTCTTCGCCGAAAATGTGGTCGTAGTTGGGAATTTTGGCTTCTTCTTCCCGAACGCTTGAAGAGTTGACGTCTTCACCGTCATCTTTCGGGCGTTTTTTAGATTTTTCTTCCGAATTTTCGGGATTGGCTACGCTTTTCGAGGGAAGAGGATCTTCCTTCTTTTTCCTCTTTTTTTCCATAATATTTTCTCCTTTTCAGCCGAAGTCGTAAGACTTGAATTAAGTCTGCCTCTTCGTTAAACCCCTTGTCTATACGGCAAGCCTTTGTATTGAATTGCCTCTTAATTAACGGCTTGCGACTACTCTCAACTCATCTTCTAAAAGATCGAGTTCGAGAATTTTTATTTTGAGATTTCTTTCGTTATAAAAATAATGGTTGGAAGTCTCGAACGCTATCGTCGGAACGTTTACAAGATAAAGCGTCCTTTCGGTTATTTTTCTTTCTTCGTCTATTATTTTTAATATCTCGTCTCTGTTTTTAGAAATATCCGTTTTAAGATATGAAAATTCCGTTTGAAGTTTATCCGAAAGGAAATGAATATACGCGACTTCTGAAAATACGGCGAGGGCTTTCGCTTCTTTGCCCTTTAACGCCTTTAATATCTCGCTTCCCTCTTTCCATTTTTCGCACGTCTTTTCCATTTGCGAAAGATATACTTTCAAGGAATAGGGTTTTATCCACGTCTCATAGTCGTCGAAGGCGTAACATACCATAGTCGATTGGTTTTCTTGTTTACTTAAAGACCAACGATTGGAAGGCCCCAATGAATGCGGTCCGAAATAAATCTTCTCTACGCTGAAAGGATATTCTTTAAATCCTTCGCTTAAAAGTTCGGACGCCTCTTTTACTTTGTCGCCCTCTTGACCGAAATACTCTTTATACCACTCGTTTAAATCGAATTTATCTCCTTTTTCCGTGTATGACGAAATCATATTCATTACGGGCGACGGATATCCTCCGAGCGTCCAGGTAAGAAGATAATCTCTTATTCCGATTTTATCTAAATTGTCGAGATGCTTCTTTATAAGTTCGAAAACGGGCAAACAAGGAACGGCTGAACACTCCCAACTGTCGTTTATCTGTATTTTCGCCATTACTCTTTTTCCGCCCATTTGGGCAAGTCTAAGGTCGGTTTCGGTAACTTTGCTCGGTCCGGGATTTGAAATCGAATAATCTATTATTCTGCTCTTTTCTCCCCCTTTTTCGATTTCGAGGTCATATTCGCTTACCGCAAGAACTATCACGTCTTTGTCCAAAAGGTTTATTCCCCTTTCGACTTGTTCGTCCGTCCATTCGCAGAAAGCGCTCCAACCCCATAGATTGGCGATGACCACGCCTTTCGAACCGCTGTCCTTTATCGCTTTGGAAAAAATATTGTTTATTTTCGCCGCAACTTCTTCCGGCGCAGAGTCTTTACAATAAGGACAATCGTTTCCCTGTCTCGAAGCGCAATGAGTATGATATTCGCTCATCGTTATCGTCATTACGCCGCCGATATCCGGTATTTCAGAAAAAAGACCGTAAACGGCGTTATACAGATATTCTTCCGTTTCTTTTTTCGAAAAACAAAGAGATAACTCGTCCCCCCAATCTCTACCCGTGAGTTTGGGAAATTTATACGCGACGGTTTTTTTGAGCGCTCTCGGCTCGTTGAAGTAAAGGAAAACCTTTATTCCGTATCGTTTGCACCTTTCCACCAATCTTTTGAGGTTGGCTCTTCTCGTCTTATAATCTTTACTCGCCTCTTCGTCGAAAGGATAGGGCGAAAGCGCAGACAACAGTCCGTGAACGAACACGCCCGTTATACCTGCGTTTGCGTATTCTATTATAAGATTGTCGGGCATATATTCGTCGCCGTCTTCCATAAACGGATCGCCGCAAGGCGTCAGATACCCGTGAACGATCCTGAGTCCTTCCAAAGAAGTTCCCGTATAAGTCGGTTTTTCATCGAAAAATTCAAAGTCACGGGAATAGTCGACCTTTTCGAAAATCTTAAACTTTTCGACTATTTCTTCCGTCCTCTTTATTTCGTCGGCGTTTAAAGGTGTATAATTTATTCTCGGCGTTTCGGGTTTGAAACCTCCGAGTTTAATATCGAGAAAGTCCTCGTTTTTAAGAATAAATTGAAGTTTTTCGGGTGTAAATTCCACGAGCGCGGCTATATCTTCTTCGGGAAGAAGATACCAATTGTTTCTTATCGTAGTAATATATCCCTTTTTAACTCTTTTCTCTTTAAAATGCGAATAGCCGAGACCTAACCTCTCCGCTTCTTTTTCTATAATTTCGGGAGTGGTATTTAAAACTTTCGCTATATTTTGAGTTTTGACGTATCCGTAATTGAGAAAAACGACTTCCTGCCACCTTTGGGGAAAAATCTCGTCAAAAAGAGGGACCTTTCTTTTTTGCATTTTGTAACACCTTTATCTAAATGAGAATTTTATGAACCTTTTTATGCATTAAATCTTATCTATCTTCGCAATTCTAAGAGATAAACTTCTGCCGTATTCGAAGGGTTTTATAATAAACGAATTTTTCTTTATAACGATTTTCGATCTATCGTCGAGCCATACGCCTTTTTTCGCCTCGAATCCGAGCGTTATTTTTTTAAGTCCCTCCTTCCTCTGAACGTTAAGATCCGCAGACATAGGAGCGTCTTTTATTACGGCGTAATAACAATCTTCGCCCTTCGATATAAGCGCGTTTTCTGCGGTAAGGTCGCAATATCTTGCGCCGTAAACGAATTCGGAGTTGGCTTTTACCCATTTCCCGATTTCGGAGAGTATCGCCTTATCCGTCGGATTTACCGAGCCGTCGCCTAAAAGCCCTGTATTTAACAAAAAGTTACACCCTAATGCTCTTGCGTCCGCAAGGTTTTCTATAAGTTCTTTTACCGATTTATAATTGCAATCGCCCTTCGCATAGCCCCAATGGTCGTTTAATACCTGACACATTTCGCCGACTATCGGTCTTTCGCCTCCGCCTACCGTAAAGGGTTTTCCCCTCTCGAAGGTTACGCCGTCGAGTTCCTCGTGCCCGAGTTTTCCAAGCTCGTTCAGTCCGGTGTTGTTTATTATCATTGCGTCGGGCTGGTATGTCCTTATCGTTTTGTAAAGCCTGTCCTCTTGCCAATCTTCGTTAGGCTTATCCCACATTCCGTCGAACCAGAATCCGCCTATTTTCCCGTAATTTTTACAGAGAATTTCTATACTTTTAACGAGATAATCTATGTAGGCTTTAAAATTATCTTTATATTCGGGCGCTCTCCAATCTAAAAGGGTATGATAAAATACGGGAAGTATTCCACCCTCTTTACACGCCGAAACGAATTCGGCTATAAGGTCTCTTCCGCAAGCGGAATGAGGAGCGTCGAAATCGCAAAGTCCTTTCGTATCGTAGAGCGAAAAGCCGTCGTGATGGCGAGTCGTGAGCGTTATGTATTTCGCTCCGAAAGAGTTCGCCGTCTTTACGAGTTCTTTCGCCCAATTTTTCTTTACTTTGAATTTGGTAATATTCTTTTCGTAATTTGCTATTTTCGCCCTTTTATTCAAGTGGAGATACCACTCTCCTTCCCCGACTCTCGAATATAATCCGAAATGAACGAAAAGTCCTACTCCCATACGAGAAAATCTCTCTATATAGCCGTAATCTCTCATTTTATCTTTTCTCCGAGTTTATTTAAAAGAGGCTCGAATTTGACTCCATACCAATGCGTAGGGAAATTCTTGGTGTATTTTATGCAATCAAGTGTAAAGTCGGCTGCGATGACCGCCGAATTATACACGCCGTTTCCTCTCTCGAAAGCGCCGACGAACGCCGACGAATAGACGTCGCCCGTTCCGTGGCAACCTTTTTCCATTTTTTCGTGTTCGTAATACGAATATTTTCCGCCATCGTAAACGGCAACTCCCGTCCTGCCTTTTTTATATCCTACGCCCGTAATTACGACTTTTTTCGCCCCGAGAACCAACAAGCCGTCTATAAGTCCTTTAATATACTCTTCGTCGTATTCTTCCCTATAAGGCGTCCCCGTCAAAAAACACGCTTCGGTTATATTCGGAAGGGTAATATCGGCAATTTTTATAAGCCTTTTCATCTCACCTACGAATTTATCGTCAAAAGCGGGGTAAAGTTTGCCGTTATCCGCCATTGCCGGATCGATTATAGTAAGTCCGTCCTCTTTAAGTAAAGGACGAAGAAGTTTTTCGACGTAATCTATCTGTTCGGCGCTTCCGAGATAGCCCGTATAGAGAGCGTCGAAAGTTATATTTTCATCTTTCCAATGCCTTGCGATTTTCGGAATTTCCGACGTTAAGTCGGCGCAAGTAAAATTCTTAAATCCCGCCGTATGAGTCGATAAAACCGCGGAAGGAAGTATACACGTTTCTATTCCGCAAGCCGAAATGATGGGAAGCGCAACAGTAAGCGAACACTGCCCGACGCATGAAATATCCTGTATCGTCAAAACCTTTTTGTCATCCATTTCATAAACCTCCGTTTTTCATTGATAATTATATTTTATAGCATTATAAAAGTCAAGCGTTTGGCAAAATAAAAACGGGGTAAAATCTGTCACATTTTTTATATCAAAATGCACAATAAAAACTTATACCCCGTTATAAATTATGTATTTAAAAATCATTTAAAACAATACGCAAATCGCGATGACCGCTACGCCTAAAAGGATACGATATATCCCGAAAGGCTTGAAATCGTGTTTTTTGACAAATCCCATGAGGAATTTCACGGAAAACAGCGATACGACGAATGCAATAAGACTTCCGAATAAAAGCGCTGAAAACATAGGAGCGTCGATGCCGTTGCCCTTTAAAAAATAGTTGAGTATTTTATATCCGCTTGCGCCTATCATAGTCGGAATTGCGAGAAGAAAAGTAAACTCCGCCGCCGCTACTCTCGACACGCCGAGAAGCAACGCTCCTATTATGGTTATTCCCGAACGAGAAGTTCCCGGCACCGCCGCAAGGACCTGAAAAAGTCCTATCAAAAAAGCAGTTTTATATCCTATCTCGGATATTTCGGTTATTTTGGGCGATTTGTCTTTATTCAGCGTTTCGACGACTATAAACACCACGCCGTAAAAAATAAGCGCGATTGCGACAACTATTACCTCGCTTTTGCCCGTGATATATTTTTCGAGAAGTTTATCTATTAGGAATGCGAGAAGCGCCGGAATGCAGGCTACTAATACTTTTCCCCAAAGCGACAGAGCCTCTTTGTTTAAAGAAAGCCTTCTCCTTTCTATTTTTCCTTCGCCTTTGATCTGAGTTTTGAAAGGAGTTATCCTCTTCCAAAAACACACGACGACTGCAAGTATTGCGCCGAGTTGTATGAAATATTCGAATAAATTGACGAAATCGTCCGAAAAATTAAGAGGGAAAAATCTTTCGAATATCATAATATGCCCCGTGCTCGATACGGGGAGCCACTCGGTAATTCCCTCGATTATTCCTATAAAAAATATTTTGATAAATTCAATAAAGTCCATTGTCTTTTCCCGTTATATTTTATTCGGGCTATTTAAAGAAAATGAGCGCGCTGCCTATCGATTTTTATCAATTCGCAGAGCGCTCGCGTGCTTTTCTTAAAGTATCAGCCTTCCATTTTTTCAAGAAGTTTAAGGTCTATTCCCTTTTCGCCTATTTTGATTATTTCGACCTTGACTGTATCTCCGATAGCGAGAACCTCTTCAACGGAATTTATTCTCTTTTCGCTCATCTTCGAAATGTGTATCATTCCGTCTTTTCCGGGAGCGAGTTCGCAGAATGCTCCGACCTTCGGCAAAATTCTTACTACCGTCGAAATAAACATATCTCCGACTTCGGGATCTCTTGCGATCGACATTATCATAGCCTTCGCCTTTTCCGCCATTTCAAGATTTTCGCCGTAAGTCGCGATAAATACCTTTCCGTCCTCGTTGATGTCTATCTTGACTCCCGTTTCGTCGATTATCTTATTTATGGTCTTTCCGCCGCTTCCGATAACGTCTTTGATCTTATCCGTATTTATCTCGAAGGAGATTATCTTCGGAGCGTATTTGGAAAGTTCCTTGTTGGGTTCGGGTATGCAGTCGAGCATCTTGCCGAGAATAAAATGTCTGCCCTCGTTCGCCTGACTTATAGCCTTACGGAGAATTTCTTCGCTTATGCCTTTGATCTTAATATCCATCTGAATAGCGGTAATACCCTTGACCGTTCCAGCAACCTTAAAGTCCATATCTCCGAGGAAATCTTCAAGTCCCTGAATATCCGAAAGGACGGAAATTTTTCCGCTCTCGGTATCCTTGATAAGTCCCATCGCAATTCCCGCAACGGGGCGTTTAATGGGAACGCCTGCGTCCATAAGAGCCATGGTCGAACCGCAAACTGAAGCCTGCGAAGTCGAGCCGTTGGACGAGAGAACTTCGGATACGAGCCTTATCGCGTATGGGAATTCTTCTTCGCTCGGAATAACGGGTTCCAACGCTCTTTCCGCCAAAGCGCCGTGTCCTATTTCACGTCTTCCCGGGCTTCTTAAAGGCTTTGCTTCGCCCGAAGCATAACCGGGCATATTGTAGTGGTGAATATATCTCTTATACTCTTCGTTGTCAAGACCTTCGAGTTTCTGAACTTCGGAAATAGTTCCGAGCGTGCAGGTCGTCATTACCTGAGTCTGACCTCTCGTAAATACCGCGCTGCCGTGAACTCTCGGAAGTATGCCGTGTTCGCACCATATAGGTCTTATTTCGGTAAGTTTTCTTCCGTCCGGACGAATTCCGGTCTGAGTTATTTTCGCCCTTACTTTTTCCTTGGTTATATAGTAAAGCGAATCTTTAATTTCCCTCGCCATTCCTTCGTATTTTTCCGCGAAGTGTTCGAGCGTTTCGGCTTCTACGGCGTCTTGACGGGCTTGTCTTTCTTCTCTGTCGAAAGTGTCGAGAGCGTAGTCGAGTTTTTCACTCGCAAACGCCCTTACGTCTGCGTCGAGGTCCTCGGGAACGTGGTAAAGATCCATTTCGAGTTTCGGCTTACCTACTTCTTCGACCATCTTTTCGATGAAAGCGCATTGCTTCTTTATCTCTTCGTGTCCGAACAAGATCGCTCCGACCATTTCTTCGTCGGAAATTTCCTTCGACCCCGCTTCGACCATCATTATAGCGTCTTTTGTTCCCGAAAGGTTTAACGCAAGAAGACTTCTTTCCTTTTGTTCGACGGTAGGATTGATGACGTATTCTCCGTCAACGAGTCCGACGACAACCGAGCCCGTAGGTCCCGCCCACGGAATATCCGAAATGCTGAGCGCAATGGACGAACCGAGCATTGCGAGCGGTTCGGGAGCGATGTCCGTATCGACCGAAAGAGCGGTCGCAACTACCGTTACGTCGTTGAAAAGTCCCTTGGGGAAAAGAGGTCTTATAGGTCTGTCGATAAGACGGGATACGAGAATGGCTTTATCGCTCGCTCTGCCCTCTCTTTTCTTGAATCCGCCGGGAATCTTTCCGACGGCATACATTTTTTCTTCATAGTCTACCGATAAGGGGAAGAAATCCATTCCCTCTCTTGGCACGGGCGCCATCGTTACGTTGACCATAACGACAGTCTCTCCGCATCTTACGATACACGAACCGTTTGCCTGTTGCGCGTATTTTCCGACGTCGACGGTAACTTCTCTTCCGCCTATCGTCGTTGTAAACGTCTTGTGATTTTCTAACATTTTGTTCTCCTTTTTTCTCTGATTTTTATAAGAAACGCGCTTGTCCTTTTATGCGACGTTTACTTCGCCTGAAAAAACAACGCGATACTTTCAAAACAAAAAGAGGAATATTCGCTTTTTATCGCAAATACTCCTCCGAAAAACCTTACTTTCTAAGTCCGAGTTTAGCGACTATCTCTCTGTATTTTTCAATGTCGATAGATTTAAGATAGTCAAGCATACCCTTTCTGCGTCCGACCATTTTAAGCAAACCGCGACGAGAATGTTTATCGTTGTGATTGGCTTTAAGATGCTCGTTGAGGTGATTAATTCTCTCCGTCAAAAGAGCGATTTGAACTTCGGCGGAACCAGTGTCTCCGTCGTGTCTTTTGAAGGTCTCGATGATTTCCGTTTTTCTTTCCTTTTCCATTTTAATTTATCCTCCTCAATATGGAAATTTTACTTTAACACCGGGCAATGCGTCGAGTCCTCGCAAAACCAAGCGTTAAATAATCTGCGAAAGCAAATATCTTTCACACGGATATATAATAACACATATAAATTGAAATTGCAACAATTTTTCAGCCGTTTAACCAAACAATTTATTTTTTTCTCTTATTATTTCGTCTATTTTGTTTATATAAGTTAAAATATCTTTCGGCGCTCCGTATCTCTCTATCCTCTCGCCCGGAAATAGCCTTTTGGAAACGGCGTTCGCTCCGCAAGCGAGGTTGTCCGCAATTTCTTCCATCACGTCGATATTATATACGCATATCCTGCCGTTTTTGGCGTAACCCGTATTTTCAAGATTTCCCGCCATATATTTCTGACGATAGGTATAATAAGGCTCGTAACCGCAAGAAATTGCCGTATAAGTCGAATAATCAATCATTTTATCTATTTCTCCGTCGGGAAGCCTGTCGACGAGTTCTTTAAGTCTGCTACCCTTTTTAAGCGAAAGAGTATGCACTGTAATATCGTCGGGCGAAAGGCGCATCGCCTCGTCCATACTGAACTTGAAATCTTCGAAGTTTTCGCCCGGAAGTCCGGCGATAAGGTCCATATTGACCGAAAAACCGTATTTTTTAGCGAGTTCGTATTTATCGTAAATATCCTTAGCGGTGTGCTTTCTGCCGATAATTTCGAGCGTTTTATCGTTGAAAGTCTGCGGATTTACGCAAATTCTCGTAATTCCCCTTTCCTTTAAAAGTTTAAGGTTGTCCTCGTTTATGGAGTCGGGACGTCCCGCCTCCACCGTATATTCGCAATTTACCTCGCCTATTGCGTTTAAAATATCCGATAATCGACTTATAGGCAAAGATACGGGCGTTCCGCCGCCGACGTAGACCGACCTGAGATTTTTAATCAACGGCTTCGCCGCCTTTATTTCCTTAACGAGGGCGTCGACATAATCGTCGACAAGCGGCGACTTACCTATTTCGCTCGACATAAACGAACAATACAAACACCTCGACGAGCAAAATGGTATTCCTACGAAAAAGTCGCAATTTCCCTCTTCGATTTTATAGACCGGTTTTTGCGCTTCGATTATTCTTCCGACAAGGTCGAGTTTATTTTTGGAAACGCCGAGAACTTCGCCCATTTCCTTTCTCCACTCTTTCCCTTCGTTATATGCGAATTTTACAGGTCTTATTCCCGTAAGAGCGCCCCACGGGAGAGTTTGCCCGAGGTAGTCGCTCATCGCCTTATATAAGGCGAGTTTTGCATATCTCTTTAAATATCTTTTCTTTTCGGCGTCCGAAAAATATTCCCTCTTCTCGGTAAATAAATACGCTTTTCCGTTTATGCGTATTTCGTCGTTGAAAAGACTGCCGTTATCGCTATGAATGCATATTATTTCAAGTCCGTCCGTATTTTCGAAAAATTTCGCCTCTTCCAGAAGTTCGGGATATAGCCAATCGAGTTGTGTCTTTAATTCCATTTTACGACAAAGTCCTGAATACGTCTATGACGTCTTTTTCTTGCTTGATTTTAGTAAAAAGATAGTCTATAGTTTCTTTTTTCGTTACTTTTACTGTTATATCGACGACGGAATGAGAATTTTTGTTATCGACTCTTCCGTTTATCGAAGTTATGTTTATTCCGAGCGAAGCGCAAGCGTTTGATATTATCATAAGTAAAGGAGCGTTTTCGGAGCCGATTATTCTGATCGACGCGGCAAAACTGCCCAAAGGTCCCGACCATTCCGCGTCAAGAAGCCTTGCCGGATCTTCATTCCGCATATTCGGGCAATCCCGTCTGTGAACGGTAACGCCCCTTCCCCTCGAAACAAATCCGACAATATCGTCGCCCGGCATAGGATTACAGCAACCTGCAAATCTTACGAGCAGTCCTCCAAGCCCTTTGATTTTTACTCCGCCTACGTTTTCGGAGCCTTTACCTCCGCCCGTTCCGCCTTCTTTTATTATATTTCTCGCCGCTAAATCTCTGCGGTAATAATCTATGAGTTTTAATAGAACTTGATTAAGGGTTACCGCCCCTCCGCCGACTGCGGCATACATTTCGTCTTCGGTCGCAAAAGCCATTCGCTGACTGAGCCTTTCAAAACCTACGGGAGAGAGAAGTTCGCTGAAATTATACCCTCTCGCTTTTGCCTCGGCTTCCAACATACTCTTTCCGAGTTTTACGTTGTCGCCTACCATCGTCTTTTTGAAAAACGCCTTGATCTTCGCTTTCGCTCCCGACGACTTGGCGATCCTAAGCCAATCCCACGAAGGACCTTTCGATTGTTTCGAAGTTATTATCTCAACGACGTCGCCGACGTTTAAAGTCGTATTTATAGGCACTATTTTGCCGTTGACTTTCGCCCCGACGCATTTATTGCCGACTTCGGTATGAATCTTATAGGCAAAATCTATGGGGGTTGCGTCCTTGACAAGACTTATAACCTCGCCGTTAGGGGTAAATACGAGAACTTCGCTGTTATACACGTCCCCCTTTAAACTCTCGATAAATTCGGTGGAATTGTTAAGTCCGCCCTGCCATTCCATAACTTCCCTTATCCAGGAAAGCCTTTTATCGAAATTGTCGGTATTTTCTTTGTGTTCTTTATATTTCCAATGCGCCGCAATACCGTATTCTGCGGTGCGGTTCATCTCTTTTGTCCTTATCTGAATCTCGAAAACCTTACCGAAACTCGTTACTACGGTCGTATGAAGGCTTTGATACATATTTTCCTTGGGCGTCGCTATATAGTCTTTTATCCTGCCGGGTATGGGCTTCCATTCCTTATGAATCTTGCCGAGAAGTTCGTAACATTCGTCGACCGTTTCGACGATTGCCCTGACCGCCGTAAGATCGTAGATCTGGTCGAGAGTTTTATTCTGTTTTTTCATCTTTTTATAGATGGAATAAAAATGCTTCGGCCTACCGAAAACTTCCCCCTTTATGCCCGATTCATCCAAAATCCGCTTTATTTCGCTGACCGCAAATTCGACAAATTCTCTCCTTTCGGTAACCTTACTGTTTATGTTGACCGAAAGGTATTCGTAGGCTTCGGGATCGACGTATTTCAAGCAAAGGTCTTCGAGTTCGCATTTTATCTGCGAAATACCGAGCCTTCCGGCGAGAGGAGCGTAAATATCGAGCGTTTCGTGCGCCATTCTCAACTGTCTGTCCTGCGAAAGAAAATTGAGCGAACGCATATTGTGAAGTCTGTCTGCGAGTTTTATTATAATAACTCTTATGTCTTTCGCCATCGAAACGAAAATTTTTTTGAAATTTTCGGCTTGCTCTTCCTCTCTCGACTTAAATTCTATTTTATCGAGTTTTGTAACGCCTCTGACGAGTTCGAGAATTTCTTCTCCGAATTCCTTTTCTATATCTCCTTCCGAAACGGGCG
The DNA here is from genome assembly GCA_902797945.1 of uncultured Eubacteriales bacterium. Taxonomy (GTDB): domain Bacteria; phylum Bacillota; class Clostridia; order Christensenellales; family Borkfalkiaceae; genus UBA10281. The sequence goes on along the minus strand of CADBUU010000004.1, from coordinate 12,212 downwards.
TATCCTCTATCACGTCGTGCAAAAACGCCGCCGATACCGAAAAATAGTCCATGCCTAAATCGAGGAGTATTTTCGCTACCGCCACGGGGTGCGTAAAATATTCCTCTCCCGACGCGCGCTTTTGTCCCGAATGGGCTTGTTTTGCAAAATAAAACGCGCGAGTTAAAACGACCGATTCTTCGGGCGGATAATTCTTTTCAATTGTTTCGAGAACGTCCTCATACATTTTTGCTTAAACTTCCGATAACTTTAAATAGGTAGACGATAAAGACAAATCCGTCTTTTTTCCCTCTTCTACTCTTATGAAATTATTTTCTTTTTTGATAACTTTTAATTCGGATAATATCCTAAGCGCCACTACCGCTTCCGTCGGCGAACAGCCAAAGTCGTTTTTAAGGGCGACGTCGACGGCAGGCGCCGAAAGAATATCGCCTTTTTTTATTGCCATATATACCTTGCCGACGGTTTCTCTGTCGACCGAAAAACTATCCGTCGCTATCCCTTTTAAAGAAGTATTTACAAACACTTCCGCCTGCGTTTTCGGGAGAGATAACGGTTTGTCGAGATATACGACTCTCCTATACTCCGACGGTATTTCTCCCGTAAAACCAAGGCATACGGTATTGACGTTGCCCCCGCGGTTAAGACCGAGTGAACAAAATTCAAATCTTTCAAGCCCTATATATTTCCCTAAATTTTCGGGATTATTTATAATAAACAAAGTTCCGTAAACCGAATGAACGCATTCGTTTAAAAAATCCTGCGCTTTTTTCGTATCTATTTCGGTAAATTCGCTCGTTTCCTTCGCTCCTGCAAGTTGACCTTCTACGATTGCGGCGATAAACCCGTCTGTTACTTCCGCAATGGTTTCGACCGAACGGACGTATCCTTTAAGCGACTGTCTGCCGTTAAATACCGAGAGATTAGGTTCGAAAACGACGTTTTTTTCAACGGGAGAATTCAAAACCGCCATATTATCGAGTCCGCCGAACCAAAGCATATCTATATACGGAGTTGAAAAAGACAAATGCGCCGAGCCGTATTTTATGGGCGAAGCGTTTACCGACGAGCATTTTACCGCAAAAGAAGGTTTGGGGTTTCCCACTCCGCAAGGCTCTATTTTTTCGAGTTCCTTTACAAATTCGGGCGTCAGAGGTCGAGTTAAAAACCAATCGACTTCCGTCGCGAATCTGAAATCTTCGACGGTAAATTTATCCGACAAATAATCGTTAAGCGCCTTGTTGAAACTTAAAAATTTATCCTTCCTTACCGTAACGCCGGCAGCCTGAGCGTGTCCGCCGAAAGCCTCGACTTCGCCTTTTACCGCCGAAAGCGCTTCGAAAACGTTTATACTTCCCACCGACCTTGCGCTTCCGTGCAAAAGTCCGTCTTTTTCTCCGAAAAGTATTACCGGCTTTTTATATTCTTCGACCAATCTTGCGGCAACTATTCCTATAAGTCCCGCTTTCCAATTTTCATCGAATAAAACGATCGCTTTGTCGCTACCCTTTTCACCGAGTTTCCGCTTAGCGTCTTTATATAGTTCTTCACATTCCGTTTGGCGTTTTTGGTTATATTCGTTGAGTTTTTTCGATAGCGTTACCATTTCGACGGGATCTTCGCTCAAAAAGAGTTTAAGAGCCGAATAGGCGTCGCCCATTCTCCCGGCGGCGTTAACTCTCGGAGCGAGAGTATATGACAGCCCTATCGCCGAAAATTCCTTAGTCTTACTCACTTCGGCGAGAGTTCTTATACATTTTTGGGCTCTACCGGCACTCATCATCTTCACGCCTTCCCGAACGAGAATCCTGTTCTCTCCCGTAAGAGGCATACTGTCCGCAACCGTCGCAAGCGCAACCATATCCAAAAACGAATCCGCTTCTTCGCCTATAAGCGCTCTTCCGAGTTTATACGCCACGCCTGCTCCGCACAAAAATTCAAAGGGATAATCGTCTTTTATATGACAATTTATTACCGTGCAATCGGGAATTTCGTCGGGAATTTCGTGGTGGTCGGTTATAATGATGTCCACGCCCAAATCTTGAAGTTCTTCGACTTCGTTTACGGCGCTGATTCCGCAATCGACGGTTATTATAAGGTCGGGATTGTATTGTTCGAGCACCTGTTCGTAAACGCCTGCCGTAAGCCCGTAACCGTTTTCTCTTTCGGGAATTACGGCGAATGCGTCGATTCCGAAAATTTTCAGACATTTATATAGGACTGTTACTGCGGATATTCCGTCGGCGTCGTAATCGCCGTAAATAACTACCGTTTGTCCTTCGTCACGCGCAAGAGTTATCCTTTCAACCGCATCTTTCATTCCCGAAAGCAAAAAGGGATCTGCAAGATCGGACTTGTCCGGATTTAAAAAACTTTTCGCCTCTTCCTCCTTCCTTATCCCTCGAACGACGAGCATTTTAGCGAGATCGTAGGACAAGTTTAAACAGGCGGAAAGTTTTTCCGCTGTTATTTCGTCTTGCGTAGTCCATTCTCTCGTCTTTATCATATCGTTTCCCTTTCGCGAATATAAAACGCGTCTTTTTTAAGTCAAAGCGGACGGATATTTTCGTCCGTCCGCGCAATTATTTTTGTTTTATTATTATTGATTTACACTTTCGATTTCAGTCTTTACGCTTTTTTTAGAAGCCTTTCTCTTCATTCTCTTTCCCGACTGTTTGAAAAGTTTACGAAGGTAAACCCAGAACGAGCCTGCGAGAAGAACCGAAGAATATGCGCCTGCAATCAAACCGAAGATTATGGGAAGAGCGAACTCTCTTATCGCAGCCGTTCCGAAAAGCGCAAGAAGAAGAATCACGACGAGCGTCGTAAGGGTTGTCAATATCGAACGGGTTAAAGTTGACGTTATCGCCTTGTTTGCAAGGTCTGTATCGCTTACGTCGTCAAAAGACGGAGTGCGTTCGAGTTCCCTTATCTTATCGAAAATGACTATAGTCGCATTGATAGAATAACCGATTATGGTTATTACCGCCGCAATGAAAGTCGAGTTTACGGGAATCTGGAAGAAAGTCGTGCAAGCAACCATTATCGCGACGTCGTGAATAAGCGCCAAGATAGCCGCAATACCCGATATCCAAGTAAACCTTATTATGATATAGGCGAGTATTACCAAAATAGCGACTGCGCCGGCTATAAAGGTCGTCCTTATCGTATAAAGCATTACGGAGTTATCGATGGTGTGAACGGCAACCGAGACGTCTATATCGTCTTGGTCGACGTCTTTATAATAACTTTCGTTTTCGGAAAGATATTTACGAACGTCGGGAAGAATTTCGTCTCTTATTTTAGCGACGTATTCCACAAGCAAGGTCTTTCCGTTATTTTCGGAATTTTCGTCGTTGATGACCGCCGTGAGATCCTTCGTTTCGCCGTTTTCGACTACGGTCGTTCCTATTCTGAATTCGTAAGTTATCTGCTTCGACGCTCTCGATACCTGAGTATTTCTCGAAACGTCGAATTTTCTGTCCGCCTTTTCTCCGTCCAAACGGTCGCCGGCAAGCCAATTTTCAAACGTTTCTCTGAACTGTTTATCGTTAAATCCGTCGGTGTCCTCAACGGTTACTTCGATAGAAGCGCCGGCAGAAAATTCAATACCGATATTCATTCCGCGAACGAGTATATCTACTACGCCCGCAACGATGATAACCAAACTTACGGCAAGAAAAATAAAGAATTTATTTACTATTTTGAACTGCTTGTCCCTGAAAGAAAGATTAGCCATTATGCGTCCCTCCTTTTAAGACCGAAGAACTTGTCCTCTTTTTCTCCCGCCAACGGTCTGAACAGATTTATAAGCCATCTCGTTACTACGATAGCCGTAAACATCGAAACCAAAGTTCCGAGGAAAAGAGTTATAGCAAAACCTCTTATCGAGCCTGCGCAGAGTATCCACAAAACGACGGACGCCAAAATGGTGGTTATGTTTGCGTCGAATATAGTTATAAACGCGCGCTTAAATCCTACTTGAATTGCGCTTAAAACAGTCTTACCGCTCGCATATTCGTCCTTTATTCTCTCGAATATAATTACGTTTGCGTCTACCGCCATACCTATCGAAAGAATTATACCCGCAATTCCGGGGAAGGTAAGTTGAACCCACGGGAATACCGCAAGGACGATGACGTAGATAATAACGTAAATCAAAAGAGCGATGGAAGCCGCAAGCCCCATTCCGCCGTAGAATATGAGAAGAATGGCGAATATTACGAGAAGTCCGATACCTGCCGCTATAAGAGCGTTATTTACGACGCCCTCGCCGAGCGAGGCGCTTATCTGACGGGATTCGCTTATATTGAAGTCGATATCGAGCGCTCCGCTTGAAATTACCGCCGCCAAAGACTGCGCTCTTTCATAATCGAAGTCGCCTTCGATCTGCGCGCTCGGTCCGACTATCTGCGAATTTACCGTGGGAGCGGATATTTCCTGATCTCCGAGATAAATGCTCATCGTCTTGTTGCTCGATTCCGAGATGGTTTTAGTCGCGTCGGCGAACTTATCGGCTCCCCTTGCGGTAAAATTAAGAACTACGACGTAAGAACTGTCGTTATCGTATCCGACGTAAGCGTCCTGAACGTCTTCGCCGGTAAGATAAACCGTTCCCGAAGAATCTCTGAATTCGAGTTTTCCTTGCGATCCGAGAAGCGTCATAACTTCGTCGGGATCGTCGACGTCGGGTATTTCAACCCTTAAATTGGTAACGTCTTGCTTAGTGATCGTCGCTTCGGTATATCCTTTGTTGGAAAGCCTCTGCATAAGCGTGCTGATGACGTTGTCGAGAGTTTGCTGATCGAGAGAATCTCCGTCGACCTTCGGCTCCAACACGGCGTAGTAACCGCCCTCTAAATCGATACCCTTACTTATACTGCTGAAAACCGAATTGTAGTCGTATACGCTATTCGGAAGAGGGAAACTAAAAAAGCACGCCACTCCGAAGAAAACGATCAACAGCGCCGTAATAGTAAGAATTACTATTGACTTGGTCTTTTTCATTACTGCCTCCTGCTTTATTGCCGGCTTTATTCTCCCCTCGCTTTTTATGCGAAGGTCAAATATTCCGACCGTCCGAAAATTTCGGACTTTAACAGTTAATCTATACTGTATTATTATACAGCATAAAAGGGTTGCAAGTCAATAATTTTAGAGCAAAAAATACGGATAAAAGAAAAACTTTTTTAATTTTTTTCGGTTTGCGACGGATAATTTACCGCTAACCGCATAAAAAGGCGGGAAGTCTTTGCTTTTTTAGGTCCAACCGAGTTTAAAGCCCTCGTCGGAAACACGTTCCGACGAGGGCTTTGGGGAAAAAGGCTATTCAGTAAAAATATTACGTCCTTTTTCGGTCATCTTCTGAAATTTACGCTTATCGCTCCCGACAATCCGCCCATTACCGCTCCGCAGATAAAATCTATCAAAAATCCGATAAACGACGGCGCTCCCCCCGATATAAGACCGAAAATCAATATCGACAAAAGAGTTGCGAGCGCTCCGGAAAGACAACCTTTCAAAAAGCCCTTCTCTCCCCTTACCGAAATCATACAAGCTACGAATATCGATAAAAGTTTTATCCCTTGATTGACGGGTTTTATAACCCCTTCGCTTATAGGCGTAACCCTTAAAATAAAGGCGAATACAAGCACGGAAGCGAGCGTTATTCCGATCGCCAGCACCACTGCGGTTACGACTTGTTTTAAAAATCCGCCGTTTTCTCCCGTTTTTTCCATAAAACAAAAACCTCCGCTAAGACATACTATGCGGAGGTTTCTTTATTTATGATGAGTTTTATGCGTTTTCGCCCTTTTCTTCGGTCGAAGTTTCTTCGGCTGTCTTTTCTTCGGTCGAAGTTTCTTCTGCTACCCTTTCTTCAACGGGAGTTTCTTCGGCTACCTTTTCTTCGGTTGCCGTTTCGGTCTGTTCCGCAGGATTTGACGACTGATATATCGCTTGTTTATCGAAGGTAAGATAAGAACAGTTGTCTTCGGTTCCCGTCTTTAAAACGAAAGAGTTGGTTTCGTCGTCTACCTCCACTACCGTTCCTACGACGCCACCGATAGTCGTTACCTTATATCCGGGGTGAATATCGCTGAGTCTTGCCTTTTCCTCTTCCATTTTTTTATTTCTCTTTCTGCCGGAAATAAAAGTATAGACGAGGAATAAAACCATAAGTCCTACCAAAGCCCACAAAAACCAACCGCTTCCGCCTGCCGGCGTATTGGCGTTTGCATTGCTGTTTGCCGCTTCTGATTCATTTGCGAGTAAATTTAAGATAAAATTCATTTGAGTGTTCTCCTTTTTATATTAAAATAACATATTTTACGGGTAAATTGCAAGAGTTTCAGACATTTTTTCGAAAAAATTTGTCAAAAATAAAATTATTCTCCGTATTTTAAATAAAACTCTTTTCTGAAATCTTTAAAATAGCCGCCGATTATAGACTTCCTTATATCCCTCATAAGTTTGGTAAGAAAGGAAATATTATGCAGACTTAAAAGCATTCCGCCCATCATTTCGTTGACGTTTATCATGTGGCGAAGGTATGCTTTCGTGTAATTTTTACAGCAGTAGCAGTCGCATTCGGGATCGAGAGGGGTAAAATCCTCTTTGTATTTTCCGTTTCTCACGACGACTTTTCCTCTCGAAGTCATAGCCGTTCCGTTTCTCGCTATCCTCGTGGCAAGAACGCAATCGAACATATCTATTCCCCTGTAAACGCCCTCGATAAGACAGTCGGGACTGCCTACACCCATTAAATACCTCGGAATATCCGTCGGATAATCGGGATAAAGTTCGTCGAGTATTTCATACATAAGCGGCTTAGGCTCGCCTACCGACAATCCGCCGATACCTATTCCGTATTTGGCGTAAGGAGCCGTTTCCCGAAGAGAAATTTTTCGCAGATCTTTATATAAATTGCCTTGAACTATCGGGAAAAGCGCTTGATTTTTATTCGTATGCTTATTATAACATCTGTCCAACCATTGAAGCGTTCTCTTCATCGCCATTTCGCTACCCTTGCGGTCTATTCCGTATTCGGTGCATTGATCGAAAGCCATTATAATATCGGCGCCGAGATTGTTTTCTATTTCGATTGCCTTTTCCGGAGTTATGAAATGTTTACTTCCGTCGACGTTGGAACGGAACGTCACACCCTCGTCTTTTATGTCGTTGAGTTTTGCGAGCGAAAAGACCTGAAATCCGCCGCTATCCGTCAAAATGGGTTTATCCCAATTCATAAAAGTATGAAGTCCGCCCGCTTTTTTTACGAGTTCGTCTCCCGGTCTCATATAAAGGTGGTATGTGTTGGCGAGAATAATCTGCGCCCCCGCCTCTTTTAAATCTCTCGGAAAAACACCCTTGACGGTTGCCTGCGTTCCGACGGGCATATAAACGGGAGTTTCTATATCTCCGTGCGGAGTATGTAAAACACCCGCTCTTGCGCCCGTATCGGGATCTTGTTTAATGAGTTCGAAATAAAAATTTTCCATAGTCGTCTAAAAATCGTCAAAACGACTGACAGTCGTCCGAATAAAAATATTCAATAACTAAAAAATCGTCGCCGAATAAAAATCGTAGAAACGCGCCGTTTATAAAAACAGACAAGCGTCGCCGAAAGAAAAAAACCTATACCTCTCTTTTACGGCAGTTTCGTAAAGAGAGAGTATCTTCTCCCGAGAAGTAAACGCCGCGACGAGCATTATGAGCGTGCTTTCGGGCAAATGAAAATTCGTTATAAGCCCATCGACAACTTTAAACTTATAAGGCGGATAAATAAATATCTGAGTATTTCCTGACGTCGCCCGAACCGTCCCATCGGGAAGCGCGGCGCTTTCGAGCGTTCTCACGCTCGTCGTTCCGACCGCAATGACTCGCCTGCCCTCTTTTTTCGCCCTGTTTATCTTTTCGGCGTTTTCTTCGTCTATACAAAAATATTCCGAGTGCATTTTATGCTCTGTAACTTCGTCGACTTTGACGGGACGGAAAGTCCCGAGCCCGACGTGAAGATCGACTTCGGCGAACTCAACCCCTTCGGCTTTAAGTTCGTCTATAAGTCGATTAGTAAAGTGCAGTCCCGCCGTAGGAGCCGCCGCCGACCCTTCTTTTTTACAATAAACGGTCTGGTATCTGTCCTTATCTTTGAGTTTTTCTCGTATATACGGCGGTAAAGGCATTTCGCCGACTCTCGACAATATATCTTCGAAAACGCCGTCGAATTTAAAGCGGACTATTCTTCCGCCCTCTTCCGTCCTCGAAATAATTTCGACTTTAAGTTCGTCGTTGATTACGAGTTCGACGCCTTCTTTGCATTTTTTCCCCGGTTTTACGAGGACTTCCCAATCGGTCAGATCTATTCTTTTTAGCAAGAGTATTTCGACTTTTCCCCCGTGGGAAGTATAGGCGTATAACCTCGCCGGATAAACCTTGGTAGTGTTTACGACCAAAAGGTCGCCCGTATGGAGATATTCGACGATATCTCTGAAAATTCTGTGTTCCGTTTTACCTGTTTTTCTGTCGTAAACGAGCAACCTCGAAGAATCGCGAGGCTCTACGGGAGTCTGAGCGATGAGTTCTTCGGGAAGATCGTAGTAAAAATCCGAAGTTTTCATAATCAATTCTGTTCGTCAAAAAGAGATATTTGTTTTTTCGCCTTTGGGCTGACCGTTTTACCGAGATGCTCGTAGGCTTTCGGCATCGCCATTCTTCCTCTTGGGGTTCTCGAAATAAATCCGAGTTGCAACAAATAGGGTTCGTAAACGTCTTCTATCGTGTTTCCGTCCTCGTTTATCGTCGCCGCAAGAGTTTCAAGTCCTACGGGACCTCCGCCAAACTTGTCTATCATCGAAGTAAGCAACCTTATGTCGATATTGTCAAGACCGAGTTCGTCTATTTCGAGCCTGTCGAGAGCGTGTTTAGTATCTTCAAGGGTTATAATTTCGTGATTCATTACCGCCGAGAAATCTCTTACCCTTTTTAAAAGTCTGTTGACTATTCTCGGCGTTCCTCTGCTCCTTCTCGCAACTTCTACGGAGGCAGAAGACTCTATTTCCGTTCCCAAAGTAAGCGCCGAACGGCGGACTATCTCGGCAAGTTCGTCTACCGAATACATCTCGAGCCTGCATATTACGCCGAATCTATCCCTCAATGGGGAACTGAGCATTCCCGCCCTCGTAGTCGCGCCGACCAAAGTAAATCTTTTAAGCGGTATCTGAACCGACCTCGCCGAAGGTCCTTTTCCGAGAATAAAATCGAGAGAAAAGTCCTCCATAGCCGGATATAATATCTCTTCTACGTTATGGTTGAGCCTGTGTATTTCGTCGATAAAAAGAACGTCGCCTTCGTTTAAGTTGGTAAGTATCGCCGCTAAATCGCCCGATTTTTCTATGGACGGTCCGGAAGTAACTTTTATCTGAACGCCCATTTCCGCGGCGATTATATGCGCAAGCGTCGTCTTTCCGAGTCCCGGAGGTCCGTATAAAAGGACGTGGTCGAGAGGCTCTCCTCTGAGTTTCGCCGCCTGCATAAACACCGAAAGGTTGGTCTTGACTTTTTCCTGTCCGACGTAACCTTCCATCGACTTCGGGCGAAGGACGTTTTCAACTTCGTCGTATTCGGTTTTCGTGCTTACAATCAAACTTTCTTCTTCGTCAAACATATTATATTACCTACCGATAGAACGCAAAGCGTAAGAAATCACTTCTTCTATCGTTTTCGCTCCCCCTTCTTTTGCGCTGCTTACGGCTTTTCTGCTCATAGCGCCGTTAAATCCCAATCCCATAAGCGCAATTACGGCGTCCTCTTCGTCGGAAGAAAGTTGAACGCTCGCCTTTTCCTCGCCTAAGGAAGAAAATTCTTCTCCGGAAACTCCCTCGCGAAGTTCCAATATTATTCTTTCCGCCGTCTTTTTACCGAGCCCTTTGACCTTCGACAAGGTTTTTACGTCCGACGTCGCTATCGCCGTCGCAAGGTCGGCAAGGCTCATTCCCGAAAGAACTCCTATTCCCATTTTCGGTCCGACTCCCGAAACGGAGATAAGTTTTAAAAACATTCTCTTTTCTTCTTTCGTTTCGAAACCGAAAAGAGATATTCCGTCTTCCCTTACCTGCATATAGGTATATATTTCGCCCGTCGTTCCCAAAGTCAATCTGTTTATTGCCGACGAAGAGCAAAACACCTCGTAACCTATTCCGTTATTTTCCAAAATCACGCCGCCATCGAAAACGTCGATGACTTTTCCCTTTAAATAAGCGATCATATCTTACTCCTATCTTATTCCGAAACCCGAACTGAAATTATTCGTCTGCGCATGAGTGAGCGCAACCGCCAGAGCGTCCGCCGCGTCGTCCGGTTTCGGTATTTTATCGAGCCTTAAAAGTGTTTTTACCATTATCTGCATCTGCCTTTTTTCGGCTCTTCCGTATCCCGTAAGCGCCTGCTTTATCTGAAGCGGCGTATATTCGAAAAGTCTCTTACAGTTTTTAACGCAAGTAAGCAAGGTTACTCCCCTTGCGTGAGCAACGTTTATACCCGTAGTTATATTCGTATTGAAAAACAATTCCTCGATAGCGACTTCGTCGGGGTTGAATTTCTTAAATAGAGCGGTAACGCCGTTTTCGAGCGTGCAAAGCCTTTCGGGCAGAGTCTGTTCCTTCGGCGTTAAAACGACGCCGTAATCGACGACTTGTATTCTGCCCTTATCGCTGTTTATCACTCCCCAACCCATCGTTGCAAGTCCGGGATCTATTCCGAGTATTACCATTTTATTTTTCCCATAAGCGTCTTATAAGACCTCATCTTACATTTTACTAAAAAACCGAAGAATAGTCAACTTTATAAGGCGACTTCGATAAAAAAAGAAAAATCCCTCGGAAGTTTTGCTTCCGAGGAATAAATTTAACCTTCGTATCCGTAAACGTATTGACGTATTTTAAATTCCGAAGTATATTCTTTCATCGTTCCCGACGACCTCGCGTAATTTATTTTGACCTCGTCGCCTATTTTATACGCCGTATCCGAAAGGAAAGAAGTAAGTTCGGAAACGGTGTTAGAGGTAATCGAAGTCAAATCCATCGTCTTTCCGTTTACCGTAACCGAGAAAATATAGTCGCCTACGGCAATTCCCTCTTTTGCGAAAACCCCGTAAGGATCTATCGCCGACACGGCGACGTAATAGCGGTATGAAGTCCAACTGACCGCTCTCGAAACGAGTCTGTATTCCGCTCCGAAAGAATAGTTGCCCTCGACGTAGCCGAACTCGTATTCTCCGCCGTAAGTGGTCATTATCTTCGTTTCTACTTCCCTTGCGACGTTTGCGGGAATAGCGAAGTTAAGACCTTCCGCAGCATAAGATTCGTAGCCCGCGTTGACTATACCGACCAGAGCGCCCGTATTCGAATCTATCAGCGCGCCGCCCGAATTTCCTCCGTTTATAGCGGCGTCGGTTTGAAGAAGATTCATCTTCTTGCCCTCTATTATAACGCCTCTGTTTATGGCGCTTATTATCCCCGTAGTCGCCGTTCCGCCGAGTATTCCGAGCGGATTTCCGACAGCAACGACGCTCGTTCCGACCTTTAACGAATCACTGTCCGCTATCCAGGAAGAATAAGTAAGCCCTTCGAAAAACTCTTCGTTTGAAGTCTGAATTTTAATAACTCCGATATCCGACCTCGGATCGGAACCTATAAGTAAAGCGTCGAATTCGTTTCCGTATATAGATTTTACGACCGTGCTTAAAGCCCCGTCTATGACGTGATGACAGGTAACTATATACGCCGTATCCTTTTTACCGTTTGAGTCACTATCCTGTAAATCGACGATAACTCCGCTTCCGGCGCTCGTTCCGCCGCTTAATTTCGCATATATCTCGACAACAGACGGTCTCGCCTTTTCAAGAACTTCGACAAGTCCCGACGCAGTCGAACTCTCGTTGACGACGTGAATTTCAGCCTTTACTCCGCTTTCTTCGCTCTTTAAAAAGTTCCCCGTCGTATTCTCGCTGTCGCTATTGGCATTGGTGTTTTTACTTCTTCCGTTGGTAAATATTCCCGAACAGGAAGAAAATATTATCGATGAAAGAACAATTACCGCCACGCTTATAAAAAATTTCCCCAAATTTCGCATTTATTTTGCCTCTTGTTGTTTATTCTTATATTATTTTATTCTTTAATTATTATACTCTTATGATTAAAATATTATAAATTTGT
>CADBUU010000003.1 GCA_902797945.1 uncultured Eubacteriales bacterium | reverse complement strand
TCGATTTCGAAAAGAATATTCAGTTTTTCGGCAGAATATTTATCGATAAAATTTTTCGTATTTTCATAATCTCCCACCGAAGCGACGATATTTTCGGCAATTTCGACTAAACCTATCTCATCGTCAAAAAGTTCGGAAAGCTCCTTCTCCTTTTCAGTCAAATCAACGCTAAGTATTTGATATTGCTTTAACAAAACCGCACGCGTTTCATTTTTTTCGGAAAAAATTCGTTCTATGCTCTTTGCTTGTTCTTCATATTCCGAAATAATTTCCGAAACCCTTGCCAACCTATTATTATGATAAGCATAATTTTTAAAAAAATCTTCGATATTATCTGAATAATTTAAAATTTTACGCTCAACGGACGAAACGCTTTCGCAAAGAGATTTCCACTCGGCGAAAAGACTCGCTCTTTTCTCTTTTAAAAGCGACAATTCCGAAACTTTATCGTTTTTTTCTTCGACTGCTTTATTGAGTCTTTTTACCGTCTCGTCTTTTAATTCGTTATATTTTTTTAGATTTTCGATTTCGTCAAACGCGACGTCGTTATCGAGCGACAATTCGCTTATCTTATCCGAAAACAATTTTAATCTATCGGAATAATCTCTTGACACGTCTCTTTTTAAAAGGCTTTCCTCATATTCGGACAACGACGAAATTCTTTCCTTTAAATAACCGATCTCCTCTTCGTATTCGCCTTTAAGAACTCCGTCTTTAAAGCCTTTGAGCGCCATATCCAAATCGCACAAATCTTCATAACTTCTTATATTTTCATTTAATTGCGATATAGATCGTTCATATCCCTCTACTTCTTTTTCGGTTTTGCAAATTCGCTCGTCCAAAATCGTCAGATTCTTCTTTCTGTCATCTCTATCAATAGATTTTTTTCTCAAAAGTTCAACTTCGTCTTTTATCGCGTCCATTTCGGAAATTTTCTTTTCAAGTTGAATTTTTTCATCTTTTAAAGCGGCTATTTCTTCTTCTCTTTTTTTAACGATTTCCCTCTTTAAAAGGACGTCGTCGTATTCGTTTTTACAGTCGGTATAAACTTTAAGGGCGGACTGCGTTTTATCTTTTAAAACGTTTCTTTCCTTTTCTTTGGCGACTATTTTTTCCGCCCTCGGATAAAGCGAAAGATTCCTCTCCGCCTCTTTGGCTTCTTTCGCCTTTTCTTCCATATCGTTTAACTTCGTTTTTAAATCGTCAAGCCTTTTACGTTTATCGTAAAACTTTTCAAAATCTTTGATTTTTTCTTCGATTTTTGAAATTGTTTCGCGTTTTTCGGCTATGCTTTTTTCGCAGGTTTTTATCTCGGCGAAAAGAGATTCGAGCATTTCGGAAGTTGCGTCTTTATAAGGAGCGAAAACAGCGGACAGTTTATCTTTTTCCGCATTGAGCGCAGAAAGTTTACCCTTTAATTTTATATTGAACCTCTCGCCGAAACGACCTAAATCGAATAACTTTTCTATAATCTTTACCCTTTCGGATTTTGCCGACGAAACGAATTTTGCAAACTCTCCCTGAGGAAGTATTATACACTTCGTAAACTCGTTGACTCCAAGCCCGATGATATTCTCAATTTCGGCGTTTACGGCATAAGTCGAAGAAGCGATCATTTCGTTTTTATCCATATCGACGAGAGTTGCTTTCGCGTCTTTATATCCGCCGTCTTTTTTTAAGGACACTACTCTTTCGACGAAGTATCTCTTTCTTTCGGTTTTGAATTTAACTTCGAATTCCAAACCGACGCTCGCTTTTGCTAATTGAGCGTTTACGATTTCCGACATTTCAAGCCCCGGCAATCTCCCGTATAGCGCAAATATTATTCCGTCTAAAATCGTGCTTTTACCGCTACCCGTATTTCCGAATATACCGAACAGCCCGTCTTTTACCACTTCCGAAAAATCTATCGTCGTCTTTGACGAAAAACTTCTTATTCCTTCGAGCGTAAGTTTTATCGGTTTCATATCATTCCTCCGCCATTATTTCCTTGAACGCCGCCATAAGGTCGTCGTCGGGTTCGGACCCGAATCTCTCTTTGACGTAAAGAGAAAAAAGTTCGTTATCCCCGAGATATTTCCTGCCCGTAATCCTGTTTTGACTTTCTCCGGTAAGAGCAAGCCTTATTTCGGTTACGTTCGGATATTTTTCTTTTAAATAACGAAATTCTTCCGCAGTCAACGGTTTATCGGTTACTATCGTAAGCCTTACGTGATACTCTCGGTATAAAGCAAGTATTTCGTCGGCGTTTTCAATTCCCGTTGCCGACAAATCGGCAAGCCGTTTCCCCCCTTTTATAATCACCTTTTTTATTTGCGTGATTTTCCCTTCGCTTACGTCGAATAGGGTAACCGACTTTTCATCTCCCGATTCATCGTAAGAGTATTGTAAAGGAGAACCGCTATAAATTACGTTCCTGTCTTTTTTGACCGACTGTCTTTTATGGAGATGCCCGAGCGCCGTATATAATACGCTATCGGGTATTACCGACGGCGGAATAAGTTTCGCTCCGCCTAAATCAATGCTCCTTTCCCCTTCGGTACTCTGTCCTCCGAGCATAAAGACGTGTGATAAAAGCAATGTAGGATATTTTTGTTTATTTTCCGAAATAACTTCGTTTAAAAGTTCCTCAAATCTTTCGCTATAAGTCTTGTTTCTGTCGAGAGGTCTGTTATGCGGAGTTTCCGAAAAATAAGGCAACGTGATAATAAAAACCTTTTCTTCGCCTTTTGACAGAGTTATACGATATTCTCCGGCGTCTTTTACGGTAAGTTTTCCGCATTTTAATTCGACAAAATTTTCGTTATTACTTCCGCAAAGCAAAACGCCGAATTTCGATGCGAGATTTTTAGACGCCAAAAGCCTGTCCTCATCGTCGTGATTTCCGGAAATTACGACGACCGCTATTTTTTCCGCGGCAAGGTCGGAAGCGAAGTCGAAGAACGCCCCTTCCGCTTCGGCGGAGGGAACGAAAGTATCGAAAACGTCGCCGGCTATCAATACGGCGTCGACTTTTTCGGTTTGCGCAATTTCGGCTATTTCAAAAAGGACTTCCCTCTGTTCGTCTATTCTGGAAATACCGTCGATTTTTTTGCCGATATGGAGATCGGAAGCGTGTAAAAATCTCATACTCAACTCTTAAATAAAAACTATTAAAATTGTTATCAAAAAACAAAGCGGACACAAAATATTGTGATTGAAAATTTTTCGTCGTTTTTGAAAAGATTATTAAAATTGTTGTCAAAAAACAAAACGGACACAAAATATTGTGATTGAAAATTTTTCGTCGTTTTTGATTTGATTTTTTTTTATTTATATAATAAACTATTTCAATAAATAAATCAAGCGAGTAATTAAAATTTTATGTCCTTTTGCGCGTTTTCAAAAGAATTTAATTCGTCGTCCGACACGAGGATAGACAACAAGTTTATTTTAAACTATTTGCCCGAAGCGACAGGCGACGCCGTAAAGGTTTACCTTTACGGACTTTTATACTGCGCCGACGGCGAGGAAAAGACGATAGACACTTTTTCCCAAGACGTAAAACTCGACCGAGAAATAGTAGAAGATTGTTTTACTTACTGGGAAGAATTCGGACTCGTCGATATTATTTCAAAAGAGCCATTTTCGGTCAGATATCTTCCCGTAAAATCCGCGAATTTAAGAAGATATTCCCCCGAAAAATATTCCGAATTTTCAAAGTCTCTTCAAGTTCTTTTCCCCTCTAAAATGATTTCGACGACCGAATATCAGGCTTATTACGAAATAATGGAAGAATTCGGCGTTAAACCTCAAGCAATGCTTATGCTCATCAAATATTGCATAGACTTAAAAGGCGAAAACATAAGTTTCAGATATATAGTAAAAGTTGCGAGAGGTTTTGCGTCGAGGGGAATTACCACCACTCAAAAAATAGAGAACGAAATTTCGGTTTACAACGTCCACACCTCATCTATAAATCAGATTTTCTCGATTATTTCTCCCAAGAAAAATCCCGATATAGAAGATCTCGACAGATATGAAAAATGGACGAAAGAACTCGGTTTTTCTTTGGACGCTATTTTACTTGCCGCCAAACGTTCGAAGTCCAAAAACACACTTAAACTCGACCGCGAGATCTCCGCTTTATACGGCGCTAAGATCTTTTCGACAAACGAAATAGACAAATACTACGACGAAAAGAATAAAAGAATCGAACTCGCTTACGAGATAAGCCGTCAACTTTCGGTCTACACCGAAGTTATCGATCCCGTAATAGAAAACTACGTTTCCCCTTGGCAGAGTATGGGTTATAACGACGAAACGCTTTTATTTATCGCAAATCTTTGCTTTAAAAACGGCAGAAGGTCTTTTGAAAAAATGGACGAAACGATTTCAAAGTTTTACTCTTCCGGACTCGTTTCCCTGCCCTCTATTGCGGAATATCTTAAAGGTCTATCGTCAGACGACGAATTTATCAAAAAAATACTTTCGTTTATCGGTTCGGAGCGTCGTCCGACGGATTGGGACAGACAAAATCTGAAAGTTTGGAGAAGTTGGAATTTCTCCGACGAAATGATTGAAGAAGCGGCGAAACTTTCCTACGGTAAAACCCCGGCGTATATAAACTCGATTTTATCGAATTGGAAGTCTCAAGGCGTATTTTCGGTCGATAATATCAAAATAGTAAAACCGTCCGGCTCAAAGAAAGAGTTCGACAATTTTGAAAAATACAAAAGAAACTACACCAAAGAAGAGTTGGAAAACATTATCGACGATATTGACAGCGTTGAATTTTAACGGAGAAAAAAATGAGATACGGAAATCAGACGCTTCGCGCCATTGACGAGAGATATAGGAGAGCGAGAACTCTCGCGAAAGCGAAAGTCGAAAAACTAAACGCCCTTTTAAACGACGACGAAAATTACGTAAAGGCGTATAACGCCGTAAATTCGGCGAAATTCGAAATAGCCAAGGCGAAATTCAACGGCGACGAAACAAGCCTTTTAAAGGCAAACGAAGCCCTCGAAAAGGGAAACGAGCAACTCGACGCCGTAATTAAAAGCCACGGAATATCCCCGAAAGACCTCATTCCCGATTATAATTGTAAAATTTGCGAAGATACGGGATTTAACGGCGATAAAAGATGCAAGTGCTTTAACAAAATCGCTTCCGAAGTCGTAACCGAGGAACTCGGCATAAGCAAAAAAAGCCTGCCCGATTTCGAACACGCCGATTACATAAATACTCCCGACGAAAAAGTTTATCTTAAAATGAGACAATTCGCAGATAAAGCGGGCGAAGTGAACAAATTCGTAACTTTGCTCGGAAAAGTCGGCTCGGGAAAAACTTATCTTGCCGGTTGCATTGCGAATCAATTTGAAAAAATGGGGAAAATCGTAGTATTTATATCCTCTTACGAACTTCAATCGGTTTTCGCGCGCACCTCCTCTCTTTACGACCTTGAAAGAGAGGGTTATCTTTCGGCATTAACCGAATGCGACCTACTCGTTATAGACGATTTAGGAAGCGAAATGACTTTCAAAAACGTGTCTTTTACTTGTTTATATACGATTTTAAGCGCAAGGTCGGATAAAAATCTTCCTCTTATCGTAACGACCAACCTTTCGGTCGATGAAATATACGATTTTTACGGAGAGCGAATATCGTCGAGATTATTTACAAAAGGCAAGTCGCTTGCCATCGAAATAAACGGCAGAGATTTCAGAAGAAAAAGATAGTTTCCGCATATCAATACGGCGGTCGGAAAAATCCGACCGCCGTTTTCATTATAAATTTTTAAACACCTTGCGTCAACCCTTAAAATTTCCGATAAAAAACAAAGTTTTACCATCCGTTTACATACGCTTTTCGATCCAATCGAGAAGATATTTATCCACCTCTTCCCTGTCGAGTTCGTTTAATATCTCGTGACGGTCTTCGGGGAACAACTTTAACGTTACGTCTTTTATTCCGTTTTCAAGATATATTTGCGCAACCTTTTTCGGACCTTTTCCGAATTCTCCGACGGGATCGTTCTGCCCCGAAACGACGAGCAAAGGTAAGTCCTTCGGTATCTTATCGAGGTTGACCTGCCTCTCCGAATAACGCATTCCTCGGAATAAATTGTAATATCCGTTTACCGTAAACATAAACTGATTGAGCGGATTTGCCTCGTAGGCGTCGACGATTTTTTCATCTTTCGTCAACCAATCGTTCTTCGTCCTCGACGGCTCGAAGGTCTTATTATAAGAGCCTAAAGCCATATTATTGACCATTGCGCTACGGAAATGTCCCCCTCTCGCCTGTTGAAGAACTCCCGTCAAGGCAATTCCCAAATCCAAAGTCGCGATAGGCTGATAGCCCGTCCCCATAATAATCGCGCCCGACAAACCTTCACCGTATTTTTCGATAAATTCACGGGTAAAAAACGAACCCATACTGTGTCCGAGCAAAAAATACGGAAGGTCGGGATATTTCTTTTGAGAATTTTCCCTCAGAGTCTGCATATCGCCGAGAACACAGAAATTTCCGTCGTGTTTCGCAAAATATCCGAGTTGCGATTCGTCGGTTACCGACTTTCCGTGTCCGAGATGGTCGTTACCTACGACGTAAAAACCCTTTGACGCCATAAAGCAAGCAAATCTGTCGTAACGGTCGATAAATTCTACCATTCCGTGAGCGATTTGCAAAACTCCGCGAACTTCGGTCTCGGGTATCCACTCTATCGCATGAATCTGCGTCAGTCCGTCTTTGGACAAATAATAAAATTCGTTTTTCATCTTTTTACCCCACAATAAAGTCTCTTATTAAATGAAGTATACCATATTAACGGAAATTTGTAAAGGGAGAAAACGATTTTTTAACGAAATAACAAAACCGTCAGCCTTTTATCGAAATTTACCGCCGAAAAGCAAACTTTTTTTTATGCGGGGTTTATCAATGATTTGCCAACGCCTCGTTGGGTTCTTCGATAATTTTTTCGGGATTTTTTATATTATTCGAAATTTCGTTTTTTATCTCGTTTTTAGGTTCGACGTCCTGTTTTTTCAAGAACTGTTCTCCGACCGGCGCAGGCTCTATTCCGAATACGTTCGCCTCGATATCTCTTCTTATTGTCGAATCGTTCCGCTCCATATAATCAAGAGTGGAAATGACTCCGTCGACGACTGCCATTCTCCCTTTACCCGTAGAGTCGAGTTGGTCGACCGTTACGCCTTCGGGAAGTTTATGCGCTTTATAAGCGTCGGCTGCCGCACGCATTTTCTCCCTGTTCATAAAATCTTTGGAATCGGGGTTATTAAAATCTTTGAGAGTCTGTATAAAGTTTTTGTATTCTCGCGAAGTCGTTCTGAACAAACGCTCGAAAAATCCGCCTTTTGTCCCGGATTCGATACTTTCTATATCGAACGGACGATTATTTAGTTCTGAGAATTTATTTCGCCATATCCTCGCATATTCGGGTTCGTA
>CADBUU010000002.1 GCA_902797945.1 uncultured Eubacteriales bacterium | reverse complement strand
GGAGAATACGGAAGAGAAGAAACGTCACAAAAATCATATACCCTTAAAAAGTTAAACGAGGCGTCGGGCAATAAGAAAAAAGCGAGGGCGAAAGATTTATTCCGTAAGATTTTTCCGACTTATAAGGCAATGTGCGGGAGAAATCCTATACTTAAAAAATTACCCTTTTTACTTCCCTTTTTTTGGATAGAAAGAATAGTTACGTCGCCTTTTAGGGGTAATATAAAAAAGAATATCGAGCAAAACAAAGCTATAGCAAACGACGACGGAAAATACAAAGAAGAATTAAATTCGGTAGGCTTGGATTTTTGGTTTTAAATAAAGGATAAATTCAAATGAGTGTGGCAAAACAAACTTTCGATCTTATTCGTAACGAGATATGCGGAAAAGACTTTATAAATGAAGAATACGATTTGAAAAAAATTTATATATTATCAAAAAGACACGATTTGTCGCACCTGATCGGCGACGCATTATATCGTAACGGCATATTGTCGGACGACGATATAAGCGAACGCTATAAAGAAGATATGGCAACCGCAGTGCTTCGCTACGAACAGCAAGACGCCGTATTTAAAATCGTAAAAGACTTATTAGATAAAAATAATATTAAATACGTTCCCTTAAAAGGGGCGATACTTAAAGATCTTTACGAAATCGGTTGGATAAGAACGAGTTGCGATATAGATATACTTATAGGCGAAGAAAATTTAGGAAAAGCGACTGAAATTCTTACCCAAAACGGTTTTACGACGGACAATAAAAAGAATTTTCACGACATGCATTTTTTCTATGATGAGATTCATCTGGAACTTCATTTCAATATCTGTGAAAACAACAAACAATTAGACGAAGTGTTATCGAAAGTATGGGATTACACGGAACGTTTTAAAGAAAACGAATACCGTGAGGTTCCCGAATATTTCGTTTTTCATCATATAGCGCATATGGCGTATCATTTTATGTCGGGCGGTTGCGGAATAAGGCCGTTTATAGATTTATGGATACTTAGGGAAAAGAATTATTGCGACGAAGATAAACTTCTCGTGTTGCTTAGCGAAAGTAATCTCGTGAAATTTTACAGATCCGTCTTATTGCTCGTAGATATATGGTTTAACGGAGGAGAGCATTGCGATCTTACCCGAAAAATGTCAAGATACGTTTTGACGGGCGGCGTATACGGAACGAGTTCGAACTCAAACGCCATAGGTGCGGCGGTAAATAAAGGGAAGAGAAAATATCTGTTGAAAATTGCATTTCCTCCCTATAAAACGATGACTATCATTTATCCTACCTTAAATAAGCATAAAATATTATTACCTTTTTGTTATATTCACAGGATTTTTGTAAAGTTATTCGGTAAAGATAAGGGTAGGGTAAAGAGAAAAATAGACAATACTCTTTCACAATCCGAAGAAAAGATAAACGAACTCGGAAATTTATTGAAAGAACTCGAACTACATAAATGAAAGAAAAATTCGATACGCTTATAACGGCGAAAAAAAATCCTTTTAAACTCAATATCCGCGAAACGGTCAAGTATAAAGACCTTATATGGCTATTTGTTCAAAGGGATTTCAAAACTAAATATAAACAGACGATTTTAGGTCCGTTGTGGTTTATAATTCAGCCTCTTTTGACGACGTTTATTTTTACAATTGTATTCGGGCAGATTGCGAGGCTTTCGACAGACGGAGTTCCGCAGTTCTTGTTTTATCTTGCCGGCAACGTTCCGTGGTTGTTTTTTTCGGCGTGTTTGACGCATACTTCGTCGACTTTTTATTCAAACGCAAGACTTTTCGGCAAGGTTTATTTCCCGAGGATAGTAAGTCCTATATCGACGGTAATAACTTGTTTCTTTAATTTTTTGATACAGTTCGTTATGTTTTTGCTGATCGATATCGTGTTTATTTTGATAGGCGCGTCGGCGAAAATCACACTTTACGCTCTCTTGTTCCCCTTACTTATTTTACAACTCGGTCTTTTGGGAATGAGCGTCGGTATAATTATTTCTTCGCTTACCGTAAAATACCGCGATTTACAGGTTCTTGTCGGGTTTGGAGTTCAACTTCTTATGTATCTTTCGCCCGTCGTATATTCGGTTTCATCGATACCGAATTCTACGCTAAGAAATATTATTTTGCTAAATCCCGTAACTCCGTCGATAGAATTTTTGAGAATCGGATTTTTAGGGAGCGGCTCGACGCCTTGGATATATCTTGCGATAAGTTTTTGCGTTACGCTTGTTTTGGCGTTCTTCAGCGTTGTGGTATTTAATAAAACCGAACGTAATTTTATAGATAAGATTTGATATGGAAGAAAGAAAAATAGCCGTAAAAACAGAAGGCTTAAAAAAAGAATATCGTCTCGGGGTGATAAGCGGAGGAACTCTTCAACGGGATATACAGAGTTTTTGGGCAAGGATGCGCAAAAAGGAAGATCCGAATACGAAAGTCAATTCCGAAAGACATAATAAAAACGAGAAATTCGTTGCTTTAGACGGGATAAATCTTACCGTTTATAAAGGAGAAAGAGTCGGGATCATAGGTAAAAACGGAGCCGGAAAGTCGACGCTTTTAAAACTTATTTCAAGGATTACTTCGCCGACGGAAGGAAGTATCGGAATAAACGGCAGAGTTTCGAGTATGTTAGAGGTCGGAACGGGATTTCACGGCGAACTTACGGGCAGGGAAAATATCTATTTAAACGGCGCAATACTCGGAATGAGCAAAGCGGAAGTCGATAGTAAAATAGATAAGATAATAGAGTTTTCAGAGATTGAAAAGTTTATAGATACGCCGGCAAAGCGTTATTCGTCGGGAATGTATGTAAAACTTGCTTTTTCTGTCGCCGCGCATCTCGACAGCGAAATAATGATAATGGACGAAGTTCTTGCCGTAGGAGATTTGGCCTTTCAGAAGAAGTGCCTCGATAAAATGGGCGACGTTTCGAGAGAAGAGGGCAGAACTATATTATACGTCAGCCATAATATGGATACGATAAGAAGGCTTTGCGACAGGTGTATAGTCTTGGAAAAAGGCAAGATAATTTACGACGGCGACGTTGAAAAGGCGATTTTGTGTTACGAAAAATGCTGACAAGTTTTATTTTTTAATAGGGCAGGAAAAGTTGTGGGAGAAGCAATTGGCGGAATAGTCGGTGGAACGACTATGAATTATTATGCAAATAAAATGGTTGGCAACCAATTAGATGTTAACCAAACATTAAATCAAGGTTTCTCGGGAGAAATACCATTATGGTTGGTCAAATTTTTCCATTGGGTGGTGGCATGATGACAAATTTGACTGAAATAAAAGCGACACTGAAATATGGGAGATTTGTTCAAGGTTGGCGAATTGGCTTATTATATATCACAATTTTTATATCTTGCATAATACCAGTTTGCACCATAATCATGCTAATATCTTCTTTTTACGGTATTTTTTCTTGGGAAGAAGAGATGCTGTTCGGGATGGTATTTGGGAACACATTCAGCATACTACTTGCTACAGTATGTATATATTATTTGTGTAGGCACAAAAAAGTAAAAAATCAAGTTAAAATTTGGTTGTTTGATGCTGTTCCAATAACTGCAAAAGTCACAAGAGTAGACATTTTAGACAGTAGATATAAGCCTTATCAAATCAAAGTTGAATTCTTTTATAATGAAAAACAATATAAACAATTCAGTGATCCGGGCAATTTTTTTACGGGATATAGGAAAATATTTTTGCAGTTTACAAAAGAGGACTGTAAAATATTATATTCGCCAAAGTTTGGACAAATAATGTTTCAGAGAAACTAAAAATTTACTGTCTTTCATTTAATATTGTGGTTT
>CADBUU010000001.1 GCA_902797945.1 uncultured Eubacteriales bacterium | reverse complement strand
TTGCGCTATTCTTATGGGAGATACACGCAAAAAAGGTATGGTTCAACCACTCGCATTTGAAACTATGCGCATTTTTGAAATGGCAGGCTTCAAAACAAAAGAAATAATAGTCAAAGAGCAACACAACTGCAAAGCCACGGGCTATTGGAAAACAAACAGTATAAAGTTTAATTTCCTTTTGCTCGCTCATGAATACTTGTTTGTATTTAAAAAATGTTAAAGGAGCGGTTTTTGCTTTGGGAAAAGGATAAAGCAATGCGTATTATCACCATACGCAAACAAGATTAATTCGTTACGCTTGTCGCTCGAATATCTTTTGCGAACGCAAAAGTATCTTGCCGAGGGGCTTCCATTTAAGGGAAACGGCAGTATCCCTTCGCCTTCGCTTATAAAAATATTTTAAAAATACTGTTATAGTTCTTATGGTAATCTTGCTCGGACTAAAGAAAATTGCATTTCGATGAGTTTGACACATTTATTGCGTTTTGAAAACTTTATCGACAATTTCTTTTTATTGACTTTGGTAAAGAAAGAAGTTGACTTTTAATAATATAAATGATAAAATAACGATATTAACTGCCACCGGGTAGACGGCGTATCGTTAGGTCTTTGAATATATTTTATGTGTTTTCGAGGATTGTATGAAAAATAATTTTTTTGGTTTTAGTCGGAAAGACTTCGCTTTATGGGGTTTTTCCATTTCTTTTATCGTCCTTTCGTTCGTTATTTTCGATAGGACGAATTATTTTACTCTCGTCGCTTCGATTTTAGGCGCAACGTCTTTGATTTTTAACGCCAAGGGCAATCCGATAGGGCAAGTCTTAATGGTTATTTTCAGCATTTTTTACGGAGTTGTATCGTTCGGGTTTAAGTATTACGGCGAAATGATAACTTATCTCGGAATGACGGCGCCCATGGCGATAATCTCGCTTATATCCTGGCTTACTCACCCTTTTAAGGGTAAAAAGATTGAAGTAGAGATAAATAAATTAGGGAAAAAAGAAGTCGCTTTTTCATTCGTTTTGACGGGCGTAATTACGCTTGTATTTTATTTTATACTAAAAATGCTGAATACGACGAATCTTTTGATAAGCGCTTTATCGGTTGCGACGAGTTTTATTGCGGCATATCTGACTTTTAGGAGAAGTCCGTATTTTGCGTTGGCTTACGCCGCAAACGACGTAGTTCTTATCGTAATGTGGATAATGGCGACCGCTACGGATATTTCCTATTTATCGGTCATAATATGTTTCGTGATTTTTTTAATAAACGACTTATACGGATTTATAAGTTGGTTGAAAAGACGTCGGGTTCAAAGTGGTAAAAATTGGATATGATCGGCGGTAAAAACGGCGGAGAGCAACTTTACTCTCCGCCGTTTAAAAATGAAAAAATTAAATTATTTATTTCCCGTTGCGAGGCGGACGCATTCGTAAGCGCCGTCATAATAGCCCTGTTTTTTGAGTTGGTTTATTCTGTCGCAAATATGAGGGATTATTTCTTTATCCGAAAGAAGTTTGTCAAACATTTCGTTTATCGACTTTTCGGTCGGATATTCGTTCGTGGAATCTCCCAATTCTCTGCCGTTGATAGCGCCGTAAACCTCGTGTCCGCCGATATGTTTCATAAATACCTTGGGAATGGGGTAGTAGGCGAGTTCGCCCGGTTTGGTTACGAGAACGTCGGTTACGGGAATAAGTAGGTTGGTCGAATATACCGCCTCGAAAATGTTTTCGTTATATATGGCGTAAATTCCTTCTGCGTCGCCGTCCTTTATTTCGCCGACAAGTTCCGTAAGAGAATTATATTGATTGAAGAACTGTTTACATTCTATATTTCCGATTTTCTCTACGAGTTTGTCGTAAACCGAGCGGTGATCGCCGAAGTTTATGAACAAAGCGACCTTTTTTTCTTTGACGTAAGGAAGAAGGTGTTTGACCATAGCGACGAACATATTGAAGCCCGCTCCCGCTCCTCCTACCGTCATAAGGATCCTGAGCGGTTTATTTTCGGCTATTCTCGCTTTTCTGCGAGCGTTGTCGCCCTCTAAATCGACGAGAAGTTCGTGATCGATAAATCTTCCGACCATTTTAAGTTGCGACTCTGGAATACCATTTAAAGGGGTTTTTGCAAATCCATTGAGGGTTTTATAACCGAGATAGGCGAAAGGCGTCTGAACGGCGTGTATAGCGCCTTCTGACAAATGCAAGCCCATAGCCCAGTTATCGGGGATTGCGTTTACGACGTTTGTCATTCCCGCATGTATCGCCGCCTGGCTCGGCCAGACGTGAGTTGCGATGTAAGGAATGTTTTTATCGATATTTTTAAATATAGGCACGAGCAATTCGCTGTTTTTTTGGTCTTTGGCGTTATAAGTTATTTTCTTAAAACCTTCGCTGTTTAGCGGTTCCCAAACGATTTTATTGAAGAGTTTCGATTTCTGAGATATTCTCGAAGCAAGAGAATACATATCGTTCTGTTCTCTTATCATTTTCGAGCCGGTCGCGTCAAAAGAGGCGAGGTCGAGCCAATAGGGTTTATAGCCGAGCGCTCTTGCGCACGACGCCATGGCGATCGAGATTCTGTAATGTCCGAAACCCATTCTTATATTTCCCACGATAAGGGCGTTATCGTCGAATTTTTGATTTTGTTCTCCGAAAACGATATTTTCAGCTCCGATAAAGGAAAGCGTGTCGATGGGTTTAAAGGATAATTTATAATCTTTATCGCTGTCGTCGCCGTATTTTTTTATATACTTTGCTTTTGCTTTTTCGGCTTGTTTCAACGTTTTAGCGTCGATTTTGTTGCCGAATATGACCGCACTTTTATCCGTCATAATAAAATCCCCCTTTCGGTATCGTATATTATTTTTTCGAGTTTGCCGTTTACGGTGTAATTTATGGTAACGGCGTCTTTATTACGATTGAAACTTTCGACTTTTGCATTTTTGAATAAGTCGAGCGCTCCGCTTAATATATCCCTTTTATTTTCATCGTATTCGGCTATATTGTCCGAAGTCATCATAACGCTTCCGAACAGCGCGTTGAGGGTTATAAGAGATAGCTTTTGCGTGTTTGAAAGGTCGATATTATCGTCGCGGAGCAAGAACACGTCGGGATCGTTTCCGAATAATCTTCCGTTCATAAAACTTCTGTATATGGTGTTTTGAAGGGTAACTTTCGTCGAAATCCTTTCTCTGTGCATAAAACGCATATACCATACGTCGTCGAATTTGAGTGAAACGTCGGGACCTATTCTCATATAATCGAACTTGTTAGCCCCGTTGAATAAAGTCGCTCCGCAGCCGAGAATCAATTTGTCTTTTAAAACTTCGCGCAAAAAGGCGTATGCTTCTTCCGCAACCTGACTTCTCGTCTTTCCTTCGTAAGGAGGAAGATTTGCTCCGTATAGGAAGTCGAGTTTAAAGAAATCGAAGCCCATATCCGAATACGTTTCAAGACATTTGCGGATATATTTTCTTACTTCGTCGTTTTCAAGGTCGAGAGCGTAAAATCCGCTCCAATTCGAACCGCACTTGACGTATTCGCCGTCGGGGAATTTTTTGAACCAACTCTTGTTTTCTTTAAAGAGTTTGCTTTCTTCTTCCGCAACGAAAGGAGCAAGCCATATTCCCGCCTTAAATCCACGCTCGTGTATTTTGTCAACGATTGGTTTAAGTCCGTTGGGAAATTTATTCTTATCGACGTCGAGCCAATCGCCGACGAAAGTTTCGTAGCCGTCGTCTATCTGAAAGAGATTGAAGCGGTCGTCCAAAGCGTCGAGATCGCGAAGCAAAATGCTTTCGTTTACGTTTTGATAATAGTTATACCAAGAGGTATAGCCGAAAATTTTATCGACTTTCTTTTTCGGGAAAAACTCGTCGAAAAGTCTATAATCTTCTATTTCGGGCGAATAAGCATATTCCGCGACGACGAAAGTTTCGCCTTCCTTCATTTTTTTGCCGTCAATATCCGATAAAAAACTTATAGCGCCGGTTTTACGGTGAACTTCGATAATGAGATAAGCGTTTTTGACGTTGAGATTGAGGATAAACAGTTGGTGTTTGCCCTTGACGTAAAAGACGTCGTATCCGTGAAGAAGTTTTTTATCGTAACCGTAAAAAGTAGAGTCGCCGTAACGGTCGAAAGCGAAAACTTTGACTAATCTTGAGGGGAGATTTTTAACGTTTCTCTCTCTTGCGTCGCCGTAGTATTCTCTCGTATCCGTCCAAGACTGATAGCCGTTCATAAAGTAGAGGTCGCCTTTCGGATCGTCGTATTTTGTTTCTTTAACGGGGAAATCGTTTTCCGATTCCCCGTATGAAGATAAAACCAAATCGGTTTTTGCCGTCAGTGTTACCTTTCTTATTTTTCCGTCGTCGGAAAAATTTAATTTAACGTCGTCGTTTTCCTCTTTTGAAAGAGTTTTCGAAATACCGTCGATTTTGTAACGAAGTTCGTATAAACAATTCATTTTCTCTTATTGCTCCGCTGTTTGTTCGACTTGTTTTTCTTCGGGTTTAGCGATGGTTTTCATAACTTTCTTTTCATCATAGAACCAAAGGATAACTGCGCCGAGAACGCAGAATGCTACCGCAACGAAAGCGACGATCATAAGTCCGAGAGAAGAAGCCGTAATGTCGTTGGCGTTGACGTTCTGGGTAGTTCCGATTATTGCAAGAGAGGTAAATACGAGCATTGCGATAGATTGTCCCCATTTCATTGCGAACGTTCTCGCCGCAAAGAACATACCTTCTCTGTTTTCGCCGGTAGTTAAACCTTCCGCTTCCGCGACGTCGGCAACTATTGACTGAGGAATAATTCCGAGAAGAGCCATCGGGAACGCAGCTACGACGCAGATCAAAATGCCGTAAACTATTCCCGGGATAACGGTGATGATATTTATCATAGCGGTGATAAGATATGCGAGCGCAAGTCCCAAAAATCCTACGATAGTAAGGTTTTTCTTGCCGAACTTACGAACGAGACCGCTTACGAAGGGATAGAATACCGCCGAAAGAATGGTCATACCGCCCATAAAATACATCGTGTATCCTTGATCCAAGCCCATCGATACTTTTACGAAGAAAGGAAGTCCCGTCTGGAAAAGAGTAAGTCCTATCCAATACATTATATCCGATCCGACGAATACTCTGAAATCTTTATTTTTAAAGGTAGAAGCAAGCGACTTGAACATATTTACGTTCGAAGGCTTCGTGTCTACGAAATCTTTTTCTTTGAGGAAGAAAGTGGGGATAAGCATTGCGACCGCCGCAATTACCGAAAGAACGATAAAAGGAATTCTATAACTCCAAGCGAATCCTACCGAACCTATAAGCATTCCCGAGAAAACGAAAGGCGTGTAGGCGAGAAGAGTTCCGACAAAAAACGTGAGAGAAATTGCCGTCGATATGAACATTCTGTCTTCCTGCGTTTTTCCGAATTCCGAAATAAGAGCGTTATACGGGGTGCAATACATCGTCATAAACAAATAGAACAAAATGATGAATACCGAGATCCAAGCGACGTTTATACCGCTTATCTCTTCGACGGGAGCGCAGAAAAGAAGGACGGTAACGACTGCCAAGGGTATAGCCGCATATTGCATAAAGGGAATTCTTCTTCCTCTTTTATTCGTGCTTCTGTCGCTTAAACTTGCAATAAGCGGATCGGTAACGGCGTCAAAAATACGGCTGACGGCAGTTATAAGACCTAAAATAGTCAAAAAGCCGAGAATTACAAGCCCCGGTTGAATATACTGCGTCGCATGAAGTTTTTCAATGTCGTTAGCAGTCGGAAGATAGAAGGTCACGAGCCAAGCGTTTATAAGTCCGCTGAGCATTGACCAACCGAGTTGTCCGATAGCGAAAACTATCATCTGTTTTTTGGTTAATCTTTTCATTTTTGGTTTTTATATTGTGCCTGAAACAATATTTCCTCCCTTATTTATTATTTATTATGACCGCAATTCAGGCTTGCGGTTTTTTGCAATAGTCGAGTATTACGTCGACCATTGTTTTTACCTCTTTTGCTTTGTCGACTTTTAAGTCCTGTTTGACGAGATTTTTAATCGTCAGTTTTTTACATAGATTTAAAAGAGAATGGGTAGTAGCGTAATAAAAGGTCTCCGCGTCTTCGAGTTTTTTGACAGTTCCGTCTGAAACGCCATGTTCATACGCTTCTAAAAACTTTTCTTTAAATTGTTCCAAGCCTTGACTGTAATCGTCGAGTTCGCCTACGTTTTCATTGAGACAAAATGCGTCGAATTCGTTAACGAAACGGTAAAATTCCGAATGTTCTATAAATATTCTATAATATATATCGTAAAAGCCCGCAAGTTTTTCGAATCCCGTTTTCTTTGACGAAAAATTAAAATAGGAAGAAAATATCTCTTCTTGCAGTTTTAACGCAACCGCCTTTACGAGGTTTTGTTTTTTTGTAAAATATCTGTAAACGGTCGCTTCGCCGATTCCCGCTTCTTCCGCAACGTCTTTTATCGTAACTTCGTTTATCGAGTTCGCCGTAAATAAAGATAACGCCCTTTCGACTATGAAATTTATCTTTACGTCTTTCATCTTCATAAAACGTCGCCCCCCTTAAAGTGATAGTCAGTCTATCATTTTGACAATTTATCTATCTATAATTTAATACATTTAAAACGATTTGTCAATAGAAAATAAAAAATAATTGGATTTTTTTATGTTTATTGCGGTTTTTGTTTCGGGAAAAACAAAAAATAATTTCCTCTTTGTTAAAAAGATTGACAAAAATTTGCAATTATTATACAATAAATAAAAAAGAAAAGGAGAATACCGTTGAATATCTGGCACGATGTTGAAGCAAAGAGAATTACCCCCGAAGAGTTTATTGCGGTAATTGAAATACAGAAAGGCAGTAAGCAAAAATACGAACTTGATAAAAAGACGGGACTTTTGATTCTCGACAGAATTTTATATACTTCCACTCATTATCCCGCAAATTACGGATTTATTCCTCACACGCTTGCGGGCGACGGAGATCCGCTCGACGTTTTGGTTTTATGTTCGGAAAGTCTTTTGCCTATGAGTATGGTAAAAGTTTATCCGATCGGCGTTATAACTATGGACGATAGCGGAAAACCGGACGAAAAAATAATAGCGATTCCATTTACCGATCCGAATTACAATTCATATAAAAGTATTTCCGACCTTCCGAGGCATATTTTCGACGAAATGCAACACTTCTTTACCGTATATAAACAACTCGAAGGCAAAAACACGGCGGTAAATAAGGTAATGGGAGTAAAAGAAGCGACTGAGATTATCAACGCTTCGATAGAAAATTATAAGGAACATCTTTTTGAAATAATTTCAAAATAAAGGAGACAAAATGGAAAATCATATCAAACTTTTAACTTTCAGAATAAATCAGATAGAATACAAATTTAACGAGGGGATAAAACCCGGGACTAAATTTCAGATAAAACCCAAAATCGAATGTAAAATGGGAAGAAACGACAAAACTTTGTTCGTAAATCTTTCGGCAAGGGTAAACGAAGATATTTCTTCTCCCGTTCCATTTAACTTAAACGTCGCAATGTTCGGGACTTTCGTGGTCGAAAAGGAGGAAGACCAAAAGGTTTTCGTCGCCGAAGCAATGGAAACGCTCTATCCATACCTCAGAGCCGCCGTGTCTGCGATAACCGCAAACTGCAATATTCCGGCATACGTTATGCCCGTTATAAACCAGAACGCGGTCGAGGGCGGAGAGGGAGTTGCGAACGATCAATCGTTAAATTGATTTCAACGGGAAATCCGTTAATAATAGGAGGATAAAAACTTATGAAAAAATTCTTTAAAGAATTCGGGGAGTTTATTAAACGAGGCAACGTTCTCGATATGGCTGTCGGCGTAATAATAGGCGGAGCGTTTTCTGCGATAGTTACCGCTCTTACGAATAATATTTTACGTCCGATAATAAATTGGATAATCGCCCTTTGTATGGGAGATAGCAACGCTACGGCGTATACTATGCTTAAAACGGTAGTAGACGACGCCGGCGAAGTGGTTCTTGATAAGTCGATATATATCGATTGGGGCGCATTTATCAGCGCAATCATCAACTTCGTGCTCATCGCGTTTATTCTTTTCATTATCATTAAAGCGATAAATAACATTGCAAAACAAATGGACGTCAATGCGAGAATGAAAGAAAAGGTTGAAGAAAAGATGAAGAAAGGCGACAGGCTTAATTCCGCGGAAACCCGTTGGGTAAAGAGAATGGAAAAATATCACCCCGAAATGGTTCCATCTCTCGATTCTCCGGAAGACTCCGAGCCTGAACCGACTCCCGTTGTCAGCGAAACCGAAAGATTGTTAGCCGAAATTCTTACCGAACTTAAAAACAAATAAGTATAATTAAAGCGCATATAGCCATACTTATGGTATATGCGACAGATAAAAATAAAAAAATATATACTATGTTTGGTTTTGCCCGTCGCTTTTATAGCGACGGGTTTTCATAATATAAAAAATTACGCTTCGGCGTATTATCCTCCCGAAAGTCAGAAAATTCTCAACGACTATACTTTGACCGTTTCCGCTTTCGACAGAAAATATAAATTTTCATATCCGGAAATAGACTTGTCCGCAGGCAAAGTCTATTTAAAAAACATAAAGGAAGTTGTAAACGGAATATATTACGATACCCTCGTTCGTCCCGTAGACGCGCAAGTTAAAGTTTTCCCGACCTCCGACGAGCCTTTTAAATATACCGAATCGAGAAAGGGAAAAGGAATAGACGAGGAAAAACTTTCAAGACAAATAGAGATTGCGCTTTCTATCGGACAAACCGACGTAAAAGCGGAAACAATAGACTTATTGCCTTCCGTTTCAATTTCGCAATTAAAAGAAAAGACGAAACTTATATCTTCTTTCTCTACCGATTATTCAACTTCGTCCGAAGAGAGAAAACATAATATCGAACTTGCCGTAAAGTATTTAGGGTGGGTTAAAATCGCCGACGGCGAAACTTTTTCTTTTAACGACAGCGTCGGCGAAAGAACGGAAAAAAGGGGATTTAAACAAGCCAAAATTATTATGGACGGAAATTATATCGACGGAACGGGAGGAGGCGTTTGTCAGGTCTCTTCGACCGTTTATAACGCCGCTTTGACTGCGGGGCTTACGGTAACCGAAAGAAGACCTCACAGCCTTTTGGTGTCATACGTCGAACCCTCGTTCGACGCAATGGTAAACTCCGGAAGTTCCGACCTTAAACTGTTAAATAAAACGGGCGAAGACGTCTATATGCTTTGTCGGACGCTGAACGGCAAAATCGAGGTCAGAATATTCGGGAAAGTCGGGAAATCGACTTATAGACGCGTTTCCGAGGTGCAAGAGTATATCTCTCCACCCGAATCCGAAGAGGTTGAAACCGAAGAATACTGCCTCGGAGAGAGGGTGGTCAAAATATACGGAAAAAAAGGAGCGAAAAGCATAGCCTATCTCGAACGATACGAGGACGGAAAATTAGCCGAGAGAAAAAAATTGTCGTCAGACACTTATAGCCCCGTCAAAGGGGTTACTATGGTCGGAATCGCTCCGCTTATCGAAGAGATCGAAGAGGACGAATAAAGCCTTTAAATCTTTTGACAAATTCCCAAGGATATTGTATAATATTTTTTGAAAAACAGGAGGGAACTATGGATAAAGATCAGGAAGAAATCGAAAAAATCAAGAACGAAGTCGACGAAAAACACGAAAAGATGAATACGAAATTTTATCCGGATATCGCTTATAATAAAAAAGAAAGGAGAAAGACCGTCGTTCTTGCGACTTTATTGGTCGTTCTGATGGGCGGTATGGGCGTTACGTTTTTTATGACGAGCCAAGGTTTGAGTATAATTATGGGCGCAATGCTTCTCGTTTTTCTCGTTATGGGAATAGCGATGATTCCGAGCGCATTCAAACAATATCCGACTAAAAACCAACCGTTGATCGAAATAAAGGGCAAAGAGGCGACGATAAACGGAACGACGATCAAACTTTCGGATATTTATGAAATAAGATTGACTTATACCGTAGATTCTGTCGGAACTAAGGCTGAAAACGAGCAATTTCTCGAAGAAATATCCAAAAAAGAGCCGGAAAGGGAAGCTACGGCAAATCTCGATTTCGTTTTGAAGAACGTTCCGGTAGGTAAAAAAGATAAGGATAAAACGCTGTATACTACGATTGCAAACGGATACGAGGCTTTACTTGCTTTCTATATGGCGGGTTGTAAACATTATAAAATCATATATTCGCTTAAAAAACTCGTTAAACTTTCGACTTACGACTTGGGGAATACGGTCGTTGCCGGGGGAACAAAACTTTCGAACGTGTCCAAAAAAGACAGATTAAAACAACTGTATTGATAAAAACCGCTTATAAGACGCAAGGTTTTATAAGCGGTTTTTTATAAAAAAAAGACTTCTTAAAAAAGAAGTCCTTTATGGAGCGGGAAACGAGATTCGAACTCGCGACGTTTACCTTGGCAAGGTAACGCTCTACCACTGAGCCATTCCCGCAGTCGATGGTGGGAACAATAGGGCTCGAACCTATGACCCCCTGCTTGTAAGGCAGATGCTCTCCCAACTGAGCTATGCTCCCGTCGAATGCT